>NZ_QJTG01000020.1:0-37323 GCF_003217275.1 Bacillus sp. 196mf
TCATAAGCTATTTTCCATTTCCGAAGTGTTTCATAAGACGGTATATTGAAAAGTGCTGCTGTTTCTCTGATAGATGTCCCGTGTTCATTCATATAATAAAGTACATCTAGTTTATACTGGGCTGGGTAGAATGTATAGCACTTTTCAAAGGCCTTTTCACCTGAAGACTCATATCGTCTAATCCACTCACGAAGTACGCTAGGGTTAACTCCTATAGATTTAGCAATTATTTTTCTACTTTCTGTACCATCTAAATATCGTTTCACCGCTTGGGTTTTTTCTTTTGAAGAAAATTTAGCCATAAAAAATGCACCTCCAATTGTTAGACTGTGTCTAACAATTGGGGTGCACTTCATATAGACTAAGGCTTTTTTGTTATATAAAGGGGAAGGGGGTACATTGTAGTAGCATGGGTGAAAGGTATAAGAAGAGTAGCTACTAGCAATGTAATTTGGTTATGTGATTGTTCTTCTTATTTGGCTTACTTTCTAACTTTATTGTACGAAATATAAGTAAGGAGAACTATCGAATTACATTACACATAACTTACAAACATGTAAGCCTTCTGTAATGTAATTCGATAGTTAAAAGATAGTAATTTTCATATAGTGTAACTAGAAAGTATCAATGTATTACTTTCTGTTTGTAATGAAGAATGAAAAACCAACTAATTTTTAATAATCCTCATCTGAATAAAGATGGGGATCTTTTTTAAACCTTACAACATTGTAAGGTTTACGTAAGTTAATTCGATAGTAAATTTGTCATATTTTTTGCATAATAGATACAGATAGAAAAATAATTAGGGATCTAGTAAGAAGGGAGAAAAATGGGATGCGTAAAGAAGAAGTAGTGAAGTTACCAATTAAAGATTTCTGTAGCTACTTTACTGTTGCCGTAGTGTGTATTGGATTATTTGATATCATAACAAACTTAATTGTTAAATAATATAGATGCTAAAACAAGAAAGGAAGTCCTTTCTTGTTTTTTTTATGGGGGCATAAAGATGAAATGGATTGATAGTCATATACATGTTGATCAATATAAGGATGAAGAGAAGAGCAGATTACTAAAAGAGGTGGAAAATAGTAAAGAAATAAAGGGGCTTATTGCGGTATCTATGAATTATCAATCTTGTAAGGAAACGTTATCTTTAGCGAAGAAGTATCCCTTTATATATCCAGCGATAGGGTTTCATCCAGAGCAACAGATTCATAAAGAAGAGTGTGAACAGATTTATCAACTTATTGAACAGAACGCAGAGGAAATTGTTGCGATTGGTGAAGTAGGTTTGCCCTATTATTTGAGAAAAGAAGATGAAAGAATTGCTGCAGATCCATACATAGCTGTATTGAAAAAATTTATAGAACTAGCTAGTAAGTATAATTTGCCGATTGTATTACACGCAGTTTATGAAGATGCTGACATTGTATGTGATTTGCTAGAGAAATATAAAGTTTCACGTGCACACTTCCATTGGTTTAAAGGAAGCGATGAAACAATGAAACGGATGATGAGAAATGGTTATTATATTTCGATTACACCGGATGTTTTACATAAGGAGAAGATTAGAAAAATCGTTTCGTATTATCCGCTTGAATATATGATGGTAGAAACAGATGGTCCGTGGGAATTTCAAGAGGATGTTATAACGCACCCAAGAATGATTCGAGAGGTATTAAAGGAAATTAGTTCTATAAAAAACATATCCATTGATAAGGTCGCAAAAACAATATATGAAAATACAAGTCAATTTTATTTGAAAGGATAGGGGAATTATAGTTTTAATCATGTAACGGAAAAAGTAAAAGTTGAATTTATTTAGTAAAATGCCACGGTTTGATATATGACAAAAAACCACCAAGCGTTCCGCTCGGTGGTTTTGTATTAGGATTCTAATTTTTTCGCACGTTTTAATAATAAAAGAAAGACAATGATAACGAATCCTAGTATAAGGAAGAAGCCATATTGCTTTATATAATCAATTATGTCATTTGCACTTGTTGGTTTTTTAACGTGAATGCCGTCTTTATTCGTAGTAATATGAATATCTTTCATTTTTACTTCATTCTTTTCCTTTTGTAAATCAATCCATTCTATATTTGGAATACTCTCTAGATCCTTTAACACTTCTTTTAATGGTTTCACACCTAAGTAAGGATGATAGAATGCTCCAATAATCCCATCGGATAATTTAGCAACAGATAAAGCATTTGCTTTCATTTTAGCAATAGCTTGTGGCTTATCTTCTTCAATAAAACCGACTGTTTCAGGCATTAATTTCATTCCATGTAGAAATGATGGTGTACTTCTATATGCTGGAGAGTGCATGGATTTCCAAGTTGTATCACTTAACTGTAGTTGTCCTACATAAGTTGAAAAGTATCTTGATAATATTTCATACCCTTTTTGAGACATTGTGTAATGAGGTGCTTCAAAGGCGACAGGATATAGTTTAGCATCTACAAGTTCTTGAATCCCCTTTTCGATATGATCTGTCGTATATTTTTCCTCAAACTCTTCCCCTTTTTTTACATATTGGTTATATGACTCTATATTTGGAAATTCATCTTTTCTCTTCGGTTTTTCATGTTTCGATTGGCGAATTGGTTGATCCGTCTTTACGTCCCAAAATTCAAAACCTTCCCCAGTTTCACTATCATAAAATTGGTGAGTGTAACCATGCATAATAATCGCTGCGCCATCATCTTGCATAGAGCGTAAAAGATCGACTAGTTCGGGTTTATCTTTTAAATGTAGTGTTTTACCTGTATCTGGATCTGTATATACAGGAATAACAGTGATCATGTAAGGGATCTTCTTCTCTTTTAGTAATTCAGCAATTTCTTTCAATTGATTTATATCTGCTGCTGGGTGAACATCCTCAAGACGTAAATAAGCTAATTTTTTATTGGTTTCGGGTTTTTGCTGAAAATAAGAAAATAGGCTTTCGCCAATATAATAAGATATCCAATCAAAGAGGTTAGAAGTAGCTACATAATAAGAATTATTTTGCTGTACAATTAATGGATAAGTATTATTTCCTCTTAAAGCATGTGCGAGAATTGTTCCGTTTGTATCAAGTTGTTTAATTGATCTTTCTTCTTCTAATATATTCTTTAGTTTACGTGTTGGATATTCAATTGTATCAGAGTTTATATCTTCATTTTTAAGTGTGATAAATGAAAAACGAGTAGATAACTGTTCTATATTTTGACCTAAAACTAGTAATGGTCCTGGGAAGCCTTCTAGAAATTCCTTTGCTTCAGTAGAAAGTTCTTCTTGTTTTTCACCCATGTAAATAACATGTGTATACGAAGATTTATCAGTTATTTCAGCTAACTGTTTTATGTTTTTAATTGTTATATTATTAGTGAAATGCCCTACTTGTGTATTAAGTATTTGGATATCGCTTGTAATTTGATCATCGTTTGAACTATATAAAATAAGGGTTTTTGGTTGTTCAGTTTTTTGTGCGGAAATAGGGACAGGAATTAATAGTAGTAAACTAAATAAGAGTAACAGCCATTTTTTCATATTATTATTCTCCTAGTTTATATTTAGAATTCAATTTACAATTATATACAATAAATGCGTTATAGTCTATGAAAGTTACATTTTTGCACGTATTTACCAGCTGTTTTTTCACAAAATCGGTCTAAAGCATGATGATAATATGTATAGTTATTTGCTATGATAAAAGAGTAATAGAATGTAGGTAATTGTAAAGGGAAGGCTGAAAGGGGAAAAATTTCAGCGGAGAAAGAGGTAGAGGTAGTGAAGAAATTCTTTGTAGGATTTTTAGTTGTTCTTGGAGTATATTTATATTTCCAAGGAAAGTCTGAAGGAATGGATAAGCTAGTGAATGGAACAAGCTATGTTGATTCAGAAGAAGCAAAACAGGTGAAACAAATCATTATAGAGGAAGCGAAGAAAGTAAATCTTCCGGAATGGATACCTCTTGCAATTGCTGAGCATGAAAGTCGATTAAATCCAAGGAGTGTTGGAGATAATGGAACTTCATTCGGATTGTTTCAACTGCACCGCGGCGGCGGGCTTGCACCAGAAAATTTAACTGATGATGAGCTAAAAGATCCACGTACAAATGCACAAATTGCAATGCCGCATTTACTGAAAGGATATAAGCGCGGGGTGCAAAAAGGTTTGACTGATTTTGCATTACTGAAATATATAGCGAATACATCTGGATGGCCAGGGAATTTAGGGCCAGAGTGGACGGATAATAACATGAAGTATAACATCGGATTAGAAGATGTGTACTATCGAAATAAAGGTGTAATAAAAGAGTAGGTTTTAACCTACTCTATTTTTTTGATAATCGTGTCATTTTGTGAAATACTCCGCTAGTTGTATTTTTACGTCTTCTAGTTTTGTAGAAACTTGAGGTATTTTATATCCTACATACAGCGGTGAAACGACAAACCTAGGAACAACTTTACAAATAATTTTTCCATTTAAGTAATAGAAGAATAAGTTATAACTACTGCATCCTTTATGGAAATCTGTCAGTATGTAACGTACAGTTTGCTGAATGTAATTTGCCATATCATCTATATATGAAATATTATCAATGATTATATTGAATTCAGTGAAGCCAATAATGGGACGCTCTGAAATGTTAAGCTCAATGCGTTCGTTTTTTTGAACAATTACCCCTTGGAAATTTTCTTCTTCAATATTTTCAAGATAATCTACATGTTTCATTCCGATAATTTGCATGTGTGCATGATGCAAACTTCCACCTGAAAATGGACCGTGATTTTTGTATAAAATCACAGACGCGAACTCTTCTTTCTTCTGTAAGTGTAACCAATGTTGAATAGAAAATTGCATTAATTTCCGCATATGTTCTTCTGTATATGTTGCGATATGATCTTCGCAATTATCGGTTTCAATTAACACTGTTTGAAATGTATCTTGTAATGTAGGAAATTTATTTTTTAACCAAATAATAGAACCATCAGTTGTTAAAATATCCGTTAAATGTTCTTTATCGCAAAATGGACATGCAGCGCTTCTATTCCGAATACTTTCTGGTTTTTGTTTACCGATATCGTTTAAAAAATATAGTTGTTGTGTATCCATTTATATATATGCCCCTTTAAAATATGTGTAAAAATCCCGCTTAATACATTCGGGAAAAGGAGAAGGAAATCCTCTAAAGGCAATAGAGAAAAAATAAAAGACAAGATATCCTCATTACGATAGGGTACCTTGTCTTTTATTTTTTCTCTAATAGTGTGTATGGATAATATAGAACATTTTCATTATTTCTCTTTTTTCTATTTTTTATTGTGTATAAAGTAATTGCTGTGCTTGCAATTATAATAATGGCTTTCTTCATATTCATATACCCCTTTTTATTGTTGGTTTAATTCTTGGCTAACTGCTTTTGCATCGACTAAAGCGTGTAAAATCATTTTCACCATGTTTATCATATTTCTTCACTCCTTTTTATAGTTCATTTAGTTCTTTTACAACTGCTTGTCCGTTCACTAATACCTCAAAGATTGCTTTTACGATTTCTTTCATCATGTTTGTTTCCTCCTTTTGTTTGTCTCTCTTGTTTACATCTTTATTGTATAGGGAGGCATCTTTTCGTACTATCGCTTTCCATTACGTGAACATAACAGTTTTGTAAGATTTGATGTCACTTATTGAAATGTTTAGTCTATCTTCATTATTTTCAGAAAAATGACTATTCAAACATGAAATTGGAAAGTATAATAAAGAAGTAAGTATTAAATTCCGTACGAAAGGGGTGAATGAGATGAAACGTTCTTTAGCTGCACGTGCCAAATTTTTAGATTTTATCTATTTTTGTCGTGCGATTTTTCATGATGTAGTTGTTAACGGGATACGTATGCCCTTTTTTAACAATTGCATAGTGACTATTGAACGATAGAAATCTCTTCACCCATTTTTAATAAACGTGTGAAAAGGGAGCTATTTGGCTTCCTTTTTCTATGCCGAAAACCATGGGGAATGTTTCTTTCTCATGGTTTTTTATATTGAAAGGAGTACGGAAAATGACTATTTGTAGTGTAAATAATGTAACGAAATCTTTTGGTGGAAACACTATATTTGAAAATATATCGCTTGAAATAAAGAATGGTGAACGTGTTGGATTAGTTGGTCGTAACGGTAGTGGGAAGACAACAATCTTTGGGCTTCTAACGGGAATGGAGAGTTTGGATGCAGGAGCCATTCATATGAAGAAAGGTACACGTATTGGTCATGTCGCACAAATTCCGAAGTTTGATGAGGCTATGACTGTATATGATGTATTGAGTTCTGCTTTTAAAGTAGAAAAGGAATTAGAAAAAGAAATGCATGCTTTAGAAAAAAATATGGCGGTGGAACAGGAACAATCTGCTTTGGAAAAGCTAATGGAGAGGTACGGAGTCATTCAAGAAAAATTTGCGTTTCTCGGTGGTTATGAAATCGAGGCAAATATAATGAAGGTAGCAAATGGCTTACAAGTGACAGACTTATTTTCAAGAGTATTTACGGAATTAAGTGGAGGAGAACAGACGAAAGTAAGCCTTGCATATATGCTATTGCAGAAACCAGATTTACTTCTATTAGATGAACCAACAAATCATTTAGATTTATTTGCAGTTGAATGGTTAGAGCAATTTTTAAAAGAATACACTGGAACAGTTATGGTTATTTCACATGATCGCTATTTCCTTGATGAAGTTGTAACGAAAATTTTTGATTTGGAAGATGGAGAGATTCACGTGTACCATACGAATTATTCTCAGTTCGTTGAGGAGAAGGAAGAAAGATTACTTCAAGAGTTTCAAGCTTATCAGGAGCAACAAAAGAAAATAAAGAAAATGAAAGAAGCAATTAAGCGTCTACGTGAATGGGCAAATCAAGCGAACCCTCCGAATGAAGGATTGCATAAAAGAGCGAGAAATATGGAACGTGCGTTAGAACGTATAGAGAAATTAAAGAGGCCAATTTTAGAACGAAAACAGATGGGTCTTCAGTTTGAAGGGCAAGAGAGAAGCGGGAAAGATGTTGTTGTAATGAAAGAAGTGAGTAAAGGTTTTGCTGGCCGACCTTTATTTGAACAAGCGAATTTACATGTTCGTTTTCAAGAGCGTGCGGCTATCGTTGGTCGTAATGGTACAGGAAAGACTACATTATTAAAACTACTATTAGAAGAAATAAATCCAGACGTTGGTGAAATTCGAATTGGTAGTAGTGTCAAAATTGGTTATTTATCACAGCATACGTATGGAAATGTGAAGAGTAATGTATTAGAAGCGTTTAGAGAGTATGTAGCTGTAACTGAAGGAGAAGCAAGGCATATATTGGCTAAGTTTTTATTTTATGGTCCAGCAGTATTTAAGAAAGTAACGCAACTGAGCGGTGGAGAAAAAATGAGGTTAAGACTTGCGCAACTTATGTATCAAGACATCAATTTTCTAATTTTAGATGAGCCGACAAACCATCTTGATATTGAATCAAGGGAAGTTTTAGAGGAAGCCCTTGAGCAATATAATGGAACAATCCTAGCTGTTTCACATGATCGTTATTTTTTAAATAAGTTATTTGAAAAGACGTACTGGATTGATGAATGTAAATTATTTGAGTTTGCAGGAAACTATGCATGGGCTCGTCAAAAATGGGAAGAAAAGCTTGAGAAGCAAGTAATAAAGCAAAAACGCCAAGGGAGAAAGAGTGTTGAAATGGTTCCAGTAAAAGAGAAAAAAGCTAGGAATCTTGAAGAGATTGAAAATGAGTTAATGCATGTAGAAGAAGATATATATGCAATAGAATGTGAAATGGAACATGTAGCTGATGTTGAAAGACTTGAAAAATTATATGAGGAAAAAACGATGAAAGAGTTGTTACGAGCGAAGTTATATAGTGAGTTAGAGAATATTGTGGAGTAAAGAGTAGAAAGCCACTTCCTTTCAGTTTTGCTGGAGGAAGTGGCTTTTTCATAATGATATTTTGCTTTAAAGATTAAATGAAGCGATGTGTTTCACGTGAAACAGTAACTTAGATAAATCCGTGTTTCTCAATTTGCATAGCTTGTGAAGCGTATGAAATGATAAGGTGAAAAATAAATGCCATTAGTGGCTTTTCAATAGGAGTAATCACAAAAACAAAGGCTAATTATTTCCCGAGAGATAAAGTGAAACTTTAATCAGTGGGGGGGGTACTGCCCGGCAAATAGCGGGATAAATATGTGTAACAGAGACTAGTGATTGAAAACGAAAAGAGAGCAAAGTTACAGCTTTACGCGCTGAACTCTGCTCTCTTTCTGCGTGGCATCTTCTCTTGTTGAAATTATAATAGCGATCCCGAGCATGATAAAAAAAGCTAAAAAGAGGACGAACTTTGGGAAGAACGGGAATACTAATAGCGCCCCGACTATCATAATTGTTAATAATACGTAGTGCAGGACGTATTGGAATAGGTTGTCCATATTTTCGCCCCCTTTTTGGTAATTGGTTATTAGTATTCTATGTTGCATGCTGAAGAAATAGAAGTAGATTTTTAAGTTTTTAATACGAATTATAGCTGAGTTTTCTTAAAGTATAAGGATAGAGTGATAATTTTGGGAAAATTCTCAAAATATTTATTTAGAAAGAATTGACAAAATATAATGAACGATATAAGCTAATAACCATAAAGTCTACCGGAAAGGTCGGAATAAGATTGTTACCCCTCAAAAACATCTATTTTTTTCTGATTAAAACCGACTTTTCCGATTGGCTATAAATGTGCTGTGGGAGGCATACATAAGCTAATAAGTTCAAAGGGTATAACTATTAAACAGTTAGGGTGGGGACAATGAAGAAAAAGACAAAAAAATGGGCTGGTGTATTTTCAGTATTACTTAGTAGTTCGCTTGTGTTATCTGCTTGTGGGGGACAGGAGGATACGGCTTCTACAGAACCAGTAAAAAAGCAGGATTTAAAAGATTCTAAGATTGAATCAATTCCAGCTACAGATAAAAAGAAAAGTCCAGAGAAAGCAAATCAACGAAAAGATACTTTCATTACAGCCATTTCTAAGCCAGGGGGAGTTTTCCTTCCGTATTTCCAAGATAATGGTTGGGATGGAAATGTAACGTCGGTTATTTTTGCTTCATTAGTAACAACAGACAAACAAAGTAAACCTGTTCCGGATCTTGCAGAAAAATGGGATATTTCTGCTGACCAGTTAACATATACATTCCATTTACGTAAAAATTTAAAATTTAGTGATGGGTCGCCTCTAACAGCGGATGATGTAGCATTTACATTAACACTACTTCATGATAAAGCGTATGAAGGTGGATTGGATATTGCTCAGTATGCTGTTAAAGGTGGGAAAGAATATAAAGAAGGAAAAGCAACTTCTATTGAAGGAATCCAAGTTGTTGATCCACAGACAATTAAAATTACAACTGAAAAAGTTAATTCACAGGCGCTAACGAATTTAGGTGGCCCAGTGCTATCAAAAGCTTATTATGGAAAAGATTATAAACAAAATACAAGTTTAGACTATTTAAAAGCATTATATGGGCAACCAATTGCAGCGGGTCCATATAAATTTGAAAAATATGTTCCAGGTCAAGAAGTCCGCTTTGTTGCTAACGAAAATTATTATGCAGGTAAACCAAAAATTAAAAACTTTATTTACAAAATCACATCAGGTGATACTGGATTCCAATTATTCCAAACAGGTGAACTGGACTATAGTGGATTTAGAGCGAACCCTGAAAATATAGACCAATTAAAAGGATTGGAGTTTGCAAATATTAATCTTGAATCATCAAGTGATATTGCTTATATCTATGT
Organism: Bacillus sp. 196mf; assembly: GCF_003217275.1. Classification (NCBI taxonomy): domain Bacteria; kingdom Bacillati; phylum Bacillota; class Bacilli; order Caryophanales; family Bacillaceae; genus Bacillus; species Bacillus sp. 196mf. The sequence goes on from NZ_QJTG01000020.1 coordinate 9,831, forward strand.
AAATAATAAGAAGTCGTATTTGAAAGATAAAAAGGTACGCCAAGCACTTACTTATGGATTAGACCGTAAGAAGTATGTGGATACAGCTTTACAAGGCTATGGCTCTGTCGCTAACGTACCAATTGCTCCAGTTTCATGGGCATATACAGAAGAAGGTATTAATAAATATCCGCACGACGTAGAAAAGGCTAAAAAATTATTGGATGAGGCTGGTTGGAAAGTAGGTTCTGACGGGGTTCGTGAAAAAGATGGTCAAAAATTAAAATTAACATACTACGCATCAAATACAGGTAAAACAAATGATATCTTTATTCCAATTGCAAAAGAAAGTTACAAAGAAATTGGTGTTGAATTAAATCCAGAGTTGATGGACTTTAATACGATGCTTTCAAAAGTAGGAAAAGGTGACTACGATTTAGCGGCAGTTTCAACACCAGGAATTAGTGATCCAAGTGAAGTTGTAAGTGAGTACTTATCAACTAATCCAAAAAGTGATACGGGTTATAATAATCCGAAAGTAGATGATTTGATTGTAAAAGGTATAGGAACGACAGATATTGAAAAACGTAAAGCGATTTATAAAGAGCTGTATAAAGAGTTAAGTGATGATCCACCAGTTATTTTATTAAACTATCGTAAACTACTTTATGCTCATAATGCACGTATAAAAGGAATTGATCCAGAAAAGTACGATAGCATCAGTTCCAACTTACCAGTGTTATCTATTGAACAATAAGGGTTGACCTAAATAATAGAAGACGTTTTTTCACACAGCAATGGAATGGTAGCTGTTTTGAAAAAATGTTCTTCTATTTTTAAGTAAATAGGATTGGGGAGACAAAAGGTGAAAACATATATCATTCGTAGGTTTCTACAAATGATTCCTACATTGTTTGGTACGTCTATTATTATCTTTTTCTTATTTGCACTCTTACCGGGTGATTATATCGATTCAAATCCAAAATTAACACCAGAGAGAGCTCAAGAATTAAGAGAGTTGTACGGTTTAAATAAACCGATTATTGAAAGGTATTTTCATTGGCTAGTGAATGCTTTGCATGGTGATTTTGGATTTTCTTTACAGTACCAAGAACCGGTAACTTCATTACTTAATAAATTCATTTGGAATACATTTATTGTTGCTGCTGCAGCTTTATTTTTCACTTGGATTATTGCTCTTATTATTGGGGTTATTTCTGCAACAAAGCAGCATTCTTGGTTTGATAGATTGGTAACAATCGGTGTCTTTGCAGCAATGTCATTTCCATCATTCTTTATCGGACTATTTTTAATTAAATTATTAGCAGTTGATTTAAAGTTATTACCTATTGGTGGCATGATTGATATTGGGAGTAACTCAACAGGGATAGCATACATATTAGAAGTATTACGTCATATGATTTTACCTGTATTTATTTTAACGCTTCTTGGTGTAGGATCGTTAACACGCTATTTTAGAACGGGCATGTTGGATGTTATTAGGCAAGATTATATTCGTACTGCTCGTGCAAAAGGTTTAAAAGAAAGAACCGTTATTTATAAACATGCATTGAAAAATGCAATTTTGCCAGCAATTACATTACTCGCTTTTGAATTACCGGGTTTATTTTCAGGAGCCATTATTATTGAACAGATTTTTAATTGGCCAGGGATTGGGAGTATTCAATTAGAAGCATTAAACTTTCGTGATTATACGGTATTAATGGCCTTTACAATGTTTCTTTCTTGTTTAACAATTATGGCTAATTTCTTAGCTGATATTGTCTATGCGTTTGTTGATCCAAGAATTCGATTGAAGTAAGGGGGGAAAGATATGGAGACTATTACACCTATAATAGAGAAAAAGAAAGAACGGAAAAAGAGAAATGAATCATCACCATGGCGCCAAGCGTATAAAAAAATCAAGAAAAATAAGATGGCACTGTGTGGCTTATACGTTTTAATATTTATGTTTTTATTTAGTTTTATCGGTCCAATCTTTTCACCGTATGCTGATGGGAAAGTACAAGTAACACAAATTAATAAACCACCCAGCCTGTCACATTGGCTTGGGACAGACCAGTTGGGACGGGATATTTTAACTAGACTTATGCAAGCAGGGCGTATTTCATTAACAATCGGTTTAGCGTCGATGCTACTATCCGTTATACTAGGAGCTCTATTAGGAGCAATTGCTGGTTTTTATCGAGGAGTTGTAGATCATTTAATTATGCGTGTTGCAGATGTGTTAATGTCCATTCCAGGATTACCACTACTTATTATAATGGGAGCAATTTTATCAGAATGGAAATTACCATCGGAGTACCGTTTATATGTTGTAATGATTATTTTAAGTTTAGTAGGATGGCCAGGACTTGCCCGTCTTGTGAGGGGACAAATTTTAACATTGCGGGAGCAAGCCTTTATGCAAGCGGCAGATGTATTAGGATTAAAAGATTCTCGGAAAATCATTCATCATCTAATTCCTAACGTCTTTCCGTTACTTATTGTTGTAGCAACTCTAGGTGTGGCTGGATCTATTTTAAGTGAATCCGCACTAAGTTACTTAGGTCTCGGCGTCGTCCCACCTACGCCATCATGGGGGAACATGATTAGCGCAGCTAACTCATTAATTGATTTCCAAAAGCGTCCGTGGTTATGGATTCCGCCTGGTTTTGCAATCTTTATAACAGTTGTATCAATTAATTTACTTGGTGATGCACTTCGTGATGCGTTAGATCCAAAGATGAGACGGTAGGTGAGAAGGTATGAGTAGAGCGGTAGTAGAGCTAAAAGACTTACAAACACACTTTCAAACGGAGGAAGGGACAGTGAAGGCTGTAAACCATGTTAGCTTTGCTGTTCGAGAAGGTGAAACGGTTTGTGTAGTAGGAGAATCAGGTTGCGGGAAGAGTGTAACGGCTTTATCTATTATGGGGCTTATTGCTGAATCTGGCAGTGTAGTAGGTGGAGACATTTTATATGAAGGAAAAAGTCTTTTAGGAATGAAAGAGAAAGAACTTCGTAGTTTACGAGGCAATGATATTGCGATGATTTTCCAAGAACCGATGACATCGCTAAATCCGGTCTTCACTGTAGGTGAGCAAATTGTAGAAACGCTAAGGGAGCATGAATTACTTAGTAAAAATGAAGCGTATAAGAAAGCAATTGAGTTAATTCGTAAAGTTGGCATAGCCCGTGCTAATGAAATTGTTCATTCTTATCCGCATGAACTGAGCGGCGGGATGTTACAACGTATTATGATTGCTGTTGCGCTTAGTTGTAATCCTAAGTTATTAATTGCAGATGAACCAACAACAGCTCTTGATGTTACGATTCAAGCTCAAATATTGGATTTACTAAGACAAGTGAAAGAAGAATTTAAAACGTCAATCTTATTAATTACACATGATTTAGGTGTCGTAGCAGAAATGGCTGATTACGTTGTCGTTATGTATGGCGGGAAAGTTATTGAAGAAGCTCCAGTACTAGAGATATTCCAAAATCCAAAACACCCTTATACGAAAGGATTGTTGAAATCAAAACCAGTAATGGGAAAACGAATAGATAAACTATATTCTATTCCAGGGCAGGTTCCGAATTTAGTTGGTTTAGGTGAGTTTTGCTACTTTAGTGGGCGTTGTGAGCATTGTATGGAAATATGTGAAAAAGAAGCCCCAAATCTAAATGTAAATGATGAAAATCATAAAGTAGCTTGCTGGTTATATGAGGAGCGTGCGGAACAATGAGTGAACCATTATTAGAGGTGAAAAACCTAAAGACATATTTTCCAATTAAAGGTGGCATATTTAGTAGAACGATCGGGCATGTAAAAGCAGTTGATGGAGTAAGTTTTACTATTAATAAAGGTGAAGTGTTTGGTCTCGTTGGCGAATCAGGGAGCGGAAAAACAACGATAGGAAAAACAATTTTACGTCTCGTTCAAAAAACGGAGGGGGAAGTGAAGTTTAAAGGGAAAGATGTTCATTCTTTATCCAAGGATGAATTGAGAAAACATCGCCCTAATATGCAGCTCGTTTTCCAAGATCCATTTAGCTCATTAAATCCGAGAATGAGAATTGGTGAAGCGCTTGGAGAGCCGATGTTGGCCCACGGATTAGCGACGAAAGAAAATGTTCGTGAAAAGGTAATTGAAGTATTGGAGTTATGTGGCTTAGCTCCTTATCATATTGACCGGTATCCCCATGAGTTTTCTGGTGGACAACGTCAGCGTATCGTAATAGCAAGGGCTATGGTATTAAATCCAGAATTCATTGTAGCTGATGAACCTGTGGCGGCACTAGATGTATCTATCCAAGCACAAATTATTAATTTATTTAGTGAGTTACAGGAGAAAAAGGGATTATCTTATTTATTCATTTCACATGATTTGAGTGTAGTAGAACATTTATGTACGAAAATCGGAATTATGTATTTAGGTACAATTGTGGAGACGGCGCCGCGTGATGAGTTATTTACCAATCCGCTACATCCGTATACAAAAGCATTGTTATCAGCTGTTCCAATACCAGATCCAACAGTGAAGCGAGAGCGAATTATACTAGAAGGGGATATTCCAAGTCCAGCAAGTCCACCTTCGGGTTGTCGTTTTCATACACGTTGCCCGTTTGCAACAGATGTTTGTAAAAAAACAATACCAGAATTTCGTAATGTTGGTGATAATCATTTTGTTTCTTGTCATCATGTATAAAAAAAGGACTCTTTCAAATTGAAAGAGTCCTTTTTTATTTACTAGATGAAGTTTGTTTCAATACAAATTGCTCGATTGCGTGAGCAACACCATGTTCATTGTTTGTTAGTGTTACAACATCACATAGTTTTTTTACATCTTCTTCAGCGTTGCCCATTGCAACAGATAAGCCTGCTACTTCTAGCATTGGTACATCATTAAAATTATCACCAATAGCAACTGTATCTTCAATAGGGATATTAAAATGAGCTGCCATCTGCTGTAGCCCGTTTCCTTTATGTCCATTCTTATCCATAATTTCTAAGTTAGTAGGAGCTGATGCTGTAACCATAATATCAGCGTCTTCTTGTAACACGCTTAATAGCTGTGCGCGATGCGCTGCATTAAATGTTGAAATGAAGAATTTAGATATTTCTAGTTCTTGGTTATTTACAACATCTTCTATTTTTTTGAAATCAGTAATTAGGTTTGATTTCTTTTGATTTTCTGTAATTCGTTCAAGCTCCTCTAATGTAACATCGAGCGCATGCTTATTTTCTTCGAACGCTTGCATCACTTGATCTTGCCATGTATATGGAGAATAAACTCCTTTATTCGTATATAGCTTATATGGGAAACCTTCAGATTCTAGTAATTTTGCAAGTTTGTACACTTTGTCGTTTTGTATACAACGAGAGTTAATTACTTTTCCATCCACATAAACAATAGCCCCATTGCTTGCTCCGACTGGAAGAGATAATTTATATTCTTCCAATAGCTTTAAAGCATCCTCTTTCGCACGACCAGAACAAATCATTACAATATGACCAGCTTCTTGTGCAGTTTGGATTGCTTGTAGGTTTTCTTTGGAGATTTCAAGATTAGATGATAGTAGTGTACCATCCATATCTAATGCGATTAATTTCAAAATGACCACCTCTTTGTTTTTATTATACATAGTTATATAGAGGAAACATATAAACTTATCTTGGAAAGACGGTATTTTATCTCATATTAAAAGTAAGTAAAGATTAGATAGGTTTAGTGTCACTAAATAAACTGTTTGTAACAAAAATAGAGAGAAGGATGACTACATTTCACTTTATGACTTTAATATTACAAAAATGTTACAAGTGTGAGCTTAGTGAAAAGTGCATTAAATAAGGGTTTTTGGGGAGTGTTATAAAAAAACGTAAAAAAAGTGTAATAAATTTCACGTTATTATATTGCAACGTAACAATAGTTATGTTACATTAATGTTACAAACGTTACGTTATCGAATTTAATGTAACGTTAACATAAAAACTATGAAATAAACATTTCTTAGAAATTACATGATAACTTATGAAAAGGGAGGATAAATGATATGAAAGAGCAAGTATTACAAGTAACAAAAGGTGACTTCGTAGGATCAGCAAGTGGAGCGGTAGTATTAACAGCATTAATCGTATTTCTATCAAGCGTATTAGTATAATAGAAACTTTGTAACAAAAGAAAAAGAAGGGAGAATGAAAGATATGAAAGAGCAAGTATTACAAGTAACAAAAGGTGACTTCGTAGGATCAGCAAGTGGAGCGGTAGTATTAACAGCATTAATCGTATTTCTATCAAGCGTATTAGTATAATAGAAACTTTGTAACAAAAGAAAAAGAAGGGAGAATGAAAGATATGAAAGAGCAAGTATTACAAGTAACAAAAGGTGACTTCGTAGGATCAGCAAGTGGAGCGGTAGTATTAACAGCATTAATCGTATTTCTATCAAGCGTATTAGTATAATAGAAACTTTGTAACAAAAGAAAAAGAAGGGAGAATGAAAGATATGAAAGAGCAAGTATTACAAGTAACAAAAGGTGACTTCGTAGGATCAGCAAGTGGAGCAGTAGTATTAACAGCATTAATCGTATTTCTATCAAGTGTATTAGTATAATAGAAGTTTTAAATCAAACAAAAATGGAAGGAGAATGAGGGATATGAACAGTGAACAAGTGTTTCAAGTAACAAAAACAGATTTATTAGGATCCTTAGGTGGAGCAGTAATATTAACATCATTTATTCTATTCCTTGCAAGTGTATTAGTATGATATATGTAAATACAACCATTCAAAAAAAATAAAGACTCTAACGTATTAGTAAGTAGTTAATATGTTGGAGTCTTTTTTATTTTCTTCTTATATACCTTCAAGTATTAAAGTTACCTCATTATTTAGCATCCATGGCTAATTAGACGCTGCGGTTGCAACTTGATTCAACGAGTAATCAAAAATCCACTGAGTAAAAGCCTGATTGGTGAGGGCTGATTAAAGTTTCACTTTATTTCAAAGAGAAAAAAGTCGAATTTTATATGTAAGAAAAAAAGAGGAATTTGACAGAAAAGATAGAAAATTTTAAAGGTCAGAATTTGTTAGCTTGCTAACTAATTTCTATTTATTTATGTTGGAAGCGTTTTCGGTTGGTTTTAAGTATGGACCATTTAATCTATTTACAGGGGGATGAAGATATTATGAAACAAAAATCTATGGATACGCTAGCTGCACAAATGGAGGACTTTTTTCCAGTACGTGATGTAGATCATTTAGAATTTTACGTAGGGAATGCAAAGCAATCGAGTTATTATCTTGCGAGAGCATTCGGATTCAAAATTGTGGCTTACTCTGGATTAGAAACTGGAAACCGTGAAAAGGTATCTTATGTTCTTGTGCAAAAAAATATGCGTTTTGTTGTGTCTGGAGCTTTAAGTAGTGAAAATCGTATTGCAGAGTTTGTAAAGACTCATGGTGATGGCGTGAAGGATGTGGCACTACTTGTTGATGATGTTGATAAAGCATACTCAGAAGCAGTGAAACGTGGTGCCGTCGCAATTGCTCCACCAGAGGAATTAACAGATGAGGACGGTACATTGAAAAAAGCAGTTATTGGTACGTATGGTGATACAATTCATACGCTTGTAGAGCGTAAAAATTATAAAGGGGCATTTATGCCAGGATTCCAAAAGGTAGAGTTTAATATTCCATTTGAAGAGTCTGGCTTAATTGCTGTCGATCATGTAGTTGGTAATGTTGAAAAAATGGAAGAGTGGGTTAGTTATTACGAGAATGTCATGGGCTTTAAACAAATGATTCATTTTGATGATGATGATATTAGTACAGAGTATTCGGCTTTAATGTCGAAAGTTATGACAAATGGAAGCCGTATTAAGTTTCCTATTAACGAACCAGCAGACGGAAAGAGAAAGTCACAAATTCAAGAGTATCTAGAATTCTATAATGGAGCTGGTGTACAGCATCTTGCTTTATTAACAAGTGATATTGTTAAAACGGTTGAAGCGCTTCGTGCAAATGGGGTGGAGTTTTTAGATACACCTGATACTTATTATGATGAGTTAACTGCACGAGTTGGAAAAATCGATGAAGAAATTGATAAATTAAAAGAATTAAAGATCTTAGTAGATCGTGATGATGAAGGTTACTTACTACAAATCTTTACGAAACCAATTGTAGATCGCCCGACTTTATTTATTGAAATCATTCAACGTAAAGGTTCTCGTGGATTTGGTGAAGGAAACTTTAAAGCGTTATTCGAATCAATTGAAAGAGAACAAGAGCGTCGCGGAAACTTATAAGATTTATATCCACCAGCAAAAGTCCCTTTGCTGGTGGAAATTTCATTTTTATAAGGAGGAATCAGGATGAAATTTGTTACATTTCGTCTTCCTTCAAAAGAAATACGGGCTGGATGGCTTGAAGGTGACAAAGTAATAGATATGAATCTTGCTAGTGAAGGGAAAATCCCTTCTTCTATAATGGCTTTTTTAGAGAAAACGGATGAGTATGTAGAAGTAGTGCGGAATATTAAGAATCCAAATAAGGGTATATATGCTTTAGAAGAAGTACAATTGACAGCTGCTCTTCCTAATCCGAGTAGTATTCGAGATTTTTACGCATTTGAACAACATGTAAAAACAGCTCGTGGACGAAGAGGACTAGATGTTGTGCCTGAATGGTATGATATTCCGGTTTTTTATTTTACTAATCATCGTGCTGTAATTGGTTCCGGTGATTTTGTAATTGGTCCGAAAAAGTCTAAAAAGCTTGATTACGAGTTGGAGATTGCTTGCGTAATAGGAAGAGAAGGGCGAAATATTTCTCGTGAGCAAGCAGAGGAATATATTTTTGGTTATTGTATTATGAACGACTGGAGTGCGAGAGACTTACAAGCAACAGAAATGAAAGTAGGTCTCGGTCCTGCGAAAGGAAAGGACTTTGCAACTTCGTTAGGAGCACATCTTGTTACGAAAGAGGAATTAGATGTTTATCGTAATGGTGATCGATATGATTTAGAAATGACTGCTCATGTAAATGGAAAACTATTATCAAAGGGAAACTTCCAAGATATTTACTATACATTTGCTGAAATGATTGAACGTGCTTCAGAGGACGTGACGTTATATCCAGGAGATGTGATTGGTTCTGGGACAGTAGGAACAGGCTGTATTTTAGAACTTGGTACAGAAGAGTGGCTACAAGATGGAGATGTTGTAGAGCTGTCGATTACTGGTTTAGGTACACTACGTAATACGATCAAAAAAGAAAAGGAAGCGGGTGATGGGCATGTTTTATCGTCACATGGGAGAACTACCTCATAAACGACATGTACAATTTCGTAAAAAAGATGGATCGCTTTATCGTGAACAGGTAATGGGAACGAAAGGATTTTCTGGTACGCAGTCTATTTTGTATCATCACTATATGCCAACAGAAGTAGGTCATTCTGCATTATCGCATTCTTGTCAGTTGCAGTATGAAGAGGATGTTGCTCTTTCTCATCGCCACTTCCGAACGAAAGAAAATAAAAAAAGTGGTGATGCAATAAGTGGACGAAATTTCATACTTGGAAATGAAGATTTGTTAATTGGAGTAGTGAGCCCAACAGAAAAAATGGATTATTTCTATCGTAATGGTGATGGCGACGAAATGTTATTTGTTCATTATGGAACAGGGAAAATTGAAACAATGTTTGGAACGATTCACTATAGAAAAGGCGACTATGTAACGATCCCAATTGGAACGATTTATCGTGTTATTCCAGATGAAGGAGAGACTAAGTTTCTTGTTGTAGAGGCGAATAGCCAAATTACAACGCCGCGTCGTTATCGAAATGAATACGGACAATTGTTAGAGCATAGTCCGTTTTGTGAAAGAGATCTTCGTGGTCCAGAAAAATTAGAGACCTATGATGAAAAAGGCGAGTTTGTCGTAATGACAAAATCAAGAGGCTATATGCATAAACATGTTTTAGGACACCACCCGTTAGATGTTGTTGGATGGGATGGCTATTTATATCCGTGGGTATTTAATGTAGAGGATTTTGAACCAATTACAGGGCGCATTCATCAGCCACCGCCAGTACATCAAACATTTGAAGGGCATAATTTTGTTATTTGCTCTTTCGTACCACGTTTATACGATTATCATCCAGAGTCAATTCCGGCACCATATTATCATAGTAATGTTAATAGTGATGAAGTTCTTTACTATGTAGAAGGAAACTTTATGAGTCGCAAAGGTGTGGAAGAAGGTTCTATTACACTTCATCCGAGCGGGATTCCCCATGGGCCGCATCCGGGGAAAACAGAGGCAAGTATAGGGAAGAAAGAGACACTTGAATTAGCTGTTATGATAGACACATTCCGTCCGCTTCGTATTGTAAAACAAGCACATGAAACAGAAGATGAAAAGTATATGTATAGCTGGATTGAACAAGGTTCATATACTGTGAAATAAGTAAAAAAAGGCATGCTCTCAATAAGGGAGCATGCCTTTTTTGTGGAATCGACATGTATAATAATACCAAAAAGAGTTGTCGAAAGATATATAGAAAGAATGATAAGGATAGTGCATATTCAGAAGAATTTCTACTTGTTTCGACAAAAGTATTGACTAGGAAAAGCGTAATGAGTAAAATAAAAAAGCGAATTAAAAATTTTCAGAAAATTTAAAACTTGGAGGAGTGAAAGATGAAGCAAATTTTTCAAAAGAAGCCAATTGCAAAGTTAATGCAAGAAAGTAAGCAAAAAACGTTAGCGAGAACATTGGGCGCGCTAGATCTAACTATGCTTGGAATCGGAGCAATTGTTGGAACTGGTATTTTTGTTCTAACGGGTGTTGTGGCAGCGAAACATTCTGGGCCAGCTATTATATTATCATTTGCGATTGCCGCGCTAGCTTGTGCCTTTGCTGCATTTTGTTATGCTGAATTTGCTTCTTCAGTTCCTGTCTCGGGCAGTGTGTATACGTATACATACGCGACGATGGGGGAAGTATTCGCATTTTTAATTGGCTGGGACTTAATGCTTGAATATTTACTTGCTACATCTGCTGTAGCAAACGGTTGGTCTGCATATTTTCAATCTTTATTAAAGGGGTTTGGAATCCACATTCCGACTATTCTCTCCTCGGCTCCTGGTACAGGAAAGGGTGGAATAATTGATCTACCTGCAGTTCTAATTATTTTAGTGATGACAGTTCTTTTATCTAGAGGTGTTCGTGAAAGTGCACGAGTAAATAACATTATGGTATTTATTAAAATAGCAGTTGTTCTTATTTTTATTTTTGCTGGTTTTAATTATGTGAAACCTGAAAACTGGACGCCTTTTATGCCATTTGGTTTAGATGGTGTAATGGCTGGAGCGGCCACAGTATTCTTTGCATTTATAGGATTTGATGCAGTTTCAACAGCGGCAGAAGAAGTGAAACGTCCGCAACGTGATTTACCAATTGGTATTATTGCATCGTTATTAATTTGTACAGTTCTTTATATCGTTGTTTCGCTTATTTTGACAGGAATTGTTCCATACGGCCAGCTAAATATATCAGATCCAGTTGCTTTTGCACTGCAATTTATTGGACAAGATGGCTTAGCGGGGGTAATTTCAGTAGGAGCAATTACAGGGATTACAACAGTAATGCTAGTTATGATGTATGGGCAAGTTCGTGTTTCTTATGCGATGAGCCGAGATGGTTTATTACCGAAGCGTCTTGCTAAAGTTCATCCGAAATTTAAAACGCCATTTTTAAATACATGGACAACGGGAATTATTGCGGCACTGATTTCAGGATTAATAGATTTAAATGTTTTAGCACATCTTGTAAACATGGGGACATTGTCAGCATTTGCACTCGTAGCTGTTGCGGTAATTGTAATGAGAAGAACCCATCCAGACTTACCAAGGGCATTTAAGGCTCCGCTTGTACCATTTTTACCAGCGTTAACAGTGATTTTCTGTTTATACTTAATGCTTCAATTATCGGGGACAGCATGGATTAGTTTTGGGATATGGATGGTTATTGGTATAGCGGTTTACTTCTTATATAGCCGAAAACATAGTGCTTTAAATAATAGTAAAAAAGAAGAAGATGTTGCGAATTTATAAGCGAAAAAAATCCATTCTAATTCTGTTAGAATGGATTTTTTTATTTGAAAATTTACATTTTTCTGAACTTATTATAAGATAATTGTTGGCTAACTAAAGGAGTGAAATGATGAAAAATACGTGGCGTGAGTTAAGGGAGATGGACCGTAACGTATGGATTCGATTTATTGGAGAGACGTTAAATGGAATTGCAATGATGATGTTAATGCCTTTTTTTGCATTATATTTAAAAGATAAGGTAGATTCGTTGTTGGAAGTTGGGGTTATTATGGCGCTTTCTCCAATTGCTGCAAGCTTTGGTTCACTTATAGGAGGGAGAATTGCTGACATATATGGAAGAAAGCCGATTATGATATTTTCTATGGCAAGTAATGCATTATTAATGCTCGGTTTTCTATTTATAGAAGGATTTATTCCATATGCAATTTTATCTATTTTTTTAGGATTGAGTAATTCTTTATTTCATCCAGCTGCATCAGCTATGGTCGCAGATGTAACGGCACCAGAAAAAAGAACAGAGGCATATGGTTTATTACGAATGGGTCACAATATAGGTGCTGCGATTGGTCCGATAATGGGAGCATCAGTAGTTGTGTTGTCAAAGAATCTTGTGTTTATTATTGCCTCTTCTACAATGCTATTTTATGCGTTACTTGTATTGCTTCTTATTCAAGAGACGATGCCAAAGAGGACAGATAAGGAAGAACATAAAGAAAAGGAATCTGGGGCAGTTTGGAAAATTGTCATGCGAGATAAGGCATTAATGATTTACTTATTAGCAGGTATTATCATTTCGATGGGGTTTTCTCAAACAGAAGGCATGTTGCCACTACATTTTGATAACGAAATGAAGCGTATTTTTGGAGCGAATAATCCATATCCATATTTAATGGCGTTAAACGGACTATTAGTTGTTTTATTCCAATTTCAAATTTCAAAATGGGCTACGGATAAACCAGTCGGGAAGACGATGTTATATGGTGCATGTTTGTTCGGGATTGGATTGTTTTTTATAGGGTGGTTACCGAAGTGGTTTGGAGAGTTTAATACAAATGCTACAGTTATTTTAATAACACTACTGTTCGTTTATGCTATATATACGTTAGGTGAGATGATTATGTCGCCTGTACAGATGACATTTGTAGCAAACTTGGCCCCTGAGCATTTGAGAGGGACTTATATGGGCGCTGCAAGTTTGCAGTGGATTACAGGAAGCGCATTTGGTCCACTTCTGGGAGGCTTTTTATTAGATCGATTACTTGGCCACTTGCTATTTACAATTTTAGCTGTAGGATGTGTAGTTGCAGGTATTGTATATATTTCTTTAGATCGCCTTGTTGAGCAAAGGCAAAAAGATACACTAACCAAACAATCTTCTTAGTAAATAGGTGACATACACAAAAAAGGGGATTTCTACATATTTTAGGTACATAACTAGATAGGATTACCATTTCATTTTAAAATTCACCTTTGTATAGTAGTGGAATAGAAAAAGTGTAGAAAACCAATAAGTATTGTCATTTAATTATTTGTGGAAGTTACATTTTATTTCAAATAGGAACTACCTATTTTTATAAAAAGTGCTAAAATAGAAAAATGAAAACAATTGGTTAGGGTGATTTCAGTGACAAAAATTAAATTAGGTTTATTATATGGTGGAAAATCAGCTGAGCATCAAGTTTCGTTACAGACGGCTCTTGCTGCTATTAAAGCGTTAAATCAAGATAAATTCGAGATTCATCCAATTTATATTACAGAACAAGGTCAATGGGTACGTGGTGAGCGTATTGAAGGTGAAGTAACAGATGTTGAAGCTTTAAAAATGAGTAGTGCAGAAAATGCGATTTCTCCGTTATCATTAAGTACAGAGATTATTCCATCTGCAGCTTCTGAGGAAAACGCTATTGACGTTATTTTCCCATTACTACATGGACCAAACGGTGAAGATGGAACGGTTCAAGGATTATTAGAATTGATGAATATTCCTTATGTAGGAAATGGTGTTCTAGCATCATCTGCTGGTATGGATAAAGTTGTTATGAAAAACATCTTTGCAGAGGCTGGTTTAAAACAAGCAAAATATGCGTCTTTCATTCGCAGTGCATGGGAAAAAGATCGTCAGGAAGCTTATTCTAAAGTAGAAGATAAGTTAGGATATCCTTGTTTCGTAAAACCAGCAAACCTTGGTTCAAGTGTTGGTATTAATAAGTGTAAAAATCGTGAAGAACTTGAGAATGCATTTGTAGAGGCATTCCAATTTGATCGCAAAATTATTGTAGAAGAAAATATTGTAGGTCGTGAAGTAGAAGTTGGGGTACTAGGTAATGATGAGCCGAAATGTTCAGTTGTAGGTGAAATCGTTCCGAAAAAGGACTTCTATGATTATAAGTCGAAATATATCGATGGTGATACGGCGTTAATTATTCCAGCTGAAATGACAGAAGAAGAATCTGATGTGATTAAGCGTGATGCAATTATTGCGTTCCAATCATTAGATGGTGCAGGCTTAACGCGAGCTGATTTCTTCTTAACGAAAGACGGAGAAGTGTATATTAACGAAGTAAACACTATGCCAGGATTTACACCGTTTAGTATGTTCCCTCTATTATGGCAACATACTGGGTTACCGTATCCAGAGTTAATCGAAGAGTTAATTCGTTTAGCGATTGAACGTCACGAAGAAAAACAAAAAATTAAATATACAATCTAACAAAAAAAGGAGGAAGCACTATTCGTAGGAATAGTGCTTCCTCTATGTAAGGAGCGTTTCTATATGATAAAGCGAATGTTAAAGCAAGTAGAACAGATGGTAAATGGTACTGGATTAGCAGAGCAATATGAGGGAACTATTATTCAAGGCGTGTCTATTGATACGAGAAAAATTGAAAAAGGAAACTTATATGTTCCGATTCAAGGGGAGCGTTTCGATGGACATGCTTTTGTAGATAAAGCAGTTGAAAATGGAGCTGTAGCTACATTGTGGATGAAAGATGTAGCAAATCCACCCGAGAATCTTCCGGTTATTTTTGTAGAAGATACGCTATCTGCACTGCAAATGTTAGCGAAAAACTATCGCGATCAATTGGATGTTAAAGTTGTTGGTGTGACAGGTAGTAACGGTAAAACATCCACGAAAGATATTGTGACAAGTATTCTCGCGACTAAGTTCAAAGTTCAAAAAACAGAAGGAAATTTCAATAACCATATTGGGTTACCTCTCACTATTTTAAACTTAGAAGAAAATACAGAAGTAGCTGTATTAGAAATGGGTATGTCAAGCCGAGGAGAGATTGAATTTTTATCTAAGTTAGCTCGTCCTAATGCAGCTATCATTACGAATATTGGTGAAGCACATTTAATGGATTTAGGATCTCGTGAGGCCATTGCTGAAGCGAAATTAGAAATTGTTACAGGGTTACAAGAAGGTGGCGTGTTCGTATATAATGGAGATGAGCCGTTATTAACGAATCGTGTTCCTGAAATGAATTTAGCAGCGGAAACAGTTACGTTTGGTGATGCAAGAGCCAACGATTACTATCCAACAACTGTAACATTACAGGCAACTGGGACACATTTTAAAATGAATAGAGATGAAAATATTTCATTCTACCTACCGGTGTTAGGAAAACATAATGTGTACAATACACTTGCTTCAATGGCAATTGCGACACATTTTGGTGTGACGTGGGAAGAAATGAAACAAGGTTTAGTAACACTTCAAATGACGGGCATGCGTATGGAGATTGTAAAAACGGATAGTGGATTAACAATTATCAACGATGCTTATAATGCAAGTCCGACGGCTATGGAGGCAGCATTCCATTTAATGAATGGTTTAGATGGGTTTACTAAAAAAATCGTTGTGCTTGGTGATATGTTAGAACTTGGAAATCAAGAAGTGCAGTTCCATTATGAGGTAGGTAAATTAATCGATCCAGCAAAAATCTCACATGTATTCACATACGGTAGATTAGGAGCTCAAATTGCTGAAGGAGCAAAAATTAATTTCCCTAATGAACGTGTAAAGGCGTATGATAATAAAGAAGAGTTAGTAAGAGATTTACAAGCAGTAGTCGATGCGAAAGATGTTGTATTAATAAAAGCATCTCGCGGTATGAAATTAGAAGAAGTAATTACGATGTTGAAATAATTGGTGTATATAAATAGGGATGATAGTCACGAAAATAGAAGAAACTTATAATAAGCGCTTACAGTAAATGATAAAAAAATAAAAGTAAAGAAAAAGGCCCTGAATATAAAATAAGGTAACAGTTGGGTTTGCTTTTTACACATACAAAACTTATAATTGATAAAGTGTAATAACGTTTAGAAGTATTTTCGTGAAGAATATACGCCCGGTTATATACGTGAGCATTCAGGAAAAGGGCTTTTCCGCAAATTCGGAAAACGCCTTTTTTTAAATGATAAGTATAGGATAGAAAAGGAGAAGTAACATTGACAACATTTCGAGAATTAGGATTAAGTGAGTCTTTACTGCAATCGGTTGAAAGTATGGGCTTTGAAGAGGCTACGCCGATTCAAGCTGAAACAATTCCACATGCATTGCAAGGTAAGGATATTATTGGGCAAGCGCAAACAGGTACAGGGAAAACAGCAGCATTCGGATTACCACTATTAGATAAAGTGGATACAAATAAAGAAGCAGTTCAAGGTATTGTTATCGCGCCAACGCGTGAATTAGCAATTCAAGTTGGAGAAGAGCTATACAAAATTGGTAAACATAAACGTGTTCGTATTCTACCAATTTATGGTGGTCAAGATATTAACCGCCAAATTCGTGCTCTAAAAAAACACCCACACATTATTGTTGGTACGCCGGGTCGTATTTTAGATCATATTAACCGTAAAACACTTCGCTTACAAAACGTAGAGACTGTTGTTCTTGATGAAGCGGATGAAATGTTAAACATGGGCTTCATTGAAGATATTGAAGCGATTTTAACAGATGTGCCAGAAACACATCAAACATTATTATTCTCAGCGACAATGCCAGATCCAATCCGTCGTATTGCTGAGCGTTTCATGACTGAGCCTCAACACATTAAAGTAAAAGCAAAAGAAGTAACAATGCCAAACATTCAGCAGTTCTATTTAGAAGTGCAAGAAAAGAAAAAGTTTGACGTGTTAACACGCTTACTAGATATTCAATCTCCAGAGCTTGCGATCGTATTCGGTCGTACAAAGCGTCGTGTTGATGAATTATCAGAAGCATTAAACTTACGTGGTTATGCAGCAGAAGGTATTCATGGTGACTTAACACAGGCGAAACGTATGTCTGTATTACGTAAATTTAAAGAAGGTGCTATTGAAGTTCTTGTTGCAACAGACGTTGCTGCACGTGGTCTTGATATTTCAGGCGTAACACACGTATACAACTTCGATATCCCACAAGATCCAGAATCATACGTTCACCGTATCGGTCGTACTGGCCGTGCAGGTAAAAAAGGTATTGCAATGTTATTTGTAACACCACGTGAATCAGGACAATTAAAAAATATCGAGCGTACAACAAAGCGTAAAGTTGATCGTATGGAAGCACCGACACTTGATGAGGCGTTAGAAGGTCAACAACGTTTAATCGCTGAAAAACTTCAAAGCACAATCCAAAATGAGAACTTATCATACTACAAGCGTATTGCAGAAGAAATGTTAGAAGAGAATGACTCTGTAACAGTAGTAGCTGCTGCTTTAAAAATGATGACTAAAGAGCCGGATACAACTCCGATCGCTTTAACATCAGAACCACCAGTTGTTTCAAGAGGTGGCGGTTCTAAAAAACGTGGCGGTAACGGAGGCGGATACCGTGATGGTAACCGTAATCGTAGTCGTGACGGACGTGGCGGTGGCGATGGTCGTAACCGTGATGGACGTAATCGTGACGGAAACCGTGATCGCAATCGTGATGGAAACCGTGATCGTAATCGTGATGGTGGCAGTCGTGGTCGTAGAGGTGAAGGTCAAGGTCGCCCAGGATCTTCAAATGGACGCGGCGAAAGAAAACATCATAGCCGTCCACAAGCTTAATAAAAAAGAGAATGCCCTTTGTTGGCATTCTCTTTTTTTATTTCTGTAATTGTGCATACTACATAGTAGTTATGATAGAAAAGGGGCTGTTATATGCTTGTAAGGCTTGGTTACGTTGCGATGAGTGTGCATTTGAAGAATGCATCCCCATCTCAAACGATGACGTACGCACAGTTTCAGAAAATAGATGATCGTGATGCTGCAATTCGTAAACTTGAAAGAATTGCTAATTCCAATTTGGAAAATTGTTTACGTTTATTAAAGCATAATAAGGGACATGACATATCTTTCTTTCGGCTTAGTTCTAAGCTCATTCCTTTAGCGAATCATGAGGAATTGCTAGAGTGGAACTATATTCGTCCTTTAAAAGAAAAATTGAAAGAATTAGGTGAATATGCAATTCATATGAATATGCGAATTGATTTCCATCCAGATCATTTTGTTGTACTAAATTCACCTGAGGAGAGTGTTTTTAAACAATCTGTAAAGACATTGCAGATGCACAAAAAATTATTAAAAGGCATGGGGATTGAACATAAGCAACGATGTGTACTACATGTTGGAGGAGGGTATAAAGATAAAGAACTTGCATTAGAGCGTTTTATAGAGAATTGGTCTAATGTCCCAAGGGGTATTCAAGAAATGATTATATTAGAAAATGATGATACAACTTTTACGTTAGAGGAAACATTATATTTAGGAGAAAAATTAGATATTCCCGTCGTGTTTGATTTGCATCACCATATGATGAATAATGAGCAAGAAGATTGGTATGAAGATTGGGCACGTGTTGTTCATACGTGGGAAACATCTTTGTTACCGGTTAAAATGCATATCTCTAGCCCTAGAGAGGGAAAAGATCCAAGAGCTCATGCAGATTATATTAATGTAGACGCATTTTTATCTTTTTTAAGAAGGATAAAGGGAAGTGTTCCGCAAATTGATTGTATGATTGAGGCGAAGATGAAGGATGAGTCTTTATTTCAATTAATGAGGGATTTAAACGAACAGGTAGATGTAGAAATTATCGATGGTGCAAGCTTTTATATTAAATAAGCTTTGCACCATCGTTTTTTTTTGTTAGAAAGGGAGTTAAAATGCCGCCGGTTATTAAACCTGTTAAATGACTGATCGGATTGGCGGAAGGATTAAAGAAAGTAAATAGCAGTAATAGAAGTATCACAATTGAGAAAATGGCAATTTCTTTTGGTTTTGAAGAGCGGTATCGATTGTACAATAAAAATAATTGTGCGCCTAATAGTCCGAAAATACCACCTGATGCACCTGCGTGAATATATTCAGGAGGCATAATAATATAAGAAGAAATATTTCCGGAAATTCCAGAAAGAAAAAATAGAATAAAAAAAGAAAAGTGTCCGAGTTGCTTTTCGATAGAAGAACCAAGTGCAAACAAAAAAATACTATTAGAAAGAAAATGTTGTAAGTCTACGTGTACCAGAAGGGAAGTTATGACACGCCACCATTCTCCTTTAGCGATATATTCATTAGAGGCTGCCAGTGGGAAGAGGAAAAAGTCGCCTAATATCATCATGACTAAGTGAATAAAAAGTAAGGTGAGAATAGTCGGTTGTAAAGAAATCTGAGTAGATCTTATTAGCATACGGTTACTATCACCCCTTTTGCATCAGAAAGATTCTCTGTTATTCTTATCAATATGAAAGAAGAAAGTTAAATAGAAGAAGGGGATTTTGAAATGATTATAGGGATTGGAATCGATATTATTGAATTAAATCGTATTGAAAAAATGCTAGATGGAAAGCTTAAATTTATGGAACGTATTTTAACAGAAAATGAACGTAATGTTGCTATGGAGCTGAAAGGAAGTCGTCTTACAGAGTTTGTAGCTGGAAGGTTTGCAGCGAAAGAGGCGTATTCAAAAGCTGTAGGTACTGGTATCGGGAAAGAAGTGAGCTTTTTAGATATTGAAGTGAAAAATGATGAAAGAGGTAAGCCGATTCTGATTACAAGTACAGAGTATGTTGTTCATTTATCAATTAGTCATAGTAAGGAATTTGCTGTTGCTCAAGTTGTTTTAGAAAGCTCGTCACGCTAGTCTGCATATTTTATATCTTTGTCTCATATATTTGAGGTAGCGATAAGGAAGGTACATCTTCCATTCATTTATAGGGGCAAAGGGGCTGAAGTGATGAAAAGGCGTCTGTTTTTAGTTCTTGTCGGTTTATTGACCGTTTTTGTGTTGGCGGGTTGTGTGGAAAAGAAACAAGATGATGTCGTGAGAGATTTAGAAGCGAAAGTAAAAGGGATGAAAAGTTATCAAGCTGAAGCAAAATTATCTATTAAAACAGGAAATGAGCCTCAGGAGTATAATGTAGAGATTTGGCATAAGGAACCGTCTTTTTATCGTGTGAATTTAAAGAATTCAAAAAAAGATCAGAGCCAAATCATTTTAAGAAATGAAGAAGGTGTATTTGTATTAACGCCAGCACTTAATAAGAGCTTCCGTTTTCAAAGTGATTGGCCGCAAAATAGCAGCCAGGCTTATTTATATGAATCACTTGTAAGAGATATTTTGCAGGATAAGAAAAACCTTACTTTCGAGAAAACAGATAAGTATTATATTTTTAAAACAAAAACAAACTATCAACATCAAAATATGTTGCCGAAACAAGAGATTACGCTGAAGAAGAGCGATTTGACTCCAGTTTCAGTGAAGTTAATGGATAATGATCAAAATGTTCTTGTAAAAGTAGATTTCTCTAAGGTGAAATTCGATGCGAAATTTGATAAAGGTGCATTTGATACGAAACAAAATATGTCTAGAGCGCAGGTAGATGTTCAAACAACAGCGAAAGAAGACAAACCGTTTGCTATTTTGTATCCACTTGATACACCGCAAGGTATGACTCTGCAAGATGAAAAAGAGTTGAAGACAGACAGTGGCAAGCGTGCGATACTCACATACACTGGAAATAAGAAATCCTTTACTTTAATACAAGAAAAGGCAAAAGTTGCAGAGGCTTCATCAGCGGTAAGTGTAAGTGGAGAACCAGTTGATCTTGGGTTTACGATTGGTGCATTGACGAAAGACTCTGTAACGTGGTCGCATAACGGAGTAGAATATATGCTCGTGTCTAAAGGTTTAGAGCCGAAGGAGCTACTAATGGTTGCTCGTTCAGTTACAGCGAAGCAGGTGAAGTAGACTTCTTAGACGTGGTGATATATGTGCACCACGTCTTTTCTTAGTTTGAAGGTGGATTTCATAAAAGAAGCATATAAAAGAATAAGCTTCGCATATCGTGTATAAGGAAGTGTATTTATGGAAGAAGCACCATTTTACCGTGACACTTGGGTGGAAGTGGATTTAGATGCCATTTATAACAACGTTACACATATTAAAGAGTTCATCCCAAGTGATGTAGAGATTTTTGCTGTAGTTAAAGCAAACGCGTATGGGCACGATTATGTACCGGTGGCTAAAACGGCATTAGAAGCGGGTGCAACAAGGTTAGCAGTTGCTTTTTTAGATGAAGCTTTAGTGCTTCGGAGGGCTGGTATTACTGTGCCGATTTTAGTGTTAGGTCCCTCGCCGCCGCGTGATGTAAATGTAGCTGCTGAAAATGATGTAGCGCTAACTGTTTTTCAAAAAGAATGGGTGGACGAAGCAATTAAACTTTGGGATGGTTCATCTGTAATGAAATTCCATATTAACTTTGATAGTGGTATGGGGAGAATTGGAATACGTGAAAGAAAAGAACTGAAAGCATTTTTAAAGAGTTTAGAAGGTGCACCGTTTTTAGAGTTAGAAGGAGTATACACGCATTTTGCAACGGCAGATGAGGTTGAGACTTCGTATTTTGATAAGCAATATAACACGTTCTTAGAGCAGTTAAGTTGGTTGAAAGAATTCGGAGTGGATCCTAAGTTTGTCCATACAGCTAATAGTGCTGCCACGTTACGTTTTCAAGGGATTACATTTAATGCAGTGCGAATTGGGATTGCAATGTATGGATTATCTCCTTCTGTAGAAATACGTCCTTTTTTACCATTTGAATTAGAACCGGCGCTATCACTGCATACGAAAGTAGCTCATATTAAACAGGTGATTAAAGGTGATGGAATTAGTTATAACGTCACTTATCGAACGAAAACTGAAGAATGGATCGCGACTGTAGCGATTGGTTATGCAGATGGATGGCTTAGAAGATTACAAGGATTTGAAGTGCTTATAAATGGTAAAAGGGTACCGATTGTAGGGCGAGTAACAATGGATCAGTTCATGATTCATCTTCCTTGTGAAGTGCCGCTTGGTACGAAAGTTACGCTTATTGGAAGGCAGGGAGATGAGTATATTAGCGCTACAGAGGTTGCGGAATATTCAGGGACTATTAATTATGAAATTATTGCAACGATCAGTTTCCGTGTGCCAAGAATATTTATACGGAATGGTAAGGTTGTAGAGATAATTAATTACTTGAACAATATATAGAAGGTAGTATGATTGCTTCTTGTCATTGGAGTGACTGTTCATTGCTGGATAATAAGCTCTTTTTGATGAGAAGCTTTTTACTTATAATCATTTTTTATATAAGTTACACGTAAGTTTTGAAGAGGAGTTCTATTGTTTTTAGTTAGTTATGAGATAAAAAATTTAAGAAGATGAATGTTTTGTTTATGAATTGGAAAACATAAGCAAGGAATAAGGAAGTCTTTGCAACAGGCTCCATACAATGGTATTATTACAATAGGTGTCATATATATATTTGGGTGTGTAGTTGACGGTGGAGGTGTATTTTTGTGTCCGAATCAAGTGTAACTACTGAAATCGTGGTTCGGTTGCCAAAGCAAATGGTAACGGAATTGGACGGAATTGGAAAACAAGAGAATAAGAATCGCCATGAACTAATTTGCCAGGCAACACAATTGTTATTGCGTCAACATAAGACGAAGAAACGCTACCAACATGAATCAATGCGACGTGGGTATATTGAAATGGGAAAAATTAATCTTGGTATTGCATCTGAAGCTTTCTTAGCGGAGTATGAAGCAGCTCATACAGTAGAACGCTTAGTTAGCGGGGGGTAATATTTTGATTGTAAAACGCGGCGACGTGTATTTTGCAGACCTTTCCCCAGTTGTTGGTTCTGAGCAAGGAGGCGTTCGTCCGGTTCTTGTCATTCAAAATGACATCGGAAATCGTTTTAGTCCAACGGTGATTGTAGCGGCTATTACTGCACAGATTCAAAAAGCAAAATTACCCACTCATGTGGAAATTGATGCGAAAAAGTATGGTTTTGAGAGAGATTCTGTTATTTTACTTGAGCAGATTCGAACAATCGATAAGCAACGCTTAACGGACAAAATCACTCATTTAGATGAAGTGATGATGAGTCGTGTAGATGAAGCGTTACAAATTAGTTTAGGACTAATAGATTTTTAAATCGGCAGTTTAAGTTGCTCTCTTTGAAGGGCAACTTTTTTTATTATAGAGGAGGTTACGGTTGTATATGGAAATGGTAGATAATCGACAAGCGTTAATGAAAATGTTAGTGAAAGAATTAGGCTTTAGCGAAAAGCAAGTTCGTCATGTTATTCAATTAACAGAAGAAGGTAACACAGTTCCATTTATTGCTCGTTACCGAAAAGAATGGACAGGCTCTTTAGATGAGGTGCAAATTCGTGCGATTTTAGAGAGATGGCAATATATGATGCAACTTGAAGATAGGAAGGAAGAAGTTATTCGTCTTATTGATGAGAAGGGAAAACTGACAGGAGAGCTGAGACAGCAAATTGTTAAAGCTACAAAGTTGCAGGAAGTAGAAGATTTATATCGTCCATATAAAGAGAAAAGAAGAACGAAAGCAACGATTGCAAAAGAAAAAGGGTTAGAACCGTTAGCTGAATGGTTGTTGTTATATAAGAAAGAAGATCCGGCTAAAAAGGCAGTGGAATTTATTAATGCAGAGAAAGAAGTGCAATCTGCAGAAGAAGCTTTACAAGGTGCACAAGACATTATTGCAGAAATGATTTCAGATGAAGCTACGTATCGTAGTTGGATTCGAAATATTACTTTTAGAAAAGGTATTATGTCTTCGTCTGTAAAAGGTGAAGAAAAAGATGAAAAGAATATATATGAAATGTATTACAGTTATGAAGAACCATTGCAAAAAGTAGTACCACATCGTGTATTAGCAATGAATCGCGGTGAGAAAGAAGATATATTGAGAGTTTCTGTTGTCCCACCAGTAGATGAGATATTAAATTTCTTATATAAGAAAGTAATTCGTGATAACGATTCTAAAAGTGCGCATTATGTACAATTAGCGATTGAAGATGGTTATAAACGATTAATTCAATCTTCAATCGAAAGAGAAATTCGTAAAGAATTAACAGAAATAGCTGAAGAACAAGCGATACATATTTTCTCTGAGAACTTACGTAACTTATTATTACAACCTCCGATGAAAGGGAAAGTCGTGCTAGCGGTAGACCCGGCATATAGAACTGGTTGTAAATTATCTGTAGTAGATGATACGGGGAAAGTACTACATATTGATGTTATTTATCCGCATCCGCCTGTTCGTAAATATGATGACGCAAAAACGAAAGTTCTTTCTATTATAGATAAATATCAAGTTGAAATGATTGCAATTGGTAATGGGACAGCATCTAGAGAAACAGAGGAATTTATAGTAGATGTATTACAAAGTGTGAAACAGGAAGTCTTTTATATTATTGTAAATGAAGCGGGTGCTAGTGTATATTCAGCTTCTGATTTAGCTCGTGAAGAATTCCCGAATTTACAGGTTGAAGAGAGAAGTGCCGTTTCTATTGGAAGACGTCTGCAAGATCCACTGGCTGAACTTGTGAAAATTGATCCTAAATCAGTTGGGGTTGGACAATACCAACATGATGTATCTCAAAAGAGATTGAATGAGTCATTAACATTTGTAGTAGAGACAGCTGTTAACCAAGTTGGGGTTAATGTAAATACGGCTTCGGTTGCATTGTTACAATATGTTTCAGGTTTATCGAAAACTGTTGCGAAAAATATTGTGGCAAAGAGAGAAGAGGATGGGAAATTCACAAAGCGCACGGAATTAAAGAAAATCCCACGTTTAGGTGCAAAGACGTACGAACAATGTATAGGTTTCTTGCGTATATTAGAAGGAGCGAATCCATTAGATCGAACAGGTATTCATCCCGAACAATATAAAAATGTTGAATTGTTATTGAAGAGTTTAGGGTTATCGATAGATGACGTAGGACAACCGCAATTACAAAAGAGATTGGAAGAAGTAGAGATTTCTAAGTTGTCTCAAGAAACGGGGGTTGGGGAGCCGACGTTAGTTGATATTATAGATGCGCTCATTAGCCCGGAACGAGATATGAGGGATGAGTTGCCTAAACCACTTCTGAAAAAAGGGATTTTGAAATTAGAAGATTTAAAACGTGGTATGGAACTAGAAGGAACAGTGCGTAACGTTGTTGATTTTGGTGCTTTTGTTGATGTAGGCGTAAAGCAAGATGGTTTAGTGCATATTTCTAAGCTTAGTAAACAGTTTGTAAAGCATCCGTTAGATGTTGTATCAGTAGGACAAATTGTAAAAGTATGGGTAGATGATATTGATACAAAAAAAGGACGCGTTGCACTATCTATGTTGCCGATTGAATAGTAAGAGAAGAGAGCAGATGAAACTGCTCTTTTTTTATAGAATAAAAAGTGTAATGGATTATGAGTTTTGATGTATTTTGCTATAATAAAACCAGCATTCATTTAGCAATTTAATTTGATACCGGTTTTTTTCGAAATATGCACGTTGCATCTGTTTTTTTAGCCACGTAGGCATAGGAATCCCTCCTTGTTTAATCCTACTCTCAAAAATCTAAAGTGCTATTGATGAGAGGTTGGTGAGTGGATTTCTATTCATGTTGTGTTTTTAGAAACCACGCGTCTTGAATGAGGATGGGTATATGTACTATTTAATATATGTATAAGAAGCGTGAAAAGTGTAAAAATATTTTTTTGTTTAGGAGGAATGAGAATGGGCGAGGGAGAAATCCAACGGCTAGTGGAAGAAGTATCGCTACAATACTTCGGAATGCCGTTTTTACATAAAGCAACGTTCAATAGTAGGCTGCGTACAACTGGTGGGCGTTATTTGTTGAAGAGTCACAATGTTGAACTGAATTATCGATATTACGAAATGTATGGTAAGGAGGAGTTAATCGGAATCATCAAACATGAACTGTGTCATTATCACTTGCATATTACAGGAAGAGGGTATAAGCACAGGGACAGAGATTTTCGTGAGTTGTTAAAGAAAGTTGATGCACCTCGTTTTTGTAAACGAATGATTAATGAAGAGAAGGAAAAAAAGATTTATAAGTATGAATGTATGGAGTGTTTACTTCAATATGTAAGAAGGCGTCAAATAAATACAAAAAGATATGTCTGCGGAAAGTGTAAAGGGAAACTCAAACCGATATCGAAAACATCTTGACAGTAAAAACGCAATCCAGTATATTATAAACATGTCACGTTTGAACAAGATGTTGTTAAAAACTTCTTGACTTACAGTAAGAATTTTTATAAGATACAAATTGTCTTCATTATTCCGCAGTAGCTCAGTGGTAGAGCTATCGGCTGTTAACCGATCGGTCGTAGGTTCGAGTCCTACCTGCGGAGCCATACAGAGAAGTACCCAAGTGGCTCAAGGGGCTCCCCTGCTAAGGGAGTAGATCGCTAACGCGGTGCGAGGGTTCGAATCCCTTCTTCTCTGCCATACATATTGGCCCGTTGGTCAAGTGGTTAAGACACCGCCCTTTCACGGCGGTAACACGGGTTCGAATCCCGTACGGGTCACCACTTCGGAGGATTAGCTCAGCTGGGAGAGCACCTGCCTTACAAGCAGGGGGTCGGCGGTTCGATCCCGTCATCCTCCACCATATGAATTTTATATGAATAGTATTATCGCGGGGTGGAGCAGTACGGTAGCTCGTCGGGCTCATAACCCGAAGGTCGCAGGTTCAAATCCTGTCCCCGCAACCAAATGGTCCCGTGGTGTAGTGGTTAACATGCCTGCCTGTCACGCAGGAGATCGCCGGTTCGACCCCGGTCGGGACCGCCATTTTAACTTCTGCTAATTGGCAGTTGTTTTTTATTGGATATTATGGTACAATAACATTTGTCTTTGAAAATAAGATATTTTTTCGATGGGCTATAGCCAAGCGGTAAGGCAACGGACTTTGACTCCGTCATGCGCTGGTTCGAATCCAGCTAGCCCAGCCATTTACGAGCCATTAGCTCAGTTGGTAGAGCATCTGACTTTTAATCAGAGGGTCGAAGGTTCGAATCCTTCATGGCTCAC
>NZ_QJTG01000020.1:37333-97082 GCF_003217275.1 Bacillus sp. 196mf
GTCACACCCGTTCCCATACCGAACACGGAAGTTAAGCTCTCTAGCGCCGATGGTAGTTGGGACCTTGTCCCTGTGAGAGTAGGACGTTGCCAGGCAATATTATTCCGCAGTAGCTCAGCGGTAGAGCTATCGGCTGTTAACCGATCGGTCGTAGGTTCGATTCCTACCTGCGGAGCCATTGGAGAGCTGTCCGAGTTGGCCGAAGGAGCACGATTGGAAATCGTGTATACGTCACAAGCGTATCAAGGGTTCGAATCCCTTGCTCTCCGCCATAGGATTTATAATATTTGGCCCGTTGGTCAAGTGGTTAAGACACCGCCCTTTCACGGCGGTAACACGGGTTCGAATCCCGTACGGGTCACCACTTTGGAGGATTAGCTCAGCTGGGAGAGCACCTGCCTTACAAGCAGGGGGTCGGCGGTTCGATCCCGTCATCCTCCACCATATAAATTTTATATGAATAGTATTATCGCGGGGTGGAGCAGCACGGTAGCTCGTCGGGCTCATAACCCGAAGGTCGCAGGTTCAAATCCTGTCCCCGCAACCAAATGGTCCCGTGGTGTAGTGGTTAACATGCCTGCCTGTCACGCAGGAGATCGCCGGTTCGACCCCGGTCGGGACCGCCATTTTAATAAGGCTCGGTAGCTCAGTCGGTAGAGCAGAGGACTGAAAATCCTCGTGTCGGCGGTTCGATTCCGTCCCGAGCCACCATTTATTTCAATAAAATACGCCGGCTTAGCTCAATTGGTAGAGCAACTGACTTGTAATCAGTAGGTTGGGGGTTCAAGTCCTCTAGCCGGCACCATGTAAGTTTCGGAGGGGTAGCGAAGTGGCTAAACGCGGCGGACTGTAAATCCGCTCCTTCGGGTTCGGCAGTTCGAATCTGCCCCCCTCCACCATTTACATAGGGGCATAGTTTAAAGGTAGAACTGAGGTCTCCAAAACCTCCAGTGTGGGTTCGATTCCTACTGCCCCTGCCAAATATATTTACACAACATGGCGGTTGTGGCGAAGTGGTTAACGCACCGGATTGTGGCTCCGGCATTCGTGGGTTCGATTCCCATCAGTCGCCCCATTTTTATTTTAAAAATTACAAATAATTTAATTGATACTTACATATAATTAAGTAAGAATTCGATGGGCTATAGCCAAGCGGTAAGGCAACGGACTTTGACTCCGTCATGCGCTGGTTCGAATCCAGCTAGCCCAGCCATTTTTGCGGAAGTAGTTCAGTGGTAGAATACAACCTTGCCAAGGTTGGGGTCGCGGGTTCGAATCCCGTCTTCCGCTCCAATAAAATTTAATATGGCGGCATAGCCAAGTGGTAAGGCAGAGGTCTGCAAAACCTTTATCACCGGTTCAAATCCGGTTGCCGCCTTTTCTTTTGTGCCGATGTGGCGGAATTGGCAGACGCGCACGACTCAAAATCGTGTTCCTTCGGGAGTGTCGGTTCGACCCCGACCATCGGTATCATGAACGTCGTAAAAAACTCTATACAATTAGTATAGAGTTTTTTTGTGTTTTCTTTTCATTACATGACAAAATAAGCACAAAAAGTGTACGGTGAGTAAACTGCGAAACATTAAAAGGATAAAAACAAACATTCAATTTTATCCTTTTAATTGCGGTATTCTATAATATGCCCTTCGAGCACTCTAGAGAGAATTTCTCCACCCGGGTGACATGAAGTTAAATCCGACACCACCAGTAGATATTAGTACATGATCAGCTGTTAATTTCGTAATTTCTAAAAACTTCTTTTCAAACTTTTCTCTGTTGTATTTGTACATAGTTGAGTGGCACGACCACATGTGCGTTGAAGTACTCAACCAGTCCCCTAATTCCTTCAATTCAGGAAACGCCTCAAATTGGATTGGTTCATCTAATTTCATGAATCTTACTTGATAGATAGTTGGGTTTAACTTCTCTCCTATTCCTTTAAAAGCATGTAATTTTTTCTCATTTGAATGTGTCATAATTCCCCCTCTACCTTTTCTTTAAATTTTTCCCTATTTTTATTGTACAACAATAGAAAGTAATTATGGGGATATTATGGAAATCGGTATCTGCAATATAAAAAGACTCTAATAGAAATGTTAGAGTCTTTTTTGTTAAATTATATTATGTGATGCTAAAATTCGTAATAAACTTAGGAATTCATGTATAATATAACTTGTCGAAAGAACAAAATGATAGTGATTTATATTATGTCTGTAATATGAATCAAAAATGAACTTTTTATATTTCTTTTAAAAATGTGTTGAACACACATTATATTTCATATTAATATTTTTATGTAGATTTAAAACGAGAAAGAGAGTGGAAAGTATGGGCCGTAAATGGAACAATATTAAAGACAAAAAAGCATCAAAAGATGCAAATACAAGCCGTATATACGCGAAATTTGGACGTGAAATTTATGTGGCGGCAAAACAAGGCGAGCCAGATCCAGAATCAAATCAAGCGCTTAGAGTCGTATTAGAACGTGCGAAAACATACAATGTACCAAGAACAATTATTGATCGTGCAGTTGAAAAAGCAAAAGGCGGTTCAGAGGAAAATTATGACGAGCTTCGTTATGAAGGATTTGGACCAAATGGAGCTATGGTTATTGTAGATACACTTACAAATAACGTAAACCGTACTGCAGCAGATGTACGAGCTGCATTTAGCAAAAACAGTGGTAACATGGGTGTAAACGGTTCTGTAGCTTACATGTTTGATGCGACAGCTGTTATCGGCCTTGAAGGTAAAACATCAGATGAAGTTCTTGAAATTTTAATGGAAGCAGATGTAGATGCACGTGACATTCTAGAAGAAGAAGATGCTGTTATCGTGTATGCTGAACCAGATCAATTCCATTCAGTACAATCTGCACTTAAAGGTGCTGGTGTTGAAGAATTTACAGTTGCAGAATTAACAATGCTTGCACAAAGTGATGTTACACTTCCTGAAGATGCTCAAGTACAATTTGAGAAAATGGTTGATGCATTAGAAGATTTAGAAGATGTACAACAAGTTTACCACAACGTAGACTTAGGAGAGTAATACGATGAAAGCCCCTTTTCGTTTAACGAATAGGGGCTTTTTTTATGAAGTTAATTAAGGTGATGAATTATTAAAGGTATTTTGGTGTAGATAGGGAATATGCTTATAGGGATATATGAAATAACCATTATTTCTAGGAGGCTTAGTATGGAATATAAGACACCAAAGCATATAGTTGCCGTAGCAGGTTATTTAACAAATGAGAAAAATGAAGTGTTATTAACAAAGGTACACTGGCGAGCTGATACGTGGGAAATGCCAGGAGGACAGGTAGAAGAAGGAGAAGCACTCGATCAAGCTGTCTGTAGGGAAATAAAAGAGGAAACAGGGTTAACGGTGAAGCCTATCGGAATTACCGGGGTTTATTATAATGCCTCTATGCACATTCTAGCTGTTGTTTTTAAAGTAGCATATGTGAGTGGCGAAATAAAAATTCAACCTGAAGAAATACAAGAGGCTAAATTTGTTGATTTAAATGAAGAGAACATAGATGAGTATATAACCCGTCCTCATATGAAATCCAGAACGCTTGATGCAATGAGAGCAACACATTGTATTCCGTATGAAACGTGGGAAGTACAGCCATATAATTTAATAGGAAGATTGTAAAGAAAAGAGTAGCTGATTTGAGATACATTCAAATCACTACTCTTTTTTGTATACTGTTTAAGAAAAAGGTCAAAATAATAATAGTGTTAGTATTGATTTATAGAACGTTTGTTCTGTATAATGTATATGTTATATACATTAAGATTACTAGATACTCAAAAGTACATATATTTGTAGATGATATAATTAAAGTATAAAGTGAAAATATAATAGCCTTAAGGCTTACTCTGTTATTGGTTATTCGTGATTGAATATAATCTATATTCAATATTTCAGATGAATAGTAGATAAAAAAGGTCTGTGATACAATACTTTTTTACCCCGCTATTTGCCGGGAACGTGATTGGTGAGGGCTGATTAAAGTTTCACTTTATACCTTACAATGATGTAAGGTACTTGTAAGAGAAATCGATGGGATATTTTTTTACAACAATGTATTCTTAAAGTAAGAGTTATATGCTGTGTGGAAAAGAGGTGTTCAAGATGAAAGAACGAGTATTATCTAGGGTGAACTATCATCAAAAAGTTGCATTAAATCCAATGACTAAACTTTTTTATAAAGCCATTATATTATTATTATTGTTAAGTTGTACGTTATTATTCATTGGAAATGTAATGATTGAGAAAAGTGACATTAGTAAATTACATGTACCGGCTAATTTAGAGGTGCCAGAATCATTAACACATGCATTTATTGCGACAGAAGATAAAAGATTTTATCATCATAACGGTTTAGATTATATAGCAATTATTAGGGCCTCTGTTGAGAATATAAAGGCTGGTGGTGTCGTGCAAGGAGGAAGCACGATTACACAGCAGCTATCTAAAAATGCTTTTTTAACTAATGAGCGTACATTTTCTCGTAAGTGGAAAGAGATTTTTTATACGAAAAAAATTGAACGCACATTTACGAAGGATGAAATTTTAAAATTATATGTAAGTAACATTTATTATGGTGAAGGAGCATGGGGAATTGAAAAAGCAGCAAACCTTTACTTCGGTAAAAAGGTGAACCAATTAACGTTGGCTGAAAGTGCAATGATGGCTGCTGTAGTAAAAGCACCTGCTTATTACTCACCTGCCCAAAATTATGATAAAGCAGTAGAGAGACGAAATGTTGTGTTGAGACTAATGGAGAAAGAAGGCTATATAAGCCATGATGAGTATGTTCAAGCAGTTAGTGAGAAATTAGTAATTCGTCATGATATAAAAATAGAGCAGTCGATGTTAAATAGTGCGCGTAAAAAAGCAGTAAGTTAAGAGAAGTTCCTACAGAGGAGCTTCTTTTTTTGAATAAATTGTGACAAATTGTGACACAATATCGTCACAATTATTGTGTTTTTGTAATTTATGTGAGCGTGTTCATTGCGTGACGTATATAAGTGTTGATATTATGTGTATTGTGTACAATGCTGTATACAGAATATGAATTTAAAGAGGAATGTATATGAAATCAAATAAACTCATGGCTCTTGGTATAGTTTTTTCTATCGCAGTATTGATTGTAATTGGAACAATTGCGTATAGCATCATAAATGACAAAAAAGATAAAGGGAATGAGATGTTTGCTTATTCCACGCAACAATCTTTAGGGAAAGATGATGCTCCAGTTAAGGTAGTTGAATTTGGAGACTTTAAATGTCCTGCTTGTCGTACTTGGGATGTAACAGTATTACCTCGATTAAAAGAAGAGTATATTGATAAAGGCAAAGTGCAGTTATATTTTATTAACTTCCCATTTATCGGAAAAGACTCGGATTTAGGTGCAGCAGCTGGTGAAGCAATTTATAAACAAGATAAAGATTCATTCTGGATTTTCTATGATGAGATTTATCAAAATCAAAAGAAAGATACGGAAGAATGGATTACAGAAGATTTGCTTCTTAGCATTGTGAAAGAGAAACTTCCAAAAGTTGATGTAGAGCAATTTAAGAAAGATTTACACAGTAAAGAAATTACAGAAAAAGTACGTAAAGATTCAGATCGTGCTCAAAAATTAAAAGTTCAAGGTGCTCCTTCAGTATATGTAAACGGAAATCTTGCAAACCCTGATTTCGATAGTATGAAGAAGGCCATTGATAAAGAATTGAAAAAGTGATGAGGTCTCTCATCACTTTTTCGACTTTTTTCGATAAAATTCTTGCCTCTATTTTTTTAACATGCTATACTACTTTACATAAGTTATTCTAATATCTTATATGTAATTCATATTTGCGGGTGTAGTTTAGTGGTAAAACAAGAGCCTTCCAAGCTCTGGTCGAGAGTTCGATTCTCTTCACCCGCTCCAAATTTTATTAAATGTTTTTCTATAAATTGTGATCAACGCAGTGTTTCGTTTCCGAGATAAACGAGGCATTGCGTTTTTTAATGTTTGAAAAATATAATTACATGCGAAAATAGAAGTAAATAATAGTATTCCAAAAGTGAATTACTAACCAATAAAGTCGTTACATAAGGGATGATGGATTCATCTGAGGAGGCGATTAAGAGTGGATTTTGAACAATTAAAGCAAGATGTAATTGCGTATAGTAAAACAATTGGCATAGATAAAATAGGCTTTGCGAGTGCTTCTCCTTTTGAGGAATTAAAGCAGCGCTTAATCCAGCAACAACAATTAAATTATCAATCTGGATTTGAAGAGCCTGATATAGAGAAGAGAACGAATCCGCAACTTTTATTACCGGGTGCTAAATCAATTATTGCGATTGCTTTAGCATATCCTTCAAAATTAAAAAATGCACCATTAAGTAAGCGTGGAGAACGCCGTGGAATTTTTTGCCGTGCTTCTTGGGGACAAGATTATCATCTTGTTTTACGAGATCGTTTGCAAAAATTAGAAGCATATTTAATTGAAAAACTTCCAGATATAGAAGTGAAGTCCATGGTTGATACAGGTGAATTAAGTGATCGAGCTGTATCAGAGCGTGCAGGCATTGGCTGGAGTGGGAAAAACTGTGCTATTATTACACCTGAATTCGGTTCGTACGTATACTTAGGGGAAATGATTACAAATGTTCCATTCCCGCCAGATAAGCCGATAGAAGATCAATGCGGGGGCTGTACGAAATGTATCGATATTTGTCCTACAGGTGCTTTAATACAGGGGGGACAGTTAGATTCGAAGAAGTGTATTGCGTTTTTAACACAGACGAAAGGATTCCTACCTGAAGAATATCGCGATAAAATAGGAAATCGTATATATGGATGTGATACGTGTCAGACTGTTTGCCCGAAAAACAAAGGAATGGATTTTCATAATCATCCTGAGATGGAGCCGGATCCTGAGCTAGTTAAACCATTATTAACGCCACTTTTAACAATTAGTAATCGTGATTTTAAAGAGAAATATGGGATTATGTCAGGGTCATGGAGAGGGAAAAAGCCACTGCAAAGAAATGCGATTTTAGCATTAGCACATTTTAAAGAAGCATCGGCAATTCCTGATTTAATTGGTGTTATGAAAGATGACCCAAGACCGGTATTGCGCGGAACGGCAGCATGGGCACTTGGGAAAATTGGGGGAGATGGAGTAGGCGAAGCGATTGAGAAAGCGATGGAACGTGAGAAAGATGAAGAAGTACTTCATGAAATGAATCGCGGGCTTGAATTGTTAGCACAGAAAAAAGAGTAGATAATATTTCCCTTTTTCATATTGTAATATGGGAGGGAAACGAAATGGCTGTAAAAATGAATATTGAAAAGCAAGTACAACAGTTTTTAGCATATATCACAGAGAAACGAACAGACGTGGATGGTATTGCTGAGGATTTACTACAAATGGCACAGAGAAAGAAACAATTGTTTCAAAGGCGTAGTGCACATATAGTGAAAGCAATTGCGGATGTTTCTTTCATTAGACAATTAAATAGTAATGACCATCAAGAAATTGATTATCAAATACATTTTAAATATTTAATTAAGCATAAAGAATTATTTTATATTGAAGAGGAACAATTAAAACGAAGAGTTTGTTTAAATAATAGTCGGATTATAGGCGATTATGATATTGAAGTGTCAGAAGAAATTAGAATGGGTGAGACATTAGAAAGGGAAATTACGAAAGAGAAGTACGGTTCTTATCAGTATAATCGTTTAGAGGCAGTGAAATATGCAGAGCGTTGGTGGGATGACCGAAATCCTATGTATCGTAATTTCCCTGATAATTGTACGAATTTCATTTCTCAATGTCTTCATACTGGAGAAGTACCTATGAACGGATATCCTAATATTCGTAAAGGATGGTGGCAAAGGGAGAATCAGTGGAGTTGGAGCTGGGCTGTTGCACATTCTTTTTATTGGTATTTGTCAGGTGCTACAACAGGACTTCGAGCAGAGGCGGTAGAGAGGCCAGAAGAACTTATTCTTGGAGATGTAATTGCTTATGATTTCGAGGATGACGGAAGATGGAATCATACGACGATTGTAGTAGCAAAAGATGCAGATGGTATGCCGCTTGTAAATGCACATTCAGCAAATAGCCGTCGACGTTATTGGAACTATGAAGACTCTAGTAAATATACACCACAAATGAAATATAAATTCTTTCATATTATTAATGGGTAGAGATTTTTCGCTCAAGTGGTATAATACGTAGTAGACAAAAAACAGAGGTGAATATCGCGTGGGAGTACATGTTGTTTTATATCAGCCAGAAATTCCAGCAAATACAGGAAATATTGCTCGTACTTGTGCAGCAACTGGAACAGAATTACATTTGATTAGACCGCTTGGATTTTCAACGGATGATAAAATGTTAAAGCGTGCCGGATTAGATTATTGGCAGCACGTGAAAATTACGTATTATGATTCAATTGAAGAATTTTATGAAAAAAATAAAGATGGTGAATTCTTCTATTTAACGAAGTATGGCGAGAAAGCTCATACAGCGTTTGACTATAGCAAGCGCGAGAAGGATTACTATTTTGTATTTGGAAGAGAAACAAACGGCTTACCAGCTAATGTAATCGAAGAAAACTTTGATCATTGTTTACGTATTCCAATGACAGATAAAGTACGTTCATTAAATTTATCTAATACAGCAGCAATTTTAATTTATGAAGCATTCCGTCAACAAAATTACCCTGGATTAGATTTAGAAATCGTTTATTAAAAGTCGCCATATGGCGACTTTTTTTTATAAAATAAAAATAATATGTGATCATACGTTTAAAAGAGAGGACATAATCATATAGAATGGGATATATGATTAAAAATAGATAAGACGGGTTGAGATAAATATGAAGGAAGAATATAGTAATCAAAATACCTTTTTAAGTATGATAGATATGGATTTAATTAGACAAGGGTTATTACATGCTATTCAAGATTTAGTATTTATATTGAAAGTTATTGATGATGAAACGTTTAAATATATGTATGTGAATAAAATAGGAATGGATTATGCTAGGTTAAGCGAAGAGTGCTATGGAAAAACTTTTGCAGAAGTATTACCGAAAGATATAGCGGGGATATTGCAAAGGCAATATGAAAAAGTAGTGAGAGAAGCGAAAGCACACACTTTTTGTGATGTAGTCAAATTACCAAAAGGTGAGATACATTATGAATCTTCACTTAATCCTGTCTGCGATGAAGAAGGAATATGTCAATTTGTTATTTGTATTACAAGAGATATTACAGCTCAAATTGAGGAGAAGACAGAGATAGAGGAAAAACAAATGTTATTTAAGTCGTTACTGGAATATAATAATGACTCAATTATATCTATAGATTCTATAGGGAGAGTTACATATGCAAATCCGGCAACGTATGAAATATTTGGATACCGGTATGAGGAATTAAATAATAAATTTATTTTTGAATTTATTAATAAAGAATATGAAAAAGATTTTCAAATTATATTTAAGGGATCGATGCAAGGAAAAGCAAAACAAATTGTTTCAAAGAAATATGTTCATAAAGAAGGGTACGAGCTATATATTTCTTTGAGAACTATCCCGATTATTGTGAACGGTGAAATTGTTGGAGTGTATATTGTTACGAGAGATGTTACAAGGCAAGTATTAAACGAAATGCGAACAGAATATTTAGCTTACTATGACCAGTTAACAGGATTAATGAATAGAATTTCATGTACAAATAAGTTAAATACTTTTTTAAAAGAGAGTATAAATTTTGCGCTTGTATTTATAGATTTAGATGAGTTTCATCGTATTAATGATACATTTGGTCATAAAGAGGGAGATAAAGTATTACAAAAAGTGACAGAATGTTTAAGCAATCTAAAAATAGAAGGTATGCACTTATTTAGAGAACACGATGATCAATTTGTTATGTTGATAGAAAATATAACGAAAGAATGTGTAGAGGAAGTTGCAAAAAGCATACTGAAAAATATTAGTGAATATTTTGTAATTGAGAAAGAAGATGTATATTTAAGTGCGTCAATTGGAATTGTAATGGCTCCAGCAGATGGAGAAGATGAAAAAATACTATTTCAGAGAGTCGATGCTGCCTTAGAAAAAGCAAAAGACAAAGGAAAAGGACATTATCATTTTTATTGTAGTGGATTAGACTGTGAGCGTGAACAAAGGTTTATAATAGAAAACCAGTTACATCGTGCTATAGAAAAAAATGAATTTTTCTTATATTATCAGCCACAAATTAATATTGAGACGAAAAAAATAGCTAGTATGGAAGCTTTAATAAGGTGGGAGAATAAGGAATTAGGATTTGTTTCTCCAAACCAATTTATTCCGTTGGCAGAAAGAACAGGATTTATTATTAAGCTCGATGAATGGGTAGTAAATCAAGTGTGTCAGCAACTGCGCGAATGGTTAAATAAAGGATATGAAGTGGTCCCAATTGCAGTTAATATTTCAGCTAGACACTTTCGCTCTATTACATTAATAGAGATGATTACACGGGCTTTAAATAAGTACAATGTACCAGCTCATTTATTAGCGATAGAGGTTACAGAAGGAGCTCTTATACATAAAGATATATCGAAGAGAGTGTTACTACAATTAAAAGAAGAAAATTTAAAGATTCATTTAGATGATTTTGGAACAGGTTATTCATCTTTAAGTTACTTAAAAACATATCCAATTGATACTTTAAAAATTGATCGTTCTTTTATGGAAGGTATACATATAGATGAACGTGATACGAATATTACAGCTGCAATTATTCATTTAGCTCATACTTTAGAATTGAATGTAATTGCAGAGGGAGTAGAAAAAAAGGAGCAAATACAGTTTTTGAAAGAAAAGAATGTGAAGCTTGTACAAGGTTATTATTATAGCCGACCACTATCCAAATATGATATGGAAAATATGTATTATAAATAATGCATAAAAAATGATGTGCTAAAAGCACATCATTTTTTATGTGTACCTGGTTTGTCATTGTAACCGGATGTAAAAATCGCTGTAAGAAATGTGAGTGATACACCTAAAATTAATAATAATTTCATACTAATATCCTCCTTACTTTTTTCGGTTCACGAGTTTTATTTATTACCCAAAATGTATGTAAGGTTCTTAGAAGAAAAGAATTTATTTATAATGAATAGCAGTGTAAAAACGTTAATACCTATATTATACAGAATTTTCTTTGAATTTTGGAGAGAATTTTAGCGTGCTATTATATATTTCGTTTTGATTTAAAGAATGTTTAAGGACATCCTAGCATACCTTTTATAATAATCCGATTGAACAAGGAGATGGGGGAGGAGCTATAATGGATATTCTAAAAAAGATTGAACAGCATCGAGCAGCAGAAGAACGTTTACAATGGGAAGGTACGTTTGCGGAGTATTTGGAGCTTGTGAAAGAAAGACCATGGGTGGCTCAAACAGCACACTCTCGCATTTACAATATGATAAAAGATGCCGGAATTGAAGAAGTTGATGGTAGAAGAAAGTATAACTTCTTTAGTAATCAGCTCTTTGGATTAGAGGATGCTCTAGAACGTCTTGTAGAGGAATATTTTCATCCATCTGCAAAACGATTAGATGTTAGAAAAAGAATTTTATTATTAATGGGTCCTGTTAGTGGAGGGAAATCAACGTTAGTTACGATGTTGAAACGAGGATTAGAAACATATTCAAGAACAGATCGCGGAGCCATTTTTGCAATTAAAGGATGCCCAATGCATGAGGATCCGCTGCATTTAATTCCACATCATTTACGAGATGATTTCTTTGATGAGTATGGAGTTAGAATTGAAGGGAATTTATCACCACTAAATGTCATGCGTTTAGAGCAAGAATATGGATCAAGAATTGAGGATGTAGTTGTAGAGCGTATTTTCTTCTCTGAAGATCGCCGTACAGGGATTGGTACATTTAGCCCGTCTGATCCAAAATCACAGGATATTGCAGATTTAACAGGTAGTCTGGACTTTTCTACGATTGCAGAATATGGTTCAGAATCAGATCCCCGTGCGTATCGATTTGATGGAGAATTAAATAAGGCAAACCGAGGAATGATGGAGTTCCAAGAGATGTTAAAATGCGATGAGAAGTTTTTATGGCACTTATTATCGCTTACGCAAGAAGGGAATTTCAAAGCGGGAAGATTTGCGCTTATTTCAGCAGATGAATTAATTGTAGCGCATACGAATGAAACAGAGTATCGCTCATTTATAGCAAATAAGAAAAATGAAGCATTACACTCAAGAATTATTGTAATGCCAGTTCCTTATAATTTACGAGTAAGTGAAGAAGAACATATTTATGAAAAAATGATTCGTGAAAGTGATGTGTCGAATGTTCACATTGCACCACATACACTTCGCGTTGCAGCAATGTTCACTATTTTAACTCGTTTAAAAGATCCGAAGCGTCCGGATATTGATTTAATTAAAAAGATGCGTTTGTATGATGGAGAAACGGTAGAAGGTTATAATGCGATTGATGTAGAAGAATTACAACGCGAATATCAAGATGAAGGTATGAAGGGTATTGATCCTCGTTATGTCATTAACCGAATTTCGTCTACAATCATTCGAAAAGAGGTACCATCTATTAACGCGTTAGATGTACTTAGATCTTTAAAAGATGGGCTGGATCAGCATCCATCGATTAGTAATGAAGACCGTGAACGTTATATGAATTTCATCTCATTAGCGAGAAAAGAATACGATGAAATCGCGAAGAAAGAAGTACAAAAAGCGTTTGTTTATTCATATGAAGAATCAGCTAAGACGCTTATGGATAATTACTTAGATAACGTCGAGGCGTACTGCAATAAATCGAAATTACGTGATCCGTTAACAGGGGAAGAAATGAGTCCAGATGAAAAACTAATGCGCTCAATTGAAGAGCAAATTGGAATTTCAGAAAATGCTAAGAAAGCATTCCGTGAAGAGATTTTAATTCGCATTTCTGCTTATGCCCGTAAAGGAAAACGCTTTGATTATAATTCACATGAACGTCTTCGTGAAGCGATTCAGAAAAAACTATTTGCTGATTTAAAAGATATAGTGAAAATTACAACATCAACGAAAACACCGGACGAAAATCAGCTTAAGAAAATCAATGATGTTGTTGCACGTTTAATTGATGAGCATGGCTATAATTCTTCTTCAGCAAATGAATTACTACGCTATGTAGGTAGCTTGTTAAACCGATAGTTTGATAACAAAACGCTGTCTCTTGTATTTTGCGGGACAGCGTTTTATTATCCGTTCATATGTGTGTAAAGTGTCATACCTTGTCCAAATGTAATAAATTAAGATGCAATTTCATGAATTTATTGTCAATTATTTTTACAATATGCATATGATAGAGTAACCAACCATTCATACGAAAAAAGCCAACACAATACAATATGTTGCAAAGTAAAAATGTGTGCAACAATGCATTGTGTTTCTTTCTTATCAGTGGCTGAATATTTCTTTCTATTATGTGAGTGGCAAAATTTTGTTTAGGATGCTCGGGGTATTGTATGAAAAACGTTATAAATGTTTATGGGATGATTTTCTATGGGCAGTTACCTTTCAAATATTCTAGCTTGCACATTACAGAACAAAATTTGTAGCTTGCTGTTCATACAGGAAGACAATTACAGTAAGGAGGGAAAGGAATGGGCGAAGAAAATCAACCAAATTATACGATTTCACAGGAAAACTGGTCCCTCCATCGCAAAGGATATGACGACCAACAGCGCCATCAAGAAAAAGTACAAGAGGCAATTAAGAATAATTTACCCGATCTTGTAACAGAAGAAAGTATAGTTATGTCTAATGGCAAGGATGTTGTAAAAATACCAATTCGTTCTCTAGATGAATATAAGATTAGATACAATTATGATAAAAATAAACATGTTGGGCAAGGAAACGGTGATAGCAAAGTTGGTGATGTCGTTGCGAGAGATGGATCAGGTGGTCAAAAACAAAAAGGGCCAGGAAAAGGGCAAGGAGCAGGAGATGCAGCTGGGGAAGATTACTATGAAGCTGAAGTCTCTATTTTAGAATTAGAGCAAGCGTTTTTCAGAGAGTTAGAGCTGCCTAATTTAAAGAGAAAAGAAATAGATGAAAACCGGATTGAACATGTTGAATTTAATGACATTAGAAAAACAGGATTATGGGGAAATATCGATAAGAAACGAACAATGATATCCGCATATAAACGAAATGCGATGCGTGGTAAAGCATCTTTCCATCCAATTCATCAAGAAGATTTAAAGTTCCGCACTTGGAATGAAGTATTAAAGCCAGATTCAAAGGCTGTTGTCTTAGCGATGATGG
Source organism: Bacillus sp. 196mf (assembly GCF_003217275.1). NCBI lineage: Bacteria > Bacillati > Bacillota > Bacilli > Caryophanales > Bacillaceae > Bacillus > Bacillus sp. 196mf. The sequence goes on from NZ_QJTG01000020.1 coordinate 51,702, forward strand.
ATACGAGTGGATCGATGGGAATGTGGGAGAAGTATATGGCACGTAGCTTCTTTTTCTGGATGACAAGATTTTTACGCACAAAGTATGAAACAGTTGATATTGAATTTATTGCTCATCATACAGAAGCGAAAGTCGTTACAGAAGAAGAATTCTTTTCAAAAGGAGAAAGTGGTGGAACAATCTGCTCCTCCGTATACAAAAAAGCACTCGAGTTAATCGATAATAAATATTCACCAGATCGCTATAATATTTATCCATTCCATTTTTCAGATGGTGATAATTTAACATCAGATAATGCTAGATGTGTAAAGCTTGTGGAAGAATTAATGAAGAAGTGTAATATGTTTGGGTATGGGGAAGTGAACCAGTATAACCGCCACAGTACACTCATGTCAGCCTATAAAAATATTAAAGATGAAAACTTTAGATACTATATTTTAAAGCAAAAAGCAGACGTATTTCATGCGATGAAAAGCTTTTTTAGAGAAGAATCAGGTGAGAAAATGGCATAACCTCTTTTAAAGAGGTTCTTTTTTTGTAAACTTTTTATTTTCCCAGTTGACAATGATAATGAAAATCATTATCATTTATTCGAGAAATGATTACATTTCGAATTATATATTTCAGAGGAGATGTAAAGTTGAAACAAAATAAAAGAAAACGTATAAATGCAATGATTATAGTGGCGACGTTATCACTTCCGTTTGCTGTTTATTCAACACCTGCTTTAGCGGCAGTAGCAATTGAGACGAATAAAACGGGACAAGGTTTAGAAGATGGTACATATGACGCTGTTATTAAAGCGTATAAAGATAAAACGAATGAAGAGTCTATGGCAGCTGTTTATATAAAGGATCCGAAACTAACAATTGAGAATGGAAAGAAAATTGTAACAGCAACGTTAAGTGATAGTGATTTCTTTCAATACTTGAAAACAGAGGATATTCATACTCCAGGTGTGTTTCATGATGTGAAAGTAATATCAGAAGATAAAAAGAAAAATGGAACGAAAGTGATTCAGTTTGAAGTAGGGGAATTAGGAAAAAGGTATAATATGCGAATGCATATTTATATTCCAACAATGGCCTATGACAATAAGTACCAAGTACAGTTTGAAGTAAATACATTGAATTTAGAGAACAATGTTCCTGAAAAACAAAAGGAAAATAAAGAGGAGAAACAAGATGAAAACGGAAATGTAATATTAGATAAGCAATTACAAAAATATATTAATAAATACAACTTAGATAGAGATAATGTTGATGCGCCAATCACAAAGAAAGATTTATTAAAAATTAAAACGTTATCCATTTATTCTGGTAAAGGAATAAATGAAATAACTGGTTTAGAGTATATGACAAATTTAGAGAAGTTGACGTTACGAGAGTCTAATGTAAAAGACATATCAGCCATCTCGAAATTGAGAGGTTTGAAGTACGTTGATTTAACGTCTAATTCAATTGAAAGTATTCACCCAATTGAGCAGCTAGAGAATATTAATATGCTTTTTTTAAGAGATAATAAAATTTCTGATCTTACACCATTAAGTAAAATGAAAAAAATTAAAACATTAGATTTAATCGGTAATAACATTAAAGATATCCAGCCATTATTTACATTATCAACTATGAAACAATTATACTTAGCAAATAATCAAATCAGTGATCTTACGGGAATTGATCGATTAAATAATGTGGAACTATTATGGATAGGGAACAATAAAATTAATAATGTTGAATCTATTAGTAAAATGAGTAATCTTATTGAACTAGAAATTTCTGATAGTGAAATAAAAGATATATCATCACTATCTCAATTAGGAAATTTACAAGTGCTGAATTTAGAAGAGAATTATATCTCTGATGTATCGCCGCTGAGCACCTTAACAAATTTACATGAGATAAATCTTGGAGCAAATGAAATTTCTGACGTAAGGCCTGTTGAGGAATTAGGTAAGCGAATTTCAATTGACATTCAAAGACAAAAAATCTTTTTAAATGAAGCAAGTGTAGATGAAGAAATAAAAATCCCAGTATACAACCTTAAAGGAGAGCCACTTCAAAATATTAATCTACAAAGTGAGGGGGCTACTCTGAATAACGGATTTATAAAATGGAATAGTCCTGGAGAAAAAATATATGAATTTAAACTAGATACTAATTCTACTGAAAGTAAAATAAGATTTAATGGCACGGTTATACAGAATATAGTTGAAAAACAAAAAGAAAGTCAAAATGTAATTCTCGATAAAACTTTACAACAACATATTAATAAAGAGAATTTAGGTAGAGAGAATGTAAACGCTCCTATCACAAAAGAAGATTTATTACAGATTAAAAAATTAGAGATACTTAAAGAAAATGGAAATGAGATAAAAAATATAACAGGTTTAGAGTACATGACGAACTTAGAAAAACTCACTTTAGAAGGAGTAGGCCTGAAAAATATTGAGTTCATCTCAAACTTGAAACAATTGAATAATGTGAATGTATCTCATAATCAAATTGAAGATATAACACCACTATCTTCATTGGAAAATTTACAGTGGTTAAATCTTGCGGACAATCATATTAAAGATGTAACGGTTATTGGTTCCATGCTAAACTTATTTAGCTTAAATTTAGCTGGAAATGAGATTCGTGATGTAAGGCCGTTAATACAATTAGGTCAGTAGTTTACAATTGATGTTGGAAGACAAAATATCATTTTAAATGATGCAAAAATAAACGAAGAAATTCAAGTTCCTGTATATGATTTAGAAGGAGAAAGTATTGAAAATATTCAATTGGTAAGTGAGGGAGGGACGTTTAATAACGGAGTAATAAAATGGAGTACCCTAGGTGAAAAGGTGTATAAATTTGATTTAGATTCTGATGAAATTAGCATAAGGTTTAACGGAACGGTAATCCAAAATATAGTTGAAAAAGAAGAAGTAAAAGAGCCAACAAAAGAAGTTGAAGAAACGAAAGAAGAAGTAAAAGAACCGGTAAAAGAAGTTGAAGAAACGAAAGAAGAAGTAAAAGAACCGGTAAAAGAAGTTGAAGAAACAAAAGAAGAAGTAAAAGAACCGGTAAAAGAAGTTGAAGAAACAAAAGAAGAAGTGAAAGAATCGGTAAAAGAAGTTGAAGGTACAAAAGAAGAAGTGAAAGAACCGATAAAAGAAGTTGAAGGTACAAAAGAAGAAGTGAAAGAACCGGTAAAAGAAGTAAAAGAGGAAGTAAAAGAGCCAACGAAAGAAGTTGAAGAAGCGAAAGAGGAAGTGGACGAGCCAACAACAGGAGTTGAAGGATCGAAAGCGGAGGTAAAAGAAACAGGAAAAGAAATTGAAGGTTCAAAAGACGCGGTAAATCAATCAGCAGTAGTCCAAGAACAAAACGTGAATAATCAAGTTGTGAAAGAAAATAAACCAGCTGTTAATAAGCAAGAAGAAAGTAAGAAATCATTAGGAGCAACAGGTGGACAAGAGAATACATCAACATTACTTTCAGGCATAGCGTTAGTTCTTTCAGCACTGAGTATGTTTGTATTTAGAAAGAGATTATTTAAGAAATAAAAAACGTTCTATCTTATTATAACGTAAGATGATTATATGAGTTTTTGAGAAGACATTATCATGGCGATTTCATTTTGAAATATGCTTATGGTGATGTCTTTTTTAGAAGGAGATAAATGGAAAAGGTGTGAATATATTAGTGAAGGAGGAGAGGTTATGTATGTCAGTTCTATTTTGGAAATTGAAGAGGTGGCAGCATTTATTGCGAATATGAATAAAGATGCTACTCATCATGTTGGCTATTGTGGAGATGAGAAAGAGGAGTTGTTACAGACAATTATTCATGATTTTTCAGATATAGGCTGGGAACAATCTTTTGTTGCTACTTATGAGAATAATAATTTAATAGGTTTATTAGGATTTGATGTGGATGAAGTAAAGAAATGTGCAGAGATATGGGGACCGTTTATTATCGCAGAGAATTGGGAAGAAGTTGCTTTACATATGTGGAAGGAACTTATAGAAAAGGTGCCTTTTCATATTGAGAGATTTTATGGTTTTTATCATGTGGAAAATAATAATTGTGCCCGTTTAATGAGGAATTTACATGCAAAAGAACAAGGTCGACATAGTATTCTCGTTTTAAATAATATTGTGAAGCACCATATTATATGTAATGTAGAAGAGGCTTTACCACAAGTGTTTGAGCAGTTTATCGCTTTACACAATCATGTGTTTTCTAATACGTATTATGACGGAAACGAAATTATTGAACGTTTAAGTAATACGAATAAATTATTTGTAAGTATTAAGAATGATAAGTTAGAAGGTTATGTATATGTGGAAGTAAATCCAGAGTTTCAAGAAGCGAATATCGAATTTATTGCAACCGCTGAAAATAGTAGAAGAAAAGGTGTCGGAGAGCGGTTATTACAAAAGGCAATTCAGTATATTATTTCCTTCCAAGGAATGAAGGAGATAGAATTATGTTTGAATACGAATAATGATCGTGCGATGAAATTGTACAAGAAAGTAGAATTTGAGGAGAAGGCATGTTTACAACACTATATAATAGAGTGAAAACCCATTCGTATGAAAATTATATTTCATACGAATGGGTTTTATTAATCTACTTTTCCCTCAGTTGTTACGGATTCAGAAGTAATTTGAGGTGCTAATCGTTACATAACCTTTTTTATTTTTTGAGATACTTCTTTTGTTTGCAAATTAACATCTTCTTTTCGCAGCTCCTTAAAGAGCGAAATGACCATAAGAACGACTACGATAGAAAATGGTAGTGCTGCGATGATAGCTGCGATTTGTAGTGCATTTAATCCTCCAGCTTGTAATAAAATAGCGGCAATTATCGCGATTGTTAATCCCCATATAAGTTTTAAACTATTTTTCGGTGATAAGCTTCCGTTACTCGTTTGCATGGAAACAACAAATGTTGCTGAATCAGCAGAAGTAACGAAAAATGTGGCTACTAAAATTAACCCGATAATCGTTAAAAATGTAGAGAATGGTAGATGTGAAATAACAGCAAATAATCCAATCTCTGTACCATTTTTTGCAATTTCATCAGCTATTCCAAGCGATTGGAACATTTCCATATGAATTGCGGTACCACCAAATACTGCAAACCAAAATGTACAGATAAGAGTTGGGACTAATACAACTCCAAAAATAAATTCTTTTATTGTACGCCCTTTAGAAATACGTGCGATAAATGTGCCGACGAATGGAGACCAAGAAATCCACCATCCCCAATAGAAAATAGTCCAATTTTCAATCCAAGAAGAAGATTTTTCATTAAATGCTCCTAAATTTAATCCCATACTAGGCAAAGCTCCAATATAAGAACCGAGTGTAGATGTGAAATATTTCATAATAAATACGGTTGGCCCTAAAAGTAAGAAAGAGATGAGTAAAATACCTGCAAGAGAGAAATTCAAGTTACTCAAATATTTAATCCCACGATCTAAGCCAGTTTGTGCACTTGTTAAATATAAAACAGCGAAGATAGCTATAAGTACGAGCTGGGTAAGTAAAGTGTTATGAATGGAAGGGAATAAATAGCTTAATCCTCCAGCAATTTGTTGAGCACCAATCCCAACAGATGGTACAATGCCAAACACTGTGGCTAAAACAGCTAAAATATCAACTGTTTTTCCGATACGGGAATTTTTCGATCGATTAAATAATGGAGTAACTGTAGCCCCGATAGTGCTACCTTTTTGTTTGCGGAATGTGAAATATGCAATTGTTAAAGCGACCATTGCGTATAGTGACCACGGAAAGAGTCCCCAGTGGAAAAATGAATATTGCATAGCGAGTTTGGCGCTTTCTTCTGTACCTGCTTTTCCTGTTAATGGATCTGTAAAATGTGAAATCGGTTCAGCGATTCCATAAAAGAGGAGTCCAATTCCCATTCCTGCCCCAAACAACATGGATAGCCAAGATGGATAATTATATTTTGGCTTTTCTCCATCTTTACCAAGACGAATAGAACCGTACTTAGAAAATGCTAAATAAGCAGCCAAAATAATCATTGTAGTCATAAGTAGAGAGTAAAACCACCCAAATTTATTGAGGATAAATGAGTTTAAAGAAGATGTAACACTTTGTAAATCGTAGCCTTGTATCCAACTTGCTGGGGTAATTCCCCATATAATGAATAATGTTGTTAGCAAGAAGGAGATATAAAATACACTGTTTTCTTTTTTTATCATAGAATCCCACCCTTATTTAATAAAGTTAACAATTATAGTAATCATAACAATTAAGTTTTTAATTGTCAAAAAACTCCCTTTTTTAACATGAAAGGATGTAATTTGTTTTAGGGAGGTAAAGAGCAATGTGTTCACGATATGTACAAATTATAGGAAGAAATAATATGAAATATTGCATTTTATATTGTTACATCCAGATTTTATGTTAAATTCTTGAATGGAATATTAAAATAGGGGGCAAGGATATGAACAAGAAATCAAAGATCAATAAAGTGATGCTTAGCATTAGTACAATGGCTTTATCGTTAGGCGCACTTCAAACTCATGCAGCAGCGGAAGAAAAAGTACCGTATAACGTGTTGAAAACGAAACCGGTTGGAATTGAAAAGTCGGTAGATGAAGTTGGACATATTTCAAAAGTTGATGAAACTTTATCATTTCAAGAACGTTTAAAAGTAGGAGATTTTTCACAGCGACCAGCATCTATTACGAAGAAAACTGCAGTAAAGCAAGTTAAAGAAAGCTATTCAATGGCTGATTTAAACAAAATGAATGATCAAGAATTGGTTGAAACGTTAGGCAGTATTAAGTGGCACCAAATTACAGACTTATTTCAGTTTAATGAAGATGCAAAGGCTTTTTATAAAGATAAAGGAAAAATGCAAGTCATTATAGATGAATTAGCTCATAGAGGTAGTACATTTACAAAAGATGATTCAAAAGGAATTCAAACGTTTACTGAAGTGTTGCGTTCAGCTTTTTATCTTGCATTTTATAATAGTGAATTAAGCGACTTAAATGAAAGAAGCTTCCAGGATAAATGTTTACCTGCTTTAAAAGCAATCGCAAAAAATCCAAACTTTAAGCTTGGTACAGTTGAACAAGATACAGTCGTATCTGCATACGGTAAATTAATTAGTAATGCTTCAAGCGATGTTGAAACGGTTCAATACGCATCGAATATTTTAAAGCAATACAATGATAATTATACTACTTATGTAAATGATCGAATGAAGGGACAAGCAATATACGATATTATGCAAGGTATTGACTATGATATACAGTCGTACTTAACTGAGGCTCGTAAAGAAGCGAATGAAACGATGTGGTATGGAAAAGTAGATGGGTTTATTAATGAAATAAATCGTATTGCTCTTCTAAATGAAGTAACGTCAGAAAATAAATGGCTCGTTAATAATGGCATTTATTTTGCTAGCCGTTTAGGGAAGTTTCATAGCAATCCAAATAAAGGATTAGAGGTTGTTACACAAGCGATGCATATGTACCCGCGCTTAAGTGAACCTTATTTTGTTGCGGTAGAACAAATTACAACAAATTATAATGGTAAAGATTATAGTGGGAATACAGTAGATTTAGAGAAAATACGTAAAGAAGGAAAAGAGCAATACTTACCAAAAACGTATACATTCGACGATGGATCAATTGTGTTCAAAACAGGAGATAAAGTATCAGAAGAAAAAATTAAGAGACTATATTGGGCTGCGAAGGAAGTAAAGGCACAGTATCACCGTGTAATTGGAAATGACAAAGCGTTAGAGCCAGGAAATGCGGATGATGTATTAACGATCGTAATTTATAATAGTCCAGATGAATATCAGTTAAATAGACAATTGTATGGATATGAAACAAACAACGGTGGAATTTATATTGAAGAGACAGGAACATTCTTTACATATGAGCGTACGCCAGAGCAAAGTATTTATAGTTTAGAAGAGTTATTCCGTCATGAATTTACTCATTATCTGCAAGGGAGATATGAAGTTCCTGGTTTATTTGGAAGAGGAGATATGTATCAAAATGAAAGGCTAACTTGGTTCCAAGAAGGAAATGCAGAGTTTTTCGCAGGATCTACTCGTACGAATAACGTTGTACCAAGAAAGAGTATAATTAGCGGATTATCATCTGATCCTGCAAGCCGTTATACAGCAGAGCGTACACTATTTGCTAAATACGGTTCTTGGGATTTCTATAATTACTCGTTCGCATTGCAGTCTTATTTATATACGCATCAGTTTGAAACATTTGATAAAATTCAAGATTTGATTCGTGCGAATGACGTGAAAAATTATGATGCATATCGTGAAAATCTAAGTAAAGATCCTAAGTTAAATAAAGAGTATCAAGAGTATATGCAGCAGTTAATTGATAATCAAGATACATACACTGTACCAGAAGTAGCTGATGATTATTTAGCTGAACATGCAACGAAGTCATTAGGAGCGGTGAAGAAAGAAATTAGTGATACGTTGCCTATGAAAGATACAAAAATGACAAAACATAATTCTCAATTCTTTAATACATTTACATTAGAAGGTACGTATACAGGTAGTGTCACAAAAGGTGAATCAGAAGATTGGAAAGAAATGAGTAAAAGAGTAAATGAATCTTTAGAACAATTGGCGCAAAAAGAATGGAGTGGCTACAAAACTGTTACAGCATACTTTGTCAATTATCGTGTGAATAGCTCAAATGAATTTGAATATGATGTAGTCTTCCATGGAATCGCAAAAGATGATGGAGAAAATAAAGCTCCAACGGTTAATATAAATGGCCCTTATAATGGTCTTGTAAAAGAGGGAATTCAATTTAAAAGTGATGGCTCAAGCGATGAAGATGGAAAAATTGCTTCTTATTTATGGGAATTTGGAGATGGAAGCACAAGTGCAGAAGTGAATCCAGTACATGTATATGAAAGAGAAGGTTCTTATAAAGTATCGTTAAGAGTAAAAGATGATAAGGGAAAAGAGAGCAGAAGCGAAACAACTGTTACGATTAAAGATGGAAGTTTAACAGAATCAGAACCAAATAATCGTCCAGAGGAAGCAAATCGTATCGGGCTAAATAGTACTATAAAAGGTAGTCTTATTGGTGGGGACCACACTGATGTTTATACATTTAATGTAGCATCAGCGAAAGATATCGACATTTCTGTTTTAAATGAGTATGGAATTGGGATGACATGGGTACTTCACCATGAATCAGATATGCAAAATTATGCGGCTTACGGTCAAGCTAATGGGAATCATATAGAAGCAAAATTTAATGCAAAACCAGGTAAGTATTACTTGTATGTATATAAATATGATAATGGCGATGGAACATACAAATTGTCAGTAAAATAAGCGCTTTTCCAATGTATGTTTAACTTTACTTTTTGTGGAAAATAGTATATTATATAGATATATAATATATCGGTTATTTTCTAGGAGGAGCCTGTCACAATAGGTTTCTCCTGTTCTTTTTTAGAGGCCTGTCTTACAGGCTTTTATTTAAAAGGGAAATAACTGAAAATTAAGAACGATAATCTTTGAAAGAGGTGGGGCATACACATAACAAAAAAGGGATTGTTTAAGAGAGGGGGATAAGAAATGGCTTTGTTTGGTTATCCACTTGAAACAATTTATTTATATGGATTTATTATTGCTACTATACTCACTGTTATTTATATCTTTTTTGGAGATATATTTGAATCGATATTTAGTTTTGGGGGCGGATCTGTATCCGTTGTTACTTTATTACTTAGTTTTTTCGCCATGTTATGTGGACTTAGTTATATAGGAGAATATTTATTTTCCTTTAATAGCATTCTTATTTTTGGGGCTGCATTTGCTATATCTTTTATCGGTGTTTTCATCATGAAAATACTAATTTTAAAACCGATTGCAGAAGCAGAACAAAATACCGTACAACGTATGGATGAATTTATCGGTTGTAAAGGAGAAGTCATTACGACAATTCCTACAGAAGGATTTGGTGAAGTATTAATTTCATCCCAATTTGGAAGTAATGCAATCCCAGCTAAAACTGTTGGAAAAAAAGATATTTCGCAAGGAACAGAGGTTATTATCGAGGGAGTCCAAGATGGTGTTTTACTTGTACAAAACATCGCTTATTCTTTAAAGAAACCAAAATTATAAGGGGGAATTTACATGACGATTCCATTAATTATCGGTGGAGTTTTACTCGCAATTTTAATTCTACTCATTTTAGTATTTATTACGAAGTATCGTACGGTTGGTCCGGATGAAGCGTTAATTGTTACAGGGAACTGGCTTGGTGGAGGAAAGAATGTAGTTACCACTGATGATGGAAAGAAGATTAAGATTATTCGCGGGGGCGGTACTTTCGTAGTTCCAATTATGCAAAGAGCAGAGCCTTTAAGCTTATTAAACTATAAATTAGAAGTTGGTACACGTGATACGTATACGAAACAAGGTGTACCGATCACAGTAAACGGTGTTTCTATTATTAAAGTGGGATCAACAATTGAAGAAGTTTCCACAGCAGCTGAACAATATTTAGGAAAAGAAACAGAAGAGTTAAAAATAGAAGCAAAAGAAGTTTTAGAAGGGCATCTCCGTGCTATCTTATCTTCTATGACAGTAGAAGATGCGTATAGTAATAGAGAGCAATTTGCTCAAAAGGTACATGAAGTAGCTTCTACAGATTTAAAGAAGATGGGACTTCGCATTGTTTCTTTCACAATTAAAGAAATAATGGATAAAAACGGATACTTAGATGCGCTTGGTCAGCCCCAAATTGCGACAGTTAAGCGTGATGCAACAATTGCGAATGCAGAGCGTGAAAAAGAAGCACGTATTGAAAAAGCCCGTGCTGAAAAAGAGGCAAAAGAAGCAGAATATCAACGTGATGCACAAATCGCTGAAGCTGAAAAACATAAAGAATTAAAAGTACAGTCTTATAAGAGAGAACAAGAACAAGCGCGTGCAGATGCGGATCTTTCTTACGAATTACAACAAGCGAAAGCACAACAAGGTGTTACAGAAGAGCAAATGCGCGTTAAAATCATTGAGCGTGAAAAGCAAATTGAGTTAGAAGAAAAAGAAATTGCGCGTCGTGAAAAGCAATATGATGCAGAAGTTAAGAAAAAAGCCGATGCAGATCGCTATGCTGTTGAGCAATCAGCGGAAGCAGAAAAAGTAAAACAAATTAAAAAAGCCGATGCGGATCAATATAAGATTGAAGCAGAAGCGAGAGCACGTGCAGAAGAAGTACGTGTAGAAGGTTTAGCGAAGGCGGAAATTGAAAAAGCACAAGGTCAAGCGAAAGCGGAAGTACAAAAAGCGCAAGGTACAGCAGAGGCAGATGTTATTAGATTAAAAGGTTTAGCAGAAGCAGAAGCGAAACAAAAAATCGCAGAAGCATTTGAATTATATGGTCAAGCGGCAATTATGGATATGGTTCTTAAAATGCTTCCAAGTTATGCGAAGGAACTTGCAAGTCCGCTTAGTAATATTGATAAAATCACAGTTGTCGATACAGGCGGCGGTGGTAAAAATAGCGGGGCCGGAAAAGTTGCGGGTTATGCGACTGATTTAATGGCAACGATGCAAGAAACGTTAAAAGCTTCTTCTGGCATTGACTTAAAAGAGCTATTAGAAGGATTTGCAGGAAAAGGAGCGGTACAACAATTATCAAGCGATAAACCTGTTGTATCTGTAGTAGAAGATGAGAAAAAAGAAGTAGAAAAAGAATAGTAAGGTGAAAAGAACCTCTAGTAAGTGAAATACTAGAGGTTCTCCTATGAATTATAATATTTCGAATAATATACATTTTTATACATTGTTTTAATTATTTAATTTATATAGAATGAAAAAGATATGTATCAATTCTTTAGATGTATAAAAAGATAGAGAGTCTCATTGATACATTTAAATCGTATTATTTTTATATAAAGATTAAATGTTAATTAATTACATTTAAAACGGTATGGAGGGGTAGAAGTATGTTTCAAGGGAAATTAAGGAGTAGTAGTTTAAAAACAAAGTTACTTGTATCATTTATTATTATTTTAATTCTTCCAAGTATTGTAATTGGTTGGACGTCTTATCAACAGGCGAAGACGAATTTTAATGAAACAATTTTAAACTCGGCGAAAGATAATATAAAAATTTTGGATAATGTAATTAATAAGGAATTGGATAGTAAAAAAATAGATGCAACTTATTTTACGAAATTATTTACACAATCAAGTTACCAAGCAGATCAAATTCAAAACATACAAAATAAACTAGAAGAATACAATAAACTGCATCCAGAAATGGAAGCAATCTATACAGGATCTAGTAATGGACAGTTCATTCAATCACCAGCTATTCAGATGCCAGATGGATATAATCCTACAGAAAGAGATTGGTATAAAGAGGCAGTGAAGAAAAGCGGAGAAGTAATTGTAACTGCTCCATATAAGTCAAAAACGACAGGAAATATTGTTATTACACTAGCAAAACAAAACGAGGATAAAAGTGGAGTTCTTGGGATTGACTTAATCATTAATGATATCGTTACTACTTCTAAGATGGTTAATATCGGTAAGGAAGGATATGTAGCGATATTTGATCAAGATAAAAATGTAGTAGCGCACCCGAAAATGAAGCCAGGAGAGAAATTAGAAGAGAAACTTAGTAAAGAATTGTATAAACAGGAAGCTGGGGATTTTCATTATTCATTAGATGGTGAAGATCGCAATATCACTTTTAAAACGAATAAGAAAACTGGATGGAAAATAGCAGGAATTATGCCTTCCAAAGAAATTATCGAAGCGGCTGAACCTATTTTCTATAAAACAATAACTGTTCTTGGAATTTCACTAATAATCGGTGGGATTGTAATTTACTTCATAATTGCGTCTATTATTAAACCGTTAAAACAACTTGTCATATCATCGAAGAAGATTAGTGAAGGTGATTTAACAGAATCAATTACAGTTCATTCTAAAGATGAAATTGGACAGCTAGGAGAAAGTTTTAACGAGATGGCTGCATCGTTACAAAGTGTCATTTCTAATATAAACACTTCAGCAAGTCATGTAGCGGCATCTTCAGAAGAATTAACAGCTAGTATGAAGCAGACAAGCGAAGCAACGGAACAAATTACACAGGCTATAGAGCAAGTATCAAGTGGTGCAGAAATACAAACGAAAGAAGTTGAAGAAGGAGCAACATTGTTAGAAGAAGTTACAGAAGGAATTCAGCGTGTTGCAGATAGTTCTTCATTAGTATCTACAGCCTCTATGTATACGAAGAAAAAAGCTGAAAATGGTGGGAAGTTAGTTGAACAAACTGTGAATCAAATGCAATTAATTCATGAGTCTGTTTCACAGTCAGACAAAATCATTGGTTTGTTAGACGATAAGTCGAAACAAATTGGAGCAATCCTTGAAGTAATTCAACATATTGCAGAACAGACAAATTTATTAGCGTTAAATGCGGCAATTGAGGCTGCGAGAGCTGGAGAGCAAGGTAGAGGATTTGCAATTGTAGCAGATGAAGTGCGAAAGCTAGCGGAACAATCAGGACAGTCTTCTACGGAAATTGGGAAACTAGTGAAAGAGATTCAATTTGATATAAAAGAAACAGTAAGCTCTATGAATCAAGTTGGAGCAGAAGTACAATCAGGACTTGTAGTTGCAAATGAAACGAAGCAAAGCTTTGTCGAAATATTGAAGTCTACAAATGATACAGTTGTACAAATTGATAGCATGGTAGATGTAGCAAAACAAATGACGGTAGATGCAAAACAAGTAAGTGCATCTATTAATGAAATTGCAGCTACGATTGAAGAAAATGCCGCAAGTGTTCAAAATATTGCTGGTTCCTCTGAGGAACAATTAGCTTCAGTAGATGAAATAAATGCAGCAGCAGTCCATTTATCACAAATGGCAGAAGAATTACAAGAGATGATTGGTAAGTTTAAAATATAATAATAAACTGTTAAGAAACGAAGTAGTACTTATGCTTCGTTTCTTTTTTTATGAAGATAAAAAAGAAAGAAATATATAGTAACCGTGTTATGATAATAAAAAACTGTATTTTCTTTAAATTCTATCTTTAATCATGTTAGGGGAATGGTTTTGAAATTTAAAAAATTAAAACTCCAACCGAGAATTACATTAACTATTAGTACACTTATTTTAGTTGTACTTATGCTAACGAGTTATTTGTTTTATTACATATTATCTGAAACGGTAGAAGAGCAAATTGGTAAACGGGCTTTGCATGTTGCGAAAACAGTTGCCGCGATACCAGAAATTCAGGAAGCTTTTCAAAAAGAAAATCCAGCTTCTATTATTCAGCCAATCGCAGAAAAAATTCGAATTGATACAGAGGCTGACTTTATTGTAGTTGGAAACAAAGAGGGGATTCGTTATGCGCATCCTGAGCGAGATAAAATAGGAGAAAAAATGGTTGGCGGAGATAATAAAGGCGTTTTATTAGAAGGGAAATCTTATGTTTCTAAAGCTAATGGATCATTAGGCCCTTCGTTGCGTGGGAAAGTCCCAGTCCGTAACCAGGAAAATGAAATTATTGGTGTGGTGTCTGTTGGGTTTTCAATGGCTGATATTCATGGAGCGGTAGAAGTGTATGGAAAGCGTGTATTTTGGATTACAATAATAGGTCTTTTAATTGGAATAATCGGCTCTATATATTTAGCGGCAAGTATAAAAAGAATGATGTTCGGGATGGAACCAGAAGAAATTTCATCTTTATATGAAGAGCATAGTACAGTGATTCAATCTGTACGTGAAGGGATTATTGTAATCGATAAAAATGGCATGATTAGTTTAGTCAATCAAGCAGCTTATGATATTCTTTCGCTAGATAAGCAACAAAATATTATTGGGGAATTTATTTTAAATGTAATTCCTAATTCAACGATACTAGATGTACTTCAAACTGGTGAAGAACAGTTTGATCGTCAATTAAATATAAAAGGACAGGCTGTTATTGCGAACCGTCTACCTATTAAAGTAAAGAATAAAGTAACTGGCGTTGTATCGAGCTTACGTTTGAAATCTGAAATGGATCAGTTAACAGCAGAATTATCTCAGACGAAGCAATATACAGAGGCATTACGAGCGCAAACGCACGAATATAACAATTTATTGTATACGCTTTCAGGTCTTATCCAATTAGAATCATACGAAGATGCTTTAGAGCTTATTCATAAGGAAACAGCGGTATATCAAGATTTTGTTCAATTTATTATGAAGCGGATTCAAAATCCATGGCTAGGTGGAATTTTAATTGGATTTTATAATAGAGCACGAGAGTTGAAGATTGATTTTATGCTAGATAGAGAAAGTGGTTTAGACAAATTAAGTCCACATATTGAGAGTAATTATGTCGTTTCTATTTTAGGAAATTTAATTACGAATGCATTTGAAGCAATTGAAAAAAATGAAGAGAATGATAAGAAAGTAAGGATGTTTGTAACTGATATTGGAGAAGAAATATTAATTGAAGTGGAAGATTCAGGGCAAGGGATTCATGATGAAATAATTACTAGCATATTCTATAAAGGCTTTTCGACGAAAGAAGGAGGAGAGCGAGGGTATGGATTAGCAAAAGTGAAAGAGTTAGTAGAAGATTTAAATGGAAGTATTGCAATTGAAAAAGGGGATTTAGGTGGTGCGTTATTTATTATTGCACTACCGAAAGAGAGAGGCGAATAGTAATGGGTGAGGAGATTGAAGTATTAATTGTAGAAGATGATATTCGGATTGCTGACATTCATCGTCGTTTTACTGAAAAAATTGAGGGATTTAAAGTAATTGGAACGGCAACGACTGGAGAACAAGCGAAAGAATGGCTAGAGCTTGTGAAGCCACAGCTCGTGTTATTAGATGTGTACTTACCTGATATGCAAGGAACGGAACTTGTCACATATATTAGGAATCATTTGCACGATACAGATATTATTATGATTACAGCGGCATCGGAAACAGATGTAGTGAGGCACGCCCTACGGGGCGGAGTAACAGATTATATCGTAAAGCCACTAATGTTTGATCGATTTAAAGCAAGTCTAGAAGGCTATCAAAAAAAGATTATACAGTTAAAGAAGAACAATCAATTATCTACGGAACAAATTGAATATTTATGGTCTCAAAGAGGCGTGAAGGGAGATCAAATAGAATATGCCCCGAAAGGGATAGATCCTTATACTTTAGCGAAAGTAAAAAAGCATATGTTAACAGTTAATGAAGAAGGGATTACAGCAGAAATGTTAAGCTCAATGATTGGAGTAAGCCGATCAACGGCAAGGCGCTATTTAGAGTATTTGATATCTGGGAAGAAAGTCCACGCAGAGCTAATATATGGAAGTGTTGGGAGACCGGAGAGACGGTATTTTCTTGCTTCTTCATAATAAAAAACAGTAGAGGATTTTATTTCTTCTACTGTTTTTTTGCATCTTATATTGGAATAATCCCAATTACAATTCCGGTAATTAACATAACCATTGTCGTTCCAACGGCCCACAATAAAGTGAAGCGTTGATGTTCACCGAAATCAACTTTGGCCATTCCGACCAATAAATAAGTGGAAGCGACAAGAGGACTTAATAAGTGAACGGGTTGCCCAAGTAAGGAAGCGCGTCCCATTTCAGCTGCACTAATTCCGTAAGTAGCAGCAGCTTTCGTCAAAATAGGTAATACCCCGAAGTAAAATGCATCATTAGACATGAAAAATGTGAATGGCATACTGAGAAGTGCTGTAATAATTGGTAGTTGTGGTCCAAGTGCATCTGGTATAAGAGTTACTACACTGTTAGCCATTGCATCTACCATTTTTGTTCCAGATAAAATACCAGTGAAAATACCGGCAGCAAATACGAGAGAAACAACTGCTAATACATTCCCTGCATGAGAAGCAATACGTTCTTTCTGTTGTTCTAAGTTTGGATAGTTAATCATAACAGCAATAGCAAAAGCGACTGTAAATAAAACAGGTAACGGCATAACTTCTAGTATGAGACAAACAAGTAATGCAGCGGTTAATAAAAAGTTAATCCATAGAAGTTTAGGGCGTTTATGCGCTGCAGCTTCAACAGTTGCAGCTTGCTCATCCATTGTTTGCATTTGTTTTAAATACTGTACATCCATAATTCCTAAACGTTTTCTTTCTTTTTTTCCAAGATAGTAGGCAACGAAAACAACCCAAATTGCACCAGCAATCATTCCTGGAATAAGAGGTGTAAATAATTCGGAAGCCTCAAGTCCAAGTGCGCTCATAACACGAGCTGTGGGTCCACCCCAAGGTGTAAGATTTGTTACCCCCGCCCCTAACATAACAACTCCAGCCAATATGAGGGGGTTCATTCCAAGGCGCTTATATAGTGGATACATTGCAGAAACTGTAATCATGTATGTTGTTGTACCATCACCATCTAGAGAAACGATAATAGTCAATATAGCCGTTCCGACAACGATTTTTAAAGGATCTCCTTTTACAAATTTTAAAATCTTACTAATGACAGGATCAAATAAACCGCTATCAATCATAATCCCAAAATATAAAATAGCGAACATAAGCATAATACCAGTAGGTGCTAATTTTTGAATCCCCTCTAACATCATAGGCCCCATATTGGCATAGAATCCGCCAATTACTGCAAAAACACTCGGAATTAATATTAAGGCTACTAGTGCTGACATACGTTTCGTCATAATTAAAAACATAAAGACAAATACCATCACAAATCCAAGTAGTGCTAACATGTAATTTCCCCCTCAAAAGAATGATTGCGCTTTCAAAATAGAATAAAAATTCAGAAAAAGGTTTTTTATTTATAATAAAAGCATCTATTCAAATGGTAAATAATTTGAAAAATAACATCATTAGAAGCATAATTTTTATTTTGTTCATTTTGTTCACGGTAGTTAATTTGAATTTTTAAAAAGTAAGCCACTCCTCGTAAGAATGGTAGAATAAGATGAAAATAGTGAAGTGTGAAATAGGGAGTAGATGTTATATGAAAACGAGAATAGAAGAGATTTATAGCTCTTATGAAGGAAAAGTAGAGGAGATTTTTATTAATGAATCTTCTTACGTATATGAATGGGAAAAATTACTGATGATCCGAAAAAATGACGGTGAGCTAAAAAAAATTGCAGTCGGGATTAGTGGAAATATAAGATTGGTAAATGTAGAAGTGGGACAGGAAATTAGTGCGGATACATTATTAGTTAAATTAGAAGATGATTTATTAATTACAGGTTGTGAGTGATGAGAGATGTGTAGAAATAACTACACATCTTTTTTTGTTTCCTATATTACAAAAAGCACATTGTTTTTTCACAAATCTCACACAACCTTTTGGTATTCTTTTCGTGGAGTATACGGTTTCTAGGGAGGAATATTGATGAAAGTAAAATATGTCGTACTTGCTATATGTTTATGTTTCGTATTTACAGTAGTCGGGTGTGGGAAAAAGGAAACAGCAGCTGTTGCCATTGATGAGAAACATGATAAATGTGATATTTGCCAAATTGGGGTAACAGATAATCAATTTGCAACAGAAATTATTTTAGAAAATGGAAAAGGGTTAAAGTTTGATGATATCGGTTGTATGTATAAATGGATGGAGATCAACTCAGATGAAAAGACGAAAGAGAAATTTGTCCGAGATTATGATTCGAAAGATTGGATTTCGTTAGAAGACGCTACTTACGTATATGATAAAACAATAACGACACCGATGGCTTATAATGTCATTTCATTTAAAAATAAAAAAGATGCAGAGAGCTTTGTATCTAACTATAAGGGGAAAGTTCTTTCGTATAAAGAGCTAGCAGAGCATAAATGGGAAATGAATAAAGAGATGATGGGGAAACCGAAAGCAGGAAATCATGGTGGACATCATTAATAGAAAAAGACAACTATGTAGTTGTCTTTTTCTATTATTACTCAGGTGCAAATATAGAAAAGGTGTAAAATTTTTAGCGGAACGGTTACAATGGAATATAGTAACCTAAAGCAATCATTTATGTACTTTTTAGAAATGTATACAAATGCGGTAAAAACGTGCTAAACTAATTGCTTCATAATGTTAATGATGGGGCCATCAGGCGTATCATTTCAATAGGTTGAGAAACATAGTATAAGCTTAAGATAATCCGATTAAAGAAGGAATCTAAAGGGCTTATGGATAAATGTACTCAAGAAGAGTTATTGTATGTGATGGAGGAATGGTTAAGAAAACATTATCTTTCATAGGAGCTGTAGTTGTGAGAAAACAAAAAATTTTATTATGTATTTTATTAGGACTTTTAATGACGGTAGTGGCTTGCGATAAGCAAGAAGAACCAGAATCGAAACCGGTTCATGTGAAAAATGAAAAGAAAAAAGAGAAGCATAAAGAACAGGAAGAATCTAAAGAAGAGAAAAGTATAAATTTAATGGACAAACAGTTGTTACTTTCAGCTACTCTTGGAGACACAGAGACAGCTATGAAGTTGATTCAGGATGGAGCGAATATAAACGTAGAAGGTGACAACGGAGAAACGCCTGTCCTTGCAGCGACGTACCAAAATCATGTAGAGACAGTTAAAGCATTAATTGGTGCAGGTGCTAATATTGAAATTAAAGATGAGAAAAAAAGTAATCCACTTCTTTATGCAAGTAGAGAAGGATATACGGATATTGTAAAAGTATTAATTAATGCAGGAGTTAATACGAAAGAAACGACTAGGTCAGGTGGGACAGCACTTATTTCTGCATCTGAACGTGGCCATGTAGAGGTTGTTAAAGAATTATTAGAGCATACAGATATTGATGTGAATTATAAAAATGAACGTGGTGGAACAGCGCTATTAGAAGCAATTGTATTAGGAAATGGTAGTGAAAACCATAAGAAAGTAATTCAATTGCTTATTGATCACGGTGCAGATGTAAACATGGCTAACAAGGAACATCTGACGCCACTGCAATACGCTGAAAAAAGAGGTTTTAAAGATATTGTAAATATGTTGAGGGTAGCTGGAGCGAATGAAGTAGTACAGCCACAACAACCAGTAGAGTAAAAAACGAAAAATAATCCCATTTAGATAGACAGAATGAAGAAATCAGTTAGTATGATGGATTCAGTAATGTGTATTTGAATGGGATTTTTATTTTGAACATGAAAAATAGATTATGAATGGATGGTATATGGAGTAAATAAGGAGGCAACCTTATTTGGCAATTGTAAAAAATGAAAAAGTAGTTTCTGTTTGTTGCAGTGCCAGAAGTACGCCCGTAGCTGCTGAGGCAAGTGTGGAAACTTTAGCGGAGTTTCAAGGGAACGGATATGGTACTGATGTTGTTACAGCCTGGGCCATATCAATACAAGAGAAAAGGCGCATTCCACTTTATAGTACCGCTTGGGATAACTTTAGTTTGCAAGCAGTGGCAAGCAAACTAAAAATCATTAAATATGGAATGAATTTACATATTGATTGAATTTTAAGTATTGTTTCGTTCTATTTATTTATATTTTAATATCTAGATTAATGTAAAAATGATGTGGTGAATATTAACATTCGATTAACACCTAATTAACAATCTATCAAAACTGACTTAATAAATGCGTAATATAGTAAAGGTAACAAAATAACTAGGGTAGAGAATATTTGAGAACACCCACTTACATATAATGTGCCACTTTCTTAGGTGTGCTCTATTCCCTAGAGTTCAAATAAGGAGAAAGGCGTTCTATGTAAGTAGGTGTTTTTAGTTTGGATAAAAATAGAACAGTTAGGTGGAATAAATGTTTAAAGAACCTTATATTGCGATGATAAAGGATTGGAAAGGATACAAAGCATACAAAAAATTGCCGAAAACAGTTTTTCTTATGACTGGTTCAATGCTGGAATTACCAGAGCGTGTATATGAATTGCAGAAACATGGACATGATGTATTTCTTCATTGTGATTTTATACAAGGTTTAAATACGAATACAGAGGAAGCGCTTTTGTATATTCAAGATGTTATCGGGGCACAAGGTATTATTTCAACAAAGGGTTCGACAATTCGAAATGCTAATAAAATTGGATTGAAAACAATTCAACGTATTTTTATTGTAGATACTTTATCTCTTACTAAATCAATTGAAAATTGTAAAACGACTAAACCAAATGCAGTAGAGATTATGCCGGGGATTATGCCTTCTATAATTAAACAGCTAGTAGAGGAAATAGAGTTTCCTATTATTGCAGGCGGGTTGATTCAAACGCGAGAAGATGCGGAAATTGCAATTCGTGCAGGAGCAAGTGCGATTTCAACAAGTCATTATGAAGTATGGATACATGAAGAAAAAAGGAGTGCAACTTTGTGATTGAATTGAAAAATGTTTCAAAGGTATATAAAAATGCAGAAGAGACAGCGGTTAAAGGCGTATCGGTTCATATTAAGAAGGGCGAATTTTTTGTTTTAGTTGGACCTTCGGGATGCGGGAAAAGCACATTATTACGAATGATCGCTGGCTTAGAAGAGATTTCTTCGGGAGATTTAATTATTAATGAACGTGTTGCAAATGATCTAGAGCCGAAAGACCGTAATCTATCAATGGTATTTCAAAATTATGCATTATATCCACACTTATCTGTAGAAGAAAATATTTTATTTGGACTTAAGGTAAGAAAAGTACAAAAAGAAGAGCGACAAAAGCGACTAATGGAAGCTATTGAAATGGTAGGACTGAAAGAGTATGTGAAAATGAAACCAGGTCAATTATCAGGCGGACAAAGACAGCGTGTTGCGCTTGCTAGGGCGATCGTGAGTCAAGCACCAATCTGTTTAATGGATGAACCACTTTCGAATTTAGATGCGAAATTACGTGCGCAAATGAGAATTGAAATTAGAGAAATTCAGCAGCGATTAGGAATTACGATGATTTACGTTACCCACGATCAAATAGAAGCGATGACTATGGGAGATCGTATCATGGTTTTAAATAAAGGAAGTATACAGCAAGTTGGAACACCACTTGACATATATAACGAACCAGCAAACGAATTTGTTGCAAGCTTTATAGGTTCTCCTTCTATGAATATAAATGATGGGGAAGTAAATAAAGAAAAAGGTGTATTACATATAGGACAATTGCAAATTCCATTATCTATTAGACAGTTAAAGCAATTACCAGAAGGAACAATTCGCATAGGCATGCGCCCTGAGCATATTGCACTGTCTGAGGAGGGACAAGAAGTGACGTTGCAATCTGTAGAAGTATTAGGGAATGAATCTATATTGAACTTTGCGGTAAATGGAACAACTTGGAGTGCGAAAGTTATCGGACAGTTACTCCTGAACAAAGGTGACAAAGTAAAATTATTATTCTCGCAAGAAAAGTTATGCTTCTTTAACGAAAACACGAATGAACGCTTAAAAGTGGTAGCTGAAGAAGAGTTGAAAGTGGTGGCGAAATAATGATCGAAGTAAGTAAGTTACCAGTTCAAACAAAGGTGTCAAAAAAGAAAAAATTATGGGAGAGAACGAAAGATTTAAGAATAGGATTATTGTTTTTGGCGCCATCTATTTTGCTATTTTCGATTTTTCTGTTCTATCCATTGTTTAGGACGATTTATTATAGTTTTTATTTAACCGATATACATGGAGAAGCTAATCTCTTCGTTGGCTTAGAAAATTATCAATATTTATTCTCTGATCCAGCCTTCTACAAAAGTATAAAATCAACTTTATTATTTGTTTTATATACAGTTCCTACGAGTATTATATTTGCTTTGTTTCTTGCATTGATTGCAAATGGAAAGGTAAGAGGTATTGGGTTATTCCGAGTTCTGTTTTCTTCGACGATGGGAATATCAGTAGCTGCTAGTGCAGTGATTTGGCTATTTTTATTTCATCCAAGTGTAGGATTATTTAATAATATATTAGCCTCTATGAACCTTCCTGCAATCGCATGGTTAACGAGTCCGGACTGGGCACTATTCTCTGTATCAGTTACAACAGTTTGGGTGAATACAGGTTTTGCATTTTTAGTTATATTAGGTGGTTTACAAAATATTGATACGTCTTTATATGAGAGTGCATCTATAGATGGTGCTAGTTATTTATATAAGCTTCGCCGTGTTACATTACCGATGCTATCGCCAACTTTATTCTTTATTGTAACAGTAACATTAATTAGTGCGTTCCAAAGCTTTGGACAAATTGATATTTTAACGCACGGTGGACCAAATGATGCAACGAATTTAATTGTGTACTCGATTTATAAAGAGGCGTTTGTGAATCATCAATTTGGAACAGCAAGTGCACAAGCGATGGTATTATTTGTTTTCATTTTCGTTGCTACATTACTTCAATTTAAGTTTGCTGAGAGAAAGGTGCATTATAAATGATTGTTAAACAGTGGAAACAAAATTTCCTATTATACATGCTACTCATTATTAGTGCAGTGATGGTGTTTTTTCCTGTACTGTATGCATTTTTAATAAGCTTTATGACACCAGACGATATTCAAATGAGAAGGTTATTTCCGACCCAGTTTACTTTTGATAATTTCATTAATATTTTTCAAAAAGTACCGCTTTTTACATACTTATATAACAGTTTAATTGTATCGACAGTCGTTATGATTGGACAACTTATCGTATCAAGTTTAGCAGCTTATGCTTTTGTTTTTCTTCAGTTTAAAGGGAGAAACTTAATTTTCTTCCTGTTTATTTCAACGATGCTTATTCCGTGGGAAGCAACGATGGTGCCTAACTTTTTAACGATTCAAAACTTTGGCTGGATCAATAGTTTCGCCGGGATGACAGTGCCGTTTTTTGCAACAGCTTTCGGTATTTTCTTGTTACGCCAACATTTTATGACACTCCCGAATGAACTGAAAGAAGCTGCTTTTATTGAAGGGATTGGAAATATAAGATTTTTATTTAGCGTTGTAATACCGTATTGTAAAACGAGTTTTATTACGCTTGGAGTATATAGCTTTTTAACAACATGGAATATGTATTTATGGCCACTTTTAGTGACCACTGATGAAAAAGTAAGAACAGTGCAAATCGGTGTAAAGCAGCTTCAGTCTCAAGAAGTTGCAACTGATTGGGGAAGTGTAATGGCCGGTGTTACGGTTATCGTTATTCCAACATTGATTTTACTATTTTTAGGACAAAAACAATTACAACAAGGATTAACAAAAGGTGCAATTAAATAACTAAGAGAAGGTGAGCTTAAAATGAGTTTAGTAAAAAAAGGTGCTGCTCTATTAATGGCAGCAACAATGGCATTATCTAGTGCCGCTTGTTCAAATAGTAAAACAGAGGGAAAACCTGAAGCGCAGGCAAAAGTAGCACCAGTTGAAAAAAATGGTGATAAAACTGTAATTCGCTTCTGGCATGCGATGGGTGGAAAAACACAAGGTGTACTAGATAGTCTTGTTGCAGACTATAATAAGTCACAAAATAAATACGAGATAAAGGCAGAGTTCCAAGGGACATATGAAGAGTCTTTAACAAAATTTAGAACGATGTCTGCAACGAAAGAAGCGCCAGCTCTTGTTCAATCGAGTGAAATTACAACGAAATATATGATTGATAGCAAAAAAATCACACCAATTGATAGCTGGATAAAAAAAGATAAGTACGATACGTCAAAATTAGAAAAAGCAATTACAAATTATTATTCAGTTGATGGAAAAATGTATTCTATGCCATTTAATTCATCTACACCAGTATTAATTTATAATAAAGATGCTTTTGCAAAGGCGGGCTTAGATCCAGAGAAAGCTCCGAAAACATATGCGGAATTACAAGAAGCAGCGAAAAAGTTAACGATTAAAGAAGGTGGAAATGTAAAACAATATGGATTCTCCATGCTTAACTATGGTTGGTTCTTTGAAGAATTGTTAGCGACACAAGGTGCTTTATATGTAGATAACGAAAACGGCCGTAAAGATGCTGCAAAGAAGGCGGTATTTAACGGTAAAGAAGGACAGAAAGTATTTGGAATGTTAGATGATTTAAATAAAGCTGGCGCACTTGGAAAGTATGGAGCAAGTTGGGATGATATTCGTGCCGCGTTCCAGTCTGGACAAGTTGCTATGTATTTAGATTCTTCAGCAGGTGTTCGTGATTTAATTGATGCATCTAAGTTTAATGTAGGTGTTTCATATATTCCGTATCCAGAGGATTCGAAACAAAATGGTGTTGTTATTGGTGGAGCATCATTATGGATGACGAATATGGTTTCAGAAGAAACGCAACAAGGTGCTTGGGACTTTATGAAATATTTAACGAAGCCAGACGTACAAGCAAAATGGCATACTGCAACAGGTTATTTCTCAATTAATCCAGATGCATATAATGAGCCATTAGTAAAAGAGCAATATGAAAAATATCCGCAGTTGAAAGTAACAGTAGATCAACTGCAAGCGACGAAGCAAACTCCGGCAACACAAGGTGCTTTAATTAGTGTATTCCCAGAATCAAGAGATGCAGTTGTAAAAGCATTAGAAGCAATGTATGACGGGAAGAATAGTAAAGAAGCGTTAGATGAAGCTGCCAAAGCAACAGATAGAGCAATTAGCATTTCAGCTCGTACGAGTCAAAAATAAGAGAAAGCCGTATCCTTAAAAGGGATACGGCTTTCTCTATAGGGAGATAAGGGATCAAAGAAATGATGAAGTCTTATCTCTTTTATATGAGTAAAGGGTCTAGAGTGAATGTTGTCCTTTTCATTATTTATTTAACTCCATTGCGACTTGTTTACCATTTACGAAAACCTCTACTACCGCTACTACAACTTCCATTACTTTTTTCATCTCTCATCTCTCCTTATTTTTTGTTTCATTTCTTACTCTCAGTATAAGGAAATACAGTAATTACAACTATCGAATTGGATGACAAGAGACTTACATTGTTGTAAGGATAATAGTTTAGTTTGTAATAAAGTGAAACTGTAATCAGTGGGGGGCTTACTGCCCGTTAATGCGGGATTTCAATTCTGAACTTTCTGTCGTTTTGAACTATAATTAGAAAGAGGGGGGATAATATGAAAAGAATTCTTGTTATTAGTGATATTCATGGAGAGATAGAAAAGTTCGAACAGTTATTGGAAGAAGCTCAATATGATGCGAAACAGGATCAATTAATCTTACTGGGAGATTATGTAGATCGTGGTCCAAATGCGCGTGCTGTAATTGAAAAGGTAAGAGAATTGAAAGAAGAGGGAGCACTCATTTTAAAAGGAAATCATGAAGATATGATGATTAAGGCGTTAACGACAAATGAGGAACGTTCATGGAACCATTGGGTAAAAAGAAATGGTGGAGATAAGACATTACATAGCTATGGATTTGTAGAAGAGGATATTGCGGTTAATGAGAAAGACTTCCAAAAACCGATGTTACAATCTCGTGTATTAGAGGAACATATAAAGTTTATTCAAGAATTAGATCATTACATTGAAACAGAAGAGTATATATTTGTACATGCTGGGGTTGAACCGATGAAACGAGTTTCTGAATCTGAACCATATACGTTAATGTGGATCCGTAATGAATTTCATAATGGATATAGTGGTGAAAAGGTTGTTGTATTTGGGCATACGGAAACAAAAACGCTTCATGGTAGTGAGGATTGCGGAGTGTATTTTGGGAGTAATCGTATTATTGGAATTGATGGCGGGGCTGTGTATGGTGGTCAGCTAAATTGTTTGGAGTTGCCGAGTAAAAAGGTATATGTAATAAAAAATTGAAAGAGATAAGAGGAATCTTATTTCTTTCAATTTTTTATTAAGCTAAATTTAAGACAAAGTTTTTATAATAAAACTTCAAAATTTTAGAAGGAAATAGTTAAAAATGAAAATACGTAATGTAACTACATTCTTTTTTTATGAAGAGAAGAAATGTAATAATAAATAGAATTGAACTATTTGATGGAAGGTGAGAGCATGCGATTACTTGTAGTAGAAGATAATGCCTCGTTATTAGAGTCTATCGTACAAATTTTGCGTGATGAATTTGAAGTAGATACGGCAATAAATGGAGAAGATGGATTGTTTTTAGCGCTTCAAAATATATATGATGCAATTTTGCTGGATGTGATGATGCCAGGGATGGACGGATTTGAAGTAATTCAAAAAATACGTGATGAAAAGATTGAAACACCAGTCCTGTTTTTGACAGCGAGAGATTCTTTAGAAGATCGGGTGAAGGGATTGGATTTTGGTGGAGATGACTATATAGTTAAGCCATTCCAGGCCCCTGAATTAAAAGCGAGAATTCGCGCTTTACTACGCAGAAGTGGTAGTTTAACAACCCAGCAAACGATTCGTTATAAAGGGATTGAATTGTTCGGAAAAGATAAAGACGTTCAAGTAGATGGACAAAGTATTAAGTTGACATTGAAACAATATGAGCTACTAGAGTATCTCATTCAAAATAGCGGGAAGATTTTAATGCGTGAACAAATTTTTGATCGTGTTTGGGGATTTGATTCAGATACGACAGTAGCCATTGTGGAAGTGTATGTGCATCATTTGCGTAAAAAATTAGAACCATTCGGTTATCAGAAAGATATTCAAACCGTTCGAGGTATTGGATATATATTAAAAGAACAATGAAAAAGGGAAGTATGTTTCAAAAGACACGCATTCGTTTGACTATAGTGAATTCATTAGTATTTATCCTATTAATAGGTATATTAGGTAGTATTATTTATTCATACACATATAAGCGTATTTATAATGAAGTGGATCAATCTATAAAAATGATGGCTCAGTATAGAGAAAAATTAGATGTTAAAATACCACCAAGAAAACGTATGGAGAATATCCAAATTGGAGATCCGCGAGTAACTAGAATAACTTGGAATGGGAAAATAGTGAAAATAGAGGGCGATAACCGTAAATTCCGTTCTATTTTTGAAGAGAATTTGGAAAAGTTTTCTCCGGAAAAAATAGGGGAGTTACAAGATATCAAAGTACAAGGACGATATTTTAGAGCATTTTCGCTTCAAAAAGATGGAGAAATAGTTCAAATCGTGCGAGATATAACAGCGGAAGAAGGAATGTTAAATACTTTATTTTTAATTCTTATTATAGGTTGTAGCATAGGAAGTTTATGTGCAATAGGAATCGGCTTTTTCTTAGCTGGTAGGGCACTCGTACCTATTCAAAATTCATGGGAGAAACAGCAGCAATTCGTTTCTGATGCATCACATGAACTCAGGACACCACTTGCAGTTATTCAATCAAAAACGGATGTTTTATTCCAGTCACCATCCGCTACGATAGAAGAAAAAGCGATGGATATTTCTACAATTTCAAAAGAATGTAGGCGGTTATCGAAACTCGTTAGTAATTTATTATTGCTAGCACGTTCTGATTCTAATCAAATTGAGATGGATAAGAAAACATTTGAACTTGATAAATTGTTAGAAGAAATAGTAGCTCCATATAAGGAGATTGCTTCTTATCAAGAAAAAGAAATGATGCTAAAAGTAGAACGTGGTGTATCTTTTATGGGGGATAGAGAGCGGATTCATCAAATGATGGTCATACTGTTAGATAATGCGATGAAGTATACAAACGAAGGTGGGCATATTCAAATCGATTGCACGCAAACGAGTAGTTCAATTCGTATACATGTGAAAGATGACGGGATAGGAGTGAAAGAAGAAGATATTCCGAAATTATTTGATCGTTTTTATCAAGGGGATAAAGCAAGAAGTACGTCAGAAGGAGCTGGATTAGGTCTTTCAATCGCAAATTGGATTGTAGAAAAGCATTATGGAAAAATATCAGTAGAGAGCAAATGGGGAGATGGAACTTGCTTTGAAGTGATTTTCCCTAAAAATCAAAAAATATAAGTAAGAAGACGATCTTGTTTTTACAAGGTCGTCTTTTTTAAGGGAAAGTTAAGAAACTATTTATATTATGTATGGCATAAAGAAAGTTCGTTATATGAAGAAGAGACTAGGTGTATGTGAGTGAGTTTTATCAATCATAATGTTATCTCAAGCAGCGATGAGATGTATGTATAGTATTAAAAAAACTAGGGGAATGATGGGAAAGAAAGTATAAGAGGGAGGAATTAATTTTGAAAAAGAAAATGATGACGGTATTCACTATTGGAGTAATGAGTTTAAGTATATTAGGGGGTGCCTCTCCTTCTGAAACACAAAAAGGAAAGACAGATTACACACAGCGCAGTAAAGAACAATTGAACAATGGTAAGATACATGCAGTGCATACAGAAGAAAAAGCAGAGAAACTAGGTATTGAAACGGAAGGAAAAGAACAAATTACACTAGAAAAAGAAATTCATGAAACAGAAGTAGGAAGGGAAGCAGAGCAGTTAGGCATATCGATTGAAGGAAAAGATGTTGGGACGCTGTCAGAAGAAATCTATGAAACAAAAGTAAAGCAAGAAGCGTTAAAGCTAGGTATATCTATAGAGAATACATCAATTGTAGATTTAATTACTCAAATTAATGCGATTAAAATTAAAGATGAAGCAGATAAATTAGGTATTTCGACAGATGGACAAGAAATCGAAGACATCGCGGAAGAAATCTACGGAAAGAAAGTAAGAGAAGAAGCAGGAAAGTTAGATATTTCTCAAAAAGGAAAAGAAATTGAAGAGTTAGCACAAGAAGTGTACGAACAAAAAGTACAGGAAGAAGCAAAAAAATATCATATTGATTTGTATGGTAAAGATATATATCAAATATTAAGAGAAATTAATGAACAAATGGTGCTACAAATGGCAGATGAGCTTAATATGGATAAAATGAATATGAATATTCAAGAGTTAGCGGAAAAGATAAAAAAAGATCAGCCTGAAAAAGGAAAAGAACTAAATTTTGTACCGATGATACGAACGGATGCTGACGCATTTTATTCTTATTTAACGAATTAATAAGGGCGTGAAAGCGATAAGAAAATTGAAGTGGTATATATGTACAGCTTTACTAGGTACAGCAATATGGAGTGTATATACAAATGGAATTCCAAAGTATGTAGAGAAGTTAACATTCTCAAATATACAAAGAGGAAAAGAAACGGAGTTTAGTAATAACGATGAAAAAGTCATCTTATCAAATGTTCCATTAATTCAGCAGTTACCAGAATTGGATAGAGGCTGTGAAGTGACAAGCTTAGCGATGATGTTACAATACGCTGGTGTTTCAGTGGATAAGATGACATTAGCAAATGAAATAAAAAAAGTTGATTTTATAGACGATGGTGTGCGCGGGAATCCAAATGAAGGATTTGTAGGTAATATTTATACATTCTCTGAATCAGGATACGGTGTATATCATGGGCCACTTTTTCAGTTAGCGGAAAAATATTTACCTAATAAAGCTGTAGACTTAACAGGGAAGAATATAGAAGAAATTTATAAGAGTGTAAAAGCAGGGAAACCCGTAGTCATGATCACGAATGCAACATTTGCACCATTAGATGAAGATGAATTTACTACATGGGAA
Organism: Bacillus sp. 196mf; assembly: GCF_003217275.1. NCBI lineage: Bacteria > Bacillati > Bacillota > Bacilli > Caryophanales > Bacillaceae > Bacillus > Bacillus sp. 196mf. Next base: position 82,186 of record NZ_QJTG01000020.1, read on the forward strand.
ACAAATAGTGGAGATGTTTCTATTACGTATAATGAACATTGTGTTGTACTTATTGGGTATGATCAGGAATCTGTATATATTCGAGATCCACTTGAGGATAGCTTAGATGTAAAAGTACCGAGAGAAACCTTTGAACAGGCATGGGTACAAATGGGAAGTCAGGCAATTAGTTATGTAAAGAGCGCTAAATAAATTAGGAAGAAGATTTTTAGTAATATGACTATAAGGTGAAGGATAAAACATTTGAGGATTATAAGAGAAGTTTTATAGAGTAGAAGCTGTTAAGAAATAAGAGAACTTTAGCATATATAATGCTAAAGTTCTCTTGTTTTTATGATTAAAATACTTATAGGGAGTAAATATGTAAAAATGCATAATTGAAGAAAAAATTACATTTTATCATTATATATTGTTTTATATATGTTAATTGTATAAAATGACACAAGTATCCACATTACATAAAGGAGGCTTATTATGCAAAAAGTATTTAACTGGGTTAAATGTATGAGTATCAATAAAAAATTAATCATTTCATTTTTTATTATTTTAACTATACCAGGAATTATTATCGGTGGTGTTTCATATCAAACTGCCAAAACAAATTTTGAACATCAAATGACAGATAAGGCAAAGGAGAATATTTCGATTTTAAATACTGTTATTTCTCAAAATATAGAAGAGAAATTTGTTGATGCGACGTACTTTGCAGACATCTTAACAGAGGATACATATCCAAATGGACAAGAAGAAATAGTAAGAACGAAGTTAGCACAATATATAAAGCTTCATCCAGAAGTAGAAGGTATTTATATTGGAACAGAGACGGGAAAGTTTATAAGAGAACCATTTATTCAAATGGCTGATGGGTATAATCCAACAGATAGATCTTGGTATAAAGAAGCACATGAAAATAAAGGGAAAGTAATTGTTACTGCGCCATATCAGTCAGCATCTACAAAAAATATGGTAGTGACAATTGCGAAAGAAGTAAAAGATGGTAAAGGTGTTATAGGAATTAATTTAAACTTAGATAACATCTTAAAAATTTCCAAAATGATTAACATTGGTGAAAAAGGTTATGCAGTTATTTTAGATCAAAATAAGCAAATTGTTAGTCATCCATCTAGAAAACCAGGTACAAAAGTTACTGATCCTTGGATTAAACCAATTTATGAAGATAAACAAGGAAATGTGTCTTATACAGAACAAGATGATAAAAAGAATTTAATCTTTGCAACAAATGAGAAAACAGGCTGGAAAGTAGTTGGAGTTATGTTCGATGAAGAAATTACCCAAGCTGCAAATCCAGTGTTTTATAAGACTTTAATTGTTATTGCTATCGCTATTGTATTTGGTAGTGTATTAATTTATTTCATTACAAAGTCTATTACAAGGCCATTACGAAAAATAGCTGAATCGGCACATAAAATTAGTAAGGGAGATTTAACAGAGAAAATTACAATCCATTCCAAAGATGATATAGGGAAACTAGGGAATTCATTTAATGAAATGTCTACGTCTTTACAAGATGTTATTACCCAAATTAGCTTTTCAGCAGAACATGTTGCAGCATCGGCAGAAGAGTTAACAGCGAGCGTACAGCAAGCGAATGATGCGACAGATCAAATTACAATTGCAATGGAGCAAGTATCAGGTGGGGCTGAATCACAAAGCCAAGGTGTTGAAGAAGGTGCGGCTACATTACAACAAGTAAATACAGCAATTCAAGATGTAACTGGAAGCGCAGAGTCAATTTCTATTTCCTCATTACATGCGCGAGAAAGAGCTGAAGAGGGAGAAGATTTAGTTGAACAAACCGCAAAACAAATGCAGTCTATTTCTAGGTCGGTATCCGAGTCAGATGCTATTATTAAACTTCTTGATGAGAAATCAAAGCAGGTAGGAGCTATTTCTGAAGCAATTCAAAATATCGCTACTCAAACGAACTTATTAGCTTTAAATGCGGCTATTGAAGCAGCAAGAGCAGGTGAACAGGGACGAGGATTTGCTATTGTAGCAGATGAGGTTAGAAAATTAGCAGAGCAATCAGGAGAGTCATCTGGAGAGATTGCAAATTTAATTGCAGAAATTAAGGCGGATATTGAACATACTGTTAAGGCAATGGATAATGTGAATGGAGAAGTTCAACAAGGCCTTGATGTTGTAACAAAAACGAAAGTAAGTTTTACGGAAATTTTAAGTTCTACTACACATATTGTTTCTCAAGTTAATCAAATGGTAGAAACAACGAAGAGAATTGCGGGAGATGCAAATGAAGTGACAAATGCTATTGATGAAATTGCAGCGGCTGCAGAAGAAAATACAGCTAGTATGCAAAGTGTTGCAGCTTCAACAGAAGAACAAGTTAATTCAATGGAAGAAATTAGTTCTGCTTCGCAAAACTTAGCTGGGATGGCAGAAGAATTACAAGCGATGACTAGTAAATTTAAAGTATAATAACAGCAGATAAGTAAGGTGAAAATAATATCACCTTACTTATTTTTCTATTCAGCAATTAGGGGAGTCATTAACGGGATGAAAAAAAGAAAAAGACTATGGAATTTATGGAAAACGATTACATTGTTAGTTTGTACAGTTGTGATTTTTTCTTTACTTGTGACAGATATATTAATTAGTCACAATGTAGAACGGACAACGGAGGATAACCAAGCAGAGAAAGCAAAAACAATTGCACACATTGTGGCGAATGATTCGATTGTAATCGATGGCTTGATTGGGAAAGCAGATACTTCTGCAATCCAAACGTATACAAATAGGATATTAAAAAACACAGGTGTTCAATTTATTGTAGTTATGGACATGAATGGAATAAGAAAATCACATCCAAATCCTCAAAAAATAGGTCATCATTTTATTGGGGGAGATGAAGGGCCTGCATTGAAAGGAAAGGAACATGTATCACTGGCAGAAGGAACTTTAGGTATTTCAATGCGAGTGTTTGTACCTGTATTTTCTGAAACGGGTGAACAGCTTGGAGCGGTGGCGGTCGGTATTTCAGCAGATAATGTAAAAGAGAGAGTTAAGGAAAGTAGATATATCATTTATATTGGAGTTGGAGTTGGAGTATTAGTCGGAATTATAGGAGCGATATTGCTAGCTAGACATATAAAGAAAAGCTTATTCGGTCTTGAACCTCACAGGATAGCAAAAATTCTTGAAGAAAGAAATACGATGCTACAATCTGTAAAGGAAGGTATTATTGCTGTAGATAAAGAGGCTAGAGTAACGCTAATTAATAATGAAGCGAAACGTCTATTTAAAAAAAGCGGACTTGAAGAAGATTTTATCGGTAAAGATGTTGAGTTGTATATGCCGAATTCACGTATAAAAGAAGTATTGCAAACGGGAGAAGTACAATTAAACGAAGAACAAAATATTTATGGAATTACGATTGTGACGAATCGAGTTCCTTTATATGTAAAAGGAGAAATAGTTGGCGCAATTGCAACATTTCGTGATAAAACAGAGATTCGAAAACTAGCAGAGGAACTAACTGGTATTAGACTATATGCAGAAGCATTACGGGCACAATCTCATGAGTTTATGAATAAGATGCATGTCGTATTAGGGCTTACACATATGAAACAGTATGAAGAATTACAGAAGTATATAAGCGGTATGGTATCAGAGCATCAATATGAAATTGGTGGAGTTATGAAAAGAATAAAAAATCCAGTATTTGCTGGTTTTTTACTAGGTAAGCTCAGCTATGCTAGAGAGAAGAATATCAAATTAATTATAAGTGAAGATTCTCATATGCCGGAAATAGATGATGAAAGTATTACTCATGAACTTATTACGATTGTGGGAAATTTAATTGATAATGCGTTAGAGGCAGTGACGAATTGTGAAAAGAAGCAAGTTGAAGTTGAGATACAACAAGGGGATATATTAACTATTACAGTGCAAGATACGGGAAAAGGTATACAAGAAAAAGAAATAGAGGAATTATTTACGAAAGGTTATTCCACAAAGGGAGATAACCGCGGTTATGGTTTGTATCTTGTAAAAGAAAGTATACAGCGAATAAATGGGGAAATTGATATACATTCATTAGTAGGAAAGGGAACAACGATAACAATTGAAATACCTAAAGGTAGGGATGAGAGGCAAATATGATTAAAGTTTTAATTGTAGAAGATGACCCGATGGTAGCAATGTTAAATACGCATTATTTAGAGCAAGTAGGAGGGTTTGAACTTGTTCAAGCAGTTAACTCAGTAAAGTCGGCGATAGAAGTATTAGAGAAATCACGAGTGGATTTAGTATTACTTGATATTTTTATGCCTGAAGAGACTGGGTTTGAGCTTTTAATGTATATTCGGAATCAAGAAAAAGAAATCGATATTATAATGATTTCAGCTGTACATGATATGGGGAGTATTAAAAAAGCATTACAATACGGAGTTGTAGATTATTTAATTAAACCATTTACATTCGAACGATTTAAAGAGGCATTAACTATATATCGAGAAAAACTTACTTTCATGAAAGAACAACAAAAGCTTAGTCAATCGGAATTAGATTCGTTAATTTTACAAAAAGAAAAAAGAGAGCCTACTGTCACTAAAGAGCTTCCGAAAGGATTAACGAAGCAAACGTTGCAATTAATTTGGCAGAAGATCGAGTCGTTGAATGGACGAGCGTTTACAACAGATGAAATGGCACAATTAGTTGGAATTTCAAGAGTTTCTATTCGGAAATATGTAATGTTTCTGACTGACATTGGGGTGTTAGAAAATGAAATGATGTACCAACATGTGGGAAGACCTGTAAGTAAATTAAGATGTGTTAATCAAAAGAAAATAGAGTTTTACGTATAAGCGACTTAGTATAAGTCGCTTATACTTTTTTTAATTACAAAATCAATTACAAAACTTACAAAAACTATTTTTACTATTGAAAGCGTTTTAATATTGTTATTAAGAAAACGAGGGGGTGCCATATGGGAATTCAAAAGAATGTGGAAGCGGTATCATTTTCTGACGGAAATGAAGTACAAAGAGAATCTTTCGCTTCTAAAATTATGAATGTAAAAATCGGTGTTATACCTTTACCGTTATATGTAGTATTGGCTGCTATTATTTATGGGGCATCTGTATATAATAAATTGCCAGCAGATATGATTGGTGGATTTGCAGTTATTATGATCATGGGGATTTTCTTAGGCGATATTGGGATGAGAATTCCAATTTTAAAAAATATCGGCGGTCCAGCAATACTTTCGTTATTTATTCCATCATTACTTGTATTTTTTAACTGGATGAATCCAGCTTCAATGGAAGCTGCGACTATGTTAATGAAAAAATCGAACTTTTTATATTTATATATTTCTTGTTTAGTAGTCGGAAGTATTTTAGGAATGAACCGTAAAGTGTTAGTACAAGGTTTCGTTCGCATGTTTATTCCTTTAGTAGTAGGGACGTTAGCTTCTGTAGCAGTAGGGTTATTGGTCGGTTCATTATTTGGATTTGAAATGAAGCACACATTCTTCTTTATCATCGTACCAATTGTAAGTGGTGGTATCGGGGAAGGGATTTTACCATTGTCGCTAGCTTATAGTGATATTTTAAATGAATCGTCAGCAACGTTTGTATCACAGCTTATTCCAGCAGCTATTATTGGAAATATGTTCGCAATTGTAAGTGCAGGGTATATGAAGCGTTTAGGTGAGAAGAAACCGGAGCTTAGTGGTAACGGTGTATTAGTGAAAACAGACAATCAAGCAGAATTATTAAAAGAACAAAATACAGAGAAGCCAATTGACTTCTCATTAATGGGAGCAGGTTTATTAATTGCGTGTACGTTCTTCATCTTCGGAGGATTTGCTTCTAAGTTCATCGGTATTCCTGGGGCAATCATTATGATTTTTTCAGCAGCACTTGTGAAATACTTTAAATTAATGCCAGCAAAAATGGAGCAAGGAGCATTCCATTTATATAAATTTATTTCGAAGAATTTAACTTGGCCTTTAATGGTTGGATTAGGATTGCTATATATTCCGTTAAAAGACGTAGCAGCAGTTCTTTCAGTAGGATATGTTGTTGTGTGCGCATCGGTTGTTCTTACAATGGTAGCATCAGGTTTTCTTGTAGGGAAAGTGATGAAGATGTATCCAGTTGAATCGGCGATTGTAACTGGATGTCATAGCGGTTTAGGTGGAACTGGAGATGTTGCTATTTTATCTGCTTCAAATCGTATGGAATTAATGCCGTTCGCGCAAATTTCAACTCGTTTAGGCGGGGCGGCAATGGTTGTAACGGCGACAATATTATTAAAAATGTTTTCATGATCAAACAAGCTAGCTATATTCATATAGCTAGCTTGTCAAATTAAGGGGAGATTATAAGTATGTTAGCAAATCAAATTAATGAAAGATCATTGTTATTGCATAAAGAATTAGTAGGGAAAATTGAAATTACAAGTAAAGTGGAAGTAAATTCAGCGGATGATTTAAGCCTGACGTATACACCAGGTGTAGCGGAGTCTTGTAAAGCAATTGCGGCAGATGAAGAAACGGTGTATGACTATACAGCACGTGGTAATATGGTGGCAGTTGTTTCAGATGGAACAGCGGTACTTGGTTTAGGAAACATTGGACCGAAAGCGGCTATGCCTGTTATGGAAGGAAAAAGTATTTTATTTAAGAAATTTGCGAATGTAGATGCTTTCCCATTATGTTTAGGCACAACGGATGTAGATGAAATCGTTACCCTTGTAAAAAATTTAGAGCCTACATTTGCAGGGATTAATTTAGAAGATATTGCAGCACCACGTTGTTTTGAAATTGAAAAACGATTAAAAGAAGAAACGAATATTCCTGTATTCCATGATGATCAACATGGAACAGCTATTGTCGTTTTAGCAGCTGTTATTAATGCATTAAAAGTTGTTAGCAAACAAATGGATAATGTGAAAATCGTTATTAACGGTGCGGGTTCGGCAGGAATTGCAATTGGAAAATTATTATTAAAGGCTGGTACAAAGCACATTACGCTAGTTAGCCTAGAAGGTATTGTTTGTGAAGGTGAAACATGGATGAACGAAGCACAAATTGAAGTTTCAAAAAAGACAAATCGTGAACATGTGCGTGGAACGTTAAAAGAAGCGATTCACCAAGCTGATATTTTTATTGGCGTATCTGCTCCTAACGTATTAACGAAAGAACTTGTACAGACGATGAATGAGAAAGCAATTGTGTTTGCAATGGCGAATCCAATTCCAGAAATCTTCCCTGAGGATGCATTAGAGGCTGGGGCAGCTGTAGTAGGAACTGGGCGCTCGGATTATGCGAATCAAGTAAATAATGTATTGGCGTTTCCCGGAATATTCCGCGGTGCGTTAGATGTGCGCGCAACTGATATTACAGAAGAGATGAAATTAGCGGCAGCATATGGGATCGCTAACATCATTACTGACGAAGAACGTAATGCGAATTATGTAATCCCGAATCCATTAGATAAAAGAGTTGTTCCAAGTGTTGCAGAAGCAGTAGCGAAAGCAGCTATTGATTCGGGCGTGGCGCAAATTACGAAAATACCAAGTTATTAATAGCTAAAAGCAGTGCCTAAAAGGCACTGCTTTTTTGAGATAAGAAATCAAAATAATGAAGAAGTGTAGAATTATTTATGTTTCTTCACTATTTATTTAATTCCATTGCAACTTGTTTACCATTCACTAAAACCTCAGTTACTGCTACGATTACTTCTATCATTTTTTTCATCTCTCATCTCTCCTCGTTTCATTTCTTACTTTAAGTATAAGAGAAGAGAGATAATTCAACTATCGAAGTACATGCCGTAGAAATTACATTGTTGTAAGAAAGTGGTTTATTTTTGTCACTTTACTCAGCAGTGATTACAAACTGATCATAATATTTTTCATTCACATATATATTTAATAACCATAATCCAGATGAAGGTAGTGACATAGTGAGAGGGAGTTCGTTTGCAGTAGAATCGATTGTATTTGAAGTGGTCCAAGTTTGTTTGGAAGTTTCTTTTTGAAAGAGTACTGGTGTCGGAGTTACAGATCCTTGTTTTAGCGCAATAATAGACAATTTTCCAGTTGGTATTTCAGAATCTAGAAAGTACCACATTATTTCATTTTGTTCATTCGCGATAATAGGACTATCAGCCATTGCGATTTTTCCTTCGATGCCTTTTAAAGGTATTTTTCCGTCTATGAATGAGGGGGCTTCTTCCCAATTTACATCTTTTAAAACACTAAGATGAAAGAAGGAAGGTGCGTTCACTTGATTGGATGACGTTGCGACAGCTTCAGTTTTAGATGCTTTTGAATCAGGTTGTGCTGGTGTGCATCCAGTGATGAGGAAGGAGAGAAGTAGCATAGTTCCGATTTTTTTCATGGTGCCACACTCCTAGTTTTTATTGTTAGTGTAATTGTATTTGCTAGAAGGCGGGACAATTCCTTTAAAGTATAAAAAGAGGTCGTAAGTTTTGTACGACCTCTTTTGACATTTTTTATCCCGTAAAAGCCCGATTGGTGTAGGTTAATAATCAGTGGGAGATAGCCCCACTAATTAAAGTTTCACTTTATACTTGTTCAGTTGTATAGGTTGGTTCGGTTTCTTTTTGAGGCATCGTCAAAAAAATAACGGACAGAACGATACATACGCCGCCTAATAATTGATATGTTCCAAAAGATTCATTTAGCCAAGTAATTGAAACGATGGCAGCTACAAGGGGTTCAATGCTAGATAAAATGCTTGTTTCTGTTGCTGCTAAATATTTAAGACTACCGATATATAGAAGGAAAGAAAGGGTACCACTAATAATGATAAGGATAAGCATAGAAAAAGTTTTTAGTGTAAGGGTTTGTGAAAAGTGATTCCACCCGAATGAACGATTATAAATAAGTAGTGCAATTCCTCCGATTAACATCCCCCAACCAATTACTACAGTTGTCCCACATTCTTTAATGAGAGAAGCCGGATGAAGGGTATAAAATGCAAATCCAATTGCTGTTAATAGTCCAAAAATAATAGCTTCTTTAGATAAAACAACATTTTCAATTGAGCCATTTGTAATAATAAAGTATGTTCCTATTAGCGCGGCTATAATTGCGAATAGTTGCATGGAAGCAGGGAATTTTCTTTGTTCAAATGCAACATACATGGTTATAAGAACAGGACCTAGAAATTGAAATAGTGTTGCTGTGACCGCGTTACTAATATGAACTGTTTCGATAAAGGCGTATTGCGCACCAAGCATGCCGAGAATAGAGAAAATAATAAGTTGTATAAAATATCTAGGGTGTTTCCAAATTTGAAATATGTTTTGTTTCTTTATAAGTAAGAAAGACAAAATAAATATTCCTGCGAGCAACAATCGAATTGTTAAAAAATCAATTGAGGATACATTAGTATGTTGAAATAGCCACTGAATCATTGGACCAGATAATCCCCATAATGTAGCCCCTGTAATAATCATAATGAGTCCGATACGTCTACCATTGTTCATTATCATGTTTCTCCTCTCCAGTATTTGATTTTTTATGTGTGACATGATAAAAGGAATTATATATAACTTCTGGTACTGTAAAAAGTATCAGATTTTATTTTTATTAAGGGGTCAGATATTATGTTAGAATTAACGCCTAATTTAAATATGAATAGTAAAAAGGCATTGTATGTGCAATTGTATGAGTATATAAAAAAAGAAATTAAAGATGGATCGATTGTCCCTTTTACGAAATTACCGGCTAAGCGAAAGTTAGCGATACATTTACAAGTAAGTAAAAATACAGTAGAGGCAGCGTACGAACAATTACTTGCAGAAGGTTATATTGAGTCGATATCGAGAAAAGGTTATTTTGTATGCAAGATTGAGCAAATGGTTCATATAGAGGATAGCGGAGAGAGAATAGAAGAAGTACTGTTTCAGGAGAAGAGTTATAAATTTGACTTTACACAAACAGGAATTGATACAAATGCTTTTCCATTCAATATGTATCGGAAAATTGTAAATGAAATATGGCAGCCGCATAATAACGAACTTCTCTTTCTAGGACACCCTCAAGGGGAAGCGAGCTTAAGAGAAGAGATTACGAATTATTTGTATGAATCTAGAGGTGTACGTTGTTCAGCTAGTCAAATTATATTAGGAGCGGGAACACAAATATTAGTGAAACTATTGTTTCAATTGTTAAAGGGAAGCAATTATGCAGTTGAAAACCCAGGGTATCATAGAAAGATGGTTGTTTTTGAAAAGGGGGAAGCAAGAGTCCAAATGTTATCTTTAGATAGAGATGGAATTTGTATTGCAGATTTAGAAAATAGCAATGCGAATGTTGTATTTGTTACACCTTCCCATCAGTTTCCATATGGAATGATTATGCCTATTACGAGAAGGATGCAGCTTTTACAATGGGCAAAGAAAGAAGAGAGCAGGTATATTATTGAAGATGATTACGATAGTGAATTTCGCTATTCTGGAAAGCCTATACCGGCGTTGCAAGGGTTAGATACAGAGGGGAAAGTTATTTATATGGGGACACTATCTAAAGCATTATTGCCATCGCTACGGATGAGCTATATGGTGTTGCCGAAGAAATTAATTAAAAAGTATCAACAGCAATATTTATTTTATACACAAAGTGTTTCAAGAATGGACCAAGAAGTGATTAGAAGATTTTTAAATGAAGGCTATTGGGAAAAACATATTCATAAAATGCGTGTCGTCTACCGAAAGAAGAGAGATCGACTTGTTTTTGAAATAGAGAAGTATTTCTCTAATCGTGTTGAAGTGATAGGAGAAGATTCGGGATTACACATTTTATTAAAAGTGCATAATGGAATGCGGGAAGAAGAATTAATTCAAGAAGCTGCGAAACATAGTATCAAAATATATCCTGTGTCTACGTACTATAAAGACGGTACGGCGCCTGAGAGTGTAGTTTTACTTGGGTTTGCGATATTATCAGAGGAAGAAATTGCGAAAGCGATTCAATTATTACACACGGCATGGTTTACAAGAAAGTAAAAAACATCCTCCAAACATGAGGATGTTTTTTATTATTTATTTTCATCTAAGAATAAGACCATATGCTCTTCGTCCCAATATTGTCCGTTATATTTTAATGAACGTTCTTGTACACCGAATGTTTTAAAACCTAATGATTCATAAAGTTTTTTCGCTCCATCGTTTCCAACAACAACATCAAGCATAACTTGTTCTACTTCTAAAGATTTAGCAAGCTCAAGACATTCTTTAATAAGTGCTTTTCCTGCTCCAAGTCCGCGTGCTTTTGGAGATACATATACAGAACCGATTTTAGCTTTATGTTCTTGTTTTACATATGGTTTCGTTTCCAGTGTTGCAACCCCGATTAATTTTCCATCTTTAAATGCACCTAGCGTATAGTTTTCATCTTGTGCTAATTTTTGTGCTTTATATTCAATCGCACACTCTTTATTAATAATATCTTCATAAGAAGAGCTGAATGCTTCAGGGTTTTGCTTTAATCCTTCTACGCGAAGTTCTAAGTAAATTTCTGCTTCGTCTTTTGTTAATACATGGATATCCAATTATATCACCCTCCAAATCTTTGCAAATGTACCTTTATTTTATATTGAAATAAGAATAATTTCAAAAGCTTAGCTTATATGAACTGTTTTTATGAACAAAATAACACCAGTAGTGTTTACTACTACTGGTGTTTTCACACGCATATTATTCAAAAGGTAGCTCGATTATAAAGTTTGTTCCCGCTCCTAATTGGCTTGTTACTAGAATAGAACCGTTATGCAATTCTACAATTTCCTTTGCAACAGCTAGCCCGATACCTTTTCCGCCTGTAGCTCGTGTTCTAGATTTATCGACACGATAAAAGCGGTCAAAAATATGCGGGATATCTGCTTCAGGAATACCTTCACCTTCATCTTGTACACTTATTGTAAAAGAATCTGTTTTCATGAGTACACGTATCGTAATAGATGTGTTTTCTGGCGAATGTTGATAAGCGTTGTGTAATAAATTTAACATAACTTGTTCCATACGTCTTTCGTCTATGCAAACTTCTAAATCATCTTTGCAATATACATGAAGCTGCATTTGCTTATTTGTTAATGTTGTTTTTGTTTTTTCTACCATTCGTTCTAAAAATGGCTGAAGAAGTACTTTTTGTTTTTTTATAACAAATTGGTGTTGTTCTAATTGTACAAGCATAAATAAATCTTGGACGAGATCGGTTACACTATCCGTTTCATCCTCAATGATTTGTAAGTATTCTTCTCGCTCCTCTTTTGTTAAAGAGTCTCTCTTTGCTACCTTTGCATAACCTTTCATATAGGTCAATGGAGTTAATAGTTCATGAGCGACACTAGCGAGAAATTCATTGCGCTCTTTTTTCATATACGTAAGTTCACTCGATAAATCTTCAATTGTTTTTGCTAAACTACCGAGTTCATCATTTCGTTTAATACCTAATTGAATTGGCTTGTTTAATTTTGACATTTTTTCTGTCGCTCTTTTCATTTTTACAAGTGGTTCTGTAATAACGCGTGAAAAAACAAAGACAGAAATTGTTGTTAAAATAATTGTTAAAACGCTAATGATAAGAAATTGGTTCATGAGTTTAAGTAACATATTTTCTAGGAAAGATGTTTTTAATAACATATATAGCTTTCCTTGAAACTTTGTTGTGTTAAGTGGGCTTACTGTTGTGATGAACTTTGATTTTTTCCAGTTCCTTTCAACGACTAAGCCGCCATCTGGGACAGTTTCTGTTTTACAAGTAAGTTGTTTTTGCATGTCTTTTGTTACGGGTTCTGAGGTGGAAATAATTTTGCCGTTATGGTCAGTAATAATGATAGCTATATCGGAGTTAGAAATTGATTCCGATTCAACTAAGTGTGCAGCCTCATTCGTAATATCGAACTCAGGGTACACAGGACGTTTAGGATTTTTATTATGTTCAGCGTGTTTCATTTCTTTATAATATTCATCCCGTCTCTCGCGGCTTTTAATTTTTTTACTATAGCGATTACCTTTCTCTAAAAGAGCATCTGTTTCCTCTACAATACGCATTTTTGAAAGGCTTTTATAAAAAGATACGAAAGCAATTGTTTCAATACATAAAGCTAATATTAAAAAGTATGTCCCAATTTTAAGGGAAAGTTTACTCATTTTTTCACCATACCTTATTCGTAATAAAGAGTCAGTGGTATACGATTTCCCACTGACCGAAGTAATTATTCACTTTTCCATTTATATCCGACTTTATAGACCGTTTCTAGGTAATCTTCAATCGGAAATCCTTTTTTGCGTAGTTTATCACGGATATTACGAATGTGTGAGTCAATTGTTCTATATTCGATATCTGTTTCATAGCCCCAAATTTTTTCGATTAAATCATCTCGGCTATAAGCACGGTTTGTATTTTGCAAAAATAGCCCGAGTAACGAAAATTCGATAGGAGTTAGCGAGATTTTTTCATCATAAACTGTGACAGTATGTTTCGTTTTATCCCACTCAATACCATTGAAACTAACAAAGCCATCTTTTTTTGTACGGCGTAATATAGCCTCGATTCGTGCGACTAATACATGCTCATCAAATGGTTTTGTAATATAATCATCTGCGCCCATCGTGAGGCCTTTCACCATATCGTAGTTTTGGTTGCGAGCTGTTAACATAATGATAGGAACGTTGGAAATTTGACGAATTTGATAGCAAGTATCCCATCCATCCATATTTGGCATCATAACATCTAATAAAATAATATCGAATTCTTTTTGTTCGATTAATTTTAGTGCTTCAAGGCCAGAGGTAGCTTTCATACAAAAATAGCCGCGAGGGCTTAAGAACAGATCTAATAATCGTAACATACGTTCTTCATCGTCTACTAATAAAATTTTTACCATAATCTTGTGCACCCCAAACTGTTCATTCTACTTGTATAGTTTACATGAAAATAATAAAAAACTCTTTTTATGTGATTGAATGGAGGGCTGATTTTTTCGCTCAGAGTAATTGACATAAAAAATGCACTAGTTTTGCACAACTATTTTTTATAATAGAAAACGTAGCGACACAAAATACCCTATGTTGCGACATAACGTCATGTCATTTTATTTATAAAATGACAATTCCATTCTATTGTGTATGTGAGATAGAGAGGGTTTTCGTATTCACCTCGCATCGGATAAGAAAAATTTCCTATCTCACACTTTTTTTAAAAGGAGATCATACACATGAATTCAAAAGAAGAAATTTCAAAAAAAGAAAAGCAAGATCGTAATACGGTTGTAATGTGTGTTGCCGTATCTATGGTTATTATTATAAGTTGCGTAAATAAAATTTTGGGGATTTTATAATATAAAAAAAAGCTGATTGCTTCTTAAGAAGCAATCAGCTTTTTTCGTTGTTAGGGGGGAGGCGTGAAACAACTCGCTAATGTGTTAACTCCCCTGACGTTAATCGTCCGTTAGGTCGAAACGTTAGAAACCCCCACTTCAAGCTTTGCTAAGTGGGGGAGTGTTCATATGATAAACCAAGGTAAAATTGCTAATCCAGAAGTTATAATTGCTGTAGTAAATATTAAAAGCATAGCTCGTTTGTTTTGTTTCATGTCACATTCTCCTTTACATATCAAGTACATGCGATCAGTGTGAGATGTGGTTCCCCACTGAGTAAAGTGTCACTTTATATTTTTAGTATAATGAATGGAAAGGTTTGGTACGAGCGATAAAGGTGACATGAAGATTACATTGTTGTAATGAAAAAAGCATCTTTCTTAATAAAAAGATGCTTTTGGAAAACTATATAAGTTGAATTTAAGCTTTACAATTGAACGCACAATCGATTAATCACTTTTTCAGGTGTGCGATTTAACTCCTGGATAAAAGCCTGTAC
>NZ_QJTG01000021.1:0-92242 GCF_003217275.1 Bacillus sp. 196mf
GTGAATGGTGTAAGGCTGAAGAAGGCTCAATGGAAGTTCATCATGTTCGAAAGTTAAAGAACCTTAAAGGGAAAAAGAAATGGGAAAGACAGATGATAGCAAGGAACCGTAAAACAATGATACTTTGTCGAAAGTGTCATCGTGACCTGCATAACGGGAAGCTAGACTGAAGAGACGGAGAGCCGTATACCTTGAGAGGGGTACGTACGGTTCGGGGGGGAGTTCTCGGAAACCTAAGACCGAGAGGTCTTAAGGCGCTGGGTTCTTACCCTACAATATCGCGCGTGAAATAAATGTTGCAAGTGAAAAGTTAAAAGAAGCTGTTGAAAGAGGAGATTTTGCAGAAAGTAGTAAAGATCAGCTCGTTGTGAATTTAGCTCATGATTTAAGAACACCGTTAACATCCGTGTTAGGATATTTAGATTTAATTCTTAAAGATGAAAATTTAACAAAAGAACAAATTAAACATTTCTCCACAATTGCATATACGAAATCGCAAAGGCTCGAAAGTTTAATTGATGAGCTATTTGAAATTACACGTATGAATTATGGCATGCTAAAGCTGGATAAAAAGCCGATCGATATAAGTGAGTTACTTATACAGTTAGAGGAGGAATTGTATCCGTTATTAGAAAAACATCATTTAGAAGCTAGATTGAACGTGGCTCCTCATTTACCGATGCACGGTGATGGAAAATTGTTAGCTAGAGTATTTGAAAACTTGTTAACAAATGCCGTTCGTTACGGGTATGATGGGCAATTTGTTGATATGAATGGATATGTTGATAATGGAGAAGTTGTCGTACAAATTATGAATTATGGAGATAGCATTCCAGAAGAAGATTTACCGTATCTTTTTGATATGTTTTATACAGGTGATAAAGCGAGAACTGAGAACCGTGGCGGGACTGGCCTAGGACTATTCATTGCGAAAAATATTGTCGAGCAGCATAATGGTACGATTTCTGCTGAGAGCAATGTAGTTAGAACGCTATTTGAAGTACGATTGCCAAAAGACGAGAATGTAACAATTTAATAAAAATTTAAACTTTACCCCACTTTTTATTTTAATAGTTTTTTCTATTCTATACGTAAGTTACGTTAAGGAGGAACTAGAAATGAAAAAGTGGGTATTTATTTCTTTTTTTATAGCATTCACAGTATGTGTAGGCGTTTATATATCACCGTTATTTCAAAAGGAAATCGATGTTAAAATTGTCGGGAAAGATGAGCTAGTAAAGGCGGCAAACACCGAGGGGAAAGAGATTACGAAGGAACAAATTTATAAGGGCGATTTATTATTAGTTAACAGGGATTATCCAGTAAAAAAAGATAGTATTAGGTCTGATATTATAAATGTAAATCATAATAGTGAATTAGTAAGAGGTTATGTAATATTTGATAGAAATCTTCGTTTATCAAAGGATGTTGTGAAAAAGTTTTTGAACGTTGTCGATGCGGCTGGAAAAGAAAGTGTTAACCATTTTTTGATTAGTAGTGGTTATAGAGATTTCCAAGAGCAAAAACAGCTATATGAAAAAATGGGATCTGATTATGCACTTCCAGCAGGATACAGTGAACATAATTTAGGATTATCACTGGACATTGGGTCTACTCAAAAGAAAATGGAGAAAGCGCCTGAAGGAAAATGGATTGAAGAGAACGTATGGAAGCATGGCTTTGTATTACGTTATCCGAAAAATAAAAGTAACATTACTGGAATTCAATATGAGCCATGGCATATCCGTTATGTCGGCCTACCTCATAGCGCAATTATGCAAAAAAAGAATTTTACACTAGAGGAATATTTAGAGTTTTTAAAAGAGGAAAAAGAGGTTTCAACTGAAGTAGAAGGTAAGAAATATACTGTTTCTTATTATAAAGTTTCTGAGAATACGAAAGTGAACGTTCCAGCAAACAAGCAGTATGAAATTTCCGGGAACAATATGGATGGGGTTATTGTGACGGTTCAGGAATAGAGAAAAAGGCTGTGCCATTTGGGACAGCCTTTTCTTATATAAGAAAGGAATTGACGTTTCTTGTCGGTAAATCGATATTCCTTGTCGAATCGTTGATATATTATAAGTTATGATAGATATAATTGAAAAATCGTTGATATATTGTAAGTTATGATAGATATATTCAAAAAATCGTTGATATAATTTCCTATACTATTACCATTTTGGAGGAGCATCTTTTTATTCACTTTCAAACATTATAACGTTATATTTACTTCTCCCTTTTTTTGTGTTACGCTAAACGTGTGAAAGAGATATAAAATGAAACTTTAATGTAAGCGTATTCTTATGGCTTCTTATAGAAAAGGGTGGAAATACAATGACAGAACGATTCGTACTACGTAATGTGAAACGTGTGAACGGGGAAGAGATTGACATTGTAATTGAAAATAATAAAATCGCACAGGTGACGAAAGCTGGTGCTGGCGAGGGTGGAAAGGTTCTTGATTACTCTGGTACTTACGTATCGAGTGGCTGGATTGATTTGCACGTTCACGCTTTTCCAGAGTTTGATCCGTATGGCGATGAGGTAGATGAAATTGGCGTTAAGCAAGGGGTAACGACAATTGTTGATGCGGGTAGTTGCGGTGCTGATCGCATTGCAGATTTAGTAAAAAGTAGAGAGCAGGCAAAGACAAATTTATTTGCCTTTTTAAATATTTCTCGCATCGGTTTGAAACGAATTGATGAATTATCCAATATGGAATGGATAGATAAAGAGAAAGCGATAGAAGCAGTAGAAAAGTATAAAGATGTAATCGTTGGGTTAAAGGCGAGAATGAGTAAAAGTGTCGTTTGTGATAGTGGAATTGAACCGCTGCATGTAGCGCGCGCTTTATCTCGAGAAACATCATTACCGATTATGGTACATATCGGTTCAGCGCCTCCCCGTATAGAGGAAGTTGTACCTCTTTTAGAAAAAGATGATGTGATTACACATTATTTAAACGGGAAAGAAAATAATTTATTTGATGAAGAAGGGAAACCGCTACCTGTGTTGTTAGATGCGGTGAATCGCGGCGTGCATTTAGATGTTGGTCACGGTAATGCTAGCTTTTCTTTTAAAGTAGCAGAAGCGGCGAAGCGTCACGATATTGCCTTTAATACAATTAGTACGGATATTTACCGGAAGAATCGTATACATGGTCCAGTGTATAGTATGGCTCACGTTCTTTCGAAATTCCTTTACTTAGGTTATCCGCTAGAAGAAGTAATTGGTGCGGTTACGAAAAATGCGGCAGAGTGGCTTAAGAAACCAGAGCTTGGCCGTATTCAAGAAGGGGATATTGCAAACTTAACTTTATTTACGGTTAAAGATGAGAAGGTTACGTTAATTGATTCAGAAGGGGATCAGCGCATTGCTGAAAAAAGAATTGATACGAAAGGGGTTGTAACTAATGGGTCATTCATTGAATGCTAAGTACGGATTAAAAAGAGTGATTAATGCGAGCGGTAGAATGAGTATTTTAGGTGTATCTGCTCCTACAGATACAGTAATGGATGCGATGAAACATGGTGGACAAAATTATGTGGAAATTGCTGATTTAGTAGATAAAGCAGGAGACCATATTGCGAGAATTCTAGATTCAGAGGCAGCGGTCGTTGTGAATTCAGCATCGAGCGGAATTGCGCTTTCTATCGCTGGTATCGTTACAGAAGGAAATCGCCGTAAAAGTGAAAGACTTCATCAAGAAGTAATCGCGAAAAACGAAGTGATTATGTTAAAAGGTCATAACGTTCAATACGGTGCTCCTGTTGAAACGATGATTTACTTAGGTGGAGGAAAACTCGTTGAAGTTGGCTACGCAAATGAAGGGAAAGCAGAACATATTGAAGATGCGATTGGCGAAAATACAGCAGCAATTCTTTATGTGAAATCACATCATGCAGTGCAAAAAAATATGATTTCTGTTGAAGAAGCATGGGAAGTAGCGCAGCGAAATAACGTACCACTTATCGTTGATGCGGCAGCTGAAGAAGACATTCAAAAATATGTGAAGTATTCAGACCTTGCCATTTATAGTGGTTCAAAGGCAATTGAAGGACCTACTTCTGGTATTGTTGGCGGTAAACGAAAATATATCGAATGGCTGAAAGTGCAATTACATTGCATCGGAAGAAGTATGAAAGTCGGGAAAGAGACAACTTTTGGCTTACTTCAAGCGCTTGATGAGTACGGAGTAAAAGAAGATAAGAGCGAGCAAGAAAAAGAATTGCTACAAGTACTTATGCCGCTAAAAGAATTAAATGGTGTAAATGTAACGATCGTTCAAGATGAAGCTGGAAGAGCAATCTTTAGAGCACGTATTCATATTAACGAAAAAGAGTTAAACAAATCAGCAAGAGATGTTGTGACTGCATTACGCGAAGGGGAAATCGCAATTTATACACGTGATTATGGAGTAAGACAAGGATTCTTTGATATCGATCCACGTCCACTTCAAGGTGATGATATACATGTGATTGAAGAAAAAATGAGAGAAATTGTAGGGGGAAACTAAAATGACAAACATTCAAAAACGTTTTTATAAAGGTCGCGTAGCATTAAATGTATTGGCAAACAATATAGAAAACGCAAAAGATATTTTTGAAGCAGCAGAAGGTTATGTAGTAGTGGGAGTGTTATCAAAAGACTACCCAACAGTAGAAGAAGCTGTTACAGCTATGAAAGCATACGGAAAAGAAATTGATGACGCTGTATCAATTGGACTAGGCGCAGGAGATAATCGCCAAGCAGCAGTTGTGGCTGAAATTGCGAAGCATTATCCTGGTAGCCATATTAACCAAGTGTTCCCTTCAGTTGGAGCAACGCGTGCAAATCTCGGCGAAAAAGATAGCTGGATTAATAGTTTAGTATCACCAACAGGAAAAGTAGGTTACGTAAATATTTCTACTGGCCCAATTAGTGCGGCTGGAGAAGAAAAAGCAATCGTTCCAATTAAAACAGCAATCGCACTTGTGCGTGATATGGGCGGAAATTCATTGAAATACTTCCCGATGAAAGGGCTAGCTCACGAAGAAGAATATCGCGCAGTTGCGAAAGCTTGTGCGGAAGAAGGATTCGCATTAGAGCCAACAGGTGGAATTGATAAAGAAAACTTTGAAACAATTGTACGTATTGCGTTTGAGGCAAATATAGAGCAAGTTATCCCGCACGTATACTCTTCTATTATTGATAAAGAAACTGGTAATACGAAAGTAGAAGATGTTCGTGAATTATTAGCAGTCGTGAAAAAGCTAGTTGATCAATATGCGTAAGAAAATTGCAGCGTTCGGCGAAGTAATGATGCGCCTGCAAGTACCTGGATATGAATTGTTGTCGCAAGCTAACACGTTAAATTACTCATTTTCAGGTACAGGTGTGAATGTTGTAGCGGCACTTTCTCACTTAGGGCATGAAGGGCTTCTTATTTCAACTTTACCGGAAAATTCGGTTGGAGATGCAGCTGTATCTTACATTCAAAAGCTAGGGATTCAAACTTCTCTTGTTTCAAGAGGCGGTAAATATGTAGGTATGTATTTTTTAGAAAATGGATTCGGTGCACGTGCAAGCCGCGTTACATATTCGAATCGATTAGAAAGTAGCTTCAATACGGCATGTGAAGAAATGTATCAATTTGAAGAAATCGCAAAGGGAATTGATATCGTTCATTTTTGCGGTATTACACTTGCGATGAATGATACTGTACGTCATCATATGAAATCTTTAGCGAGAGCAGTTAAAGAAAACGGAGGAACCGTCGTTTTTGATTGTAATTATCGTCCCTCACTTTGGGGAGAAGACGGATATGAACAGGCAAAACCGCATTATGAAGAAATGCTAGGACTTGCTAATATCGTTATGATGAATGAAAAAGATGCGATGTTCGTTCTTGGGATGAAAACAGAAGAGACGGAGCGTGAGGCGCAGCTGCTGGATCTTATTCCAAAGGTAGCTGAAACGTATCATATCGCTACAATCGCTGGTACTCATCGCTCCATCAACAGTGATAATACACATTCGCTTCGCGGGTTTATATGTAAAAATGATTCGTTCACTTTTGCAAAAACACTTACGTTTTCTGTATATGATAGAATAGGTGCTGGAGATGCTTATACGAGCGGAATTATTCATGGCGAGATAAAAGAGTTTGCACCAGAGAAAGCTGTTTCATTTGCGTCAGCAGCTGGAATGCTAGCACATACAATCGTCGGTGATACGCCAATGTCATCAGAGAAAGATATACTTCGGGCGATGACGGCATCAGTAGGTGATGTAGAAAGGTAGTGGGTGTAACAGTGAACGTAACGAGGAAAAAAGGACCATTATATTTACAAATAAAAAATATTATTCGTGATCGAATATTGCATGGCGTATATGCGATTCATACGAATATTCCTTCAGAACCGCAATTAGAAGAAGAGTTCAAAGTTAGTAAGATTACAGTGCGTAATGCCATTAAAGAACTCGCTCAAGAAGGATACTTGGAAAAGAAAAGTGGTAAAGGAACGAAAGTGATTCGTAATACTTCTGCGACAAAACTGTCAAAGGGTAAGAAATTTACAGAAGTATTAGTGGAAGAAGGATATAAAGTACAGAAGAAATTGCTAAAAGCAGAAGTCGTGCATAATGAAGAAGGAACAGTGCCATTTCGATTATTCGGGAAAGAGAGTTTCCGTATCGAACGTTTATATACGTTAAATGATGCACCGTACATTCATTATACGCACTATTTCTCAGCAGGAATGGCAAGTACAGATTTATCGGACTTTGATTTACAATCGCTTTATGATTTAGTTGAAGACCGAGGTATACATTTAGAAAACTTCAGAGATGAATTCGCGGTTGGGCTTGCACCTAATTTCGTTGCAGAAGCGCTAGGTGAAAAAGAGGGAACAGCGTTATTAAAACGTATGCGCTATTCTTATGATGAAGTTGGCGAAGTAATTGAATATAGCGAAGGCTACTACAATACAGAAATGCAGCATTATGTAGTGAATTATGACGTATAAAAAAGAGGGGATGTTCCCTCTTTTTTTATAAAGTAAAACTTTAATTAGTGGAGGAGGGCATCACCCACTAATTATTAGCCCACACCAATCGGGATAAAAGTAAGGAGAATGAGAGATGGATATATACTTATTAATCGTCACGTTACTTGCGATCACAATTGTTATTTTAGGGGTATCATGGTGGAAATGGCATGCATTTATTAGTTTAACAGTTGCGAGTTTGTTTTTAGCTATTATGTCTGGACTGAACTTAACGAAAATAGTGGCTGTCTATGAAACTGGTGTTGGTAGTGTACTAGGTCATTTAGTTGGTATTTTGGCACTTGGAACTATACTCGGGAAAATGATGTCTGATTCAGGAGCAGGCATGCAAGTTGCAGATTTCTTTATTCGATTTTTCGGCGTAAAAAAATTACCTTGGGCTATGTTATTTGCAGGTTTTGTTATAGGGATTCCCGTCTTTTTTGAAGTAGGGATTGTTATTTTATTACCACTTGTAATTTCAATTCGAAAAACAACGAAGCAAAACATATTATTAATTGCTTTACCTGTTATTGCGGGATTATCTATCGTACATGGGCTAGTACCTCCGCATCCAGGTGCCATGACTGCAATCGGTATTTATAACGCGAACTTAGGAAAGGTACTTTTATATTCATTAATTATCGCGTTACCGACGGCTATTATAGCAGGCCCAATATTTGCAAAGTGGGTACATAAGAGGGTTATACCTGAAAATGAACCGGAGCTTGTTCGAGTTACGACAGTATCAACTGATTTGCCAAGTCGTAAAGTTTCATTCTTTATTATTTTATTACCAGTTGTATTGATGATTTTATCAGTAGTTGCACCATATATTTCATTACCGAAAAAATTGACTGAATTTTTCGTATTTATAGGAAGTCCAGTAATCGCCTTACTTATTTCATGTTTCGCAGCATTTTATTTACTTGGTATCAAACAAGGTATTAATAAAAAGATGATTAAAAAATTAACAGATGAAAGTTTATTGCCTGTCGGTTCTATTATTTTAATAATTGGTGCAGGCGGTGGATTTAAACAAATATTAATTGAAAGCGGCGTTGGAACAGCTATTGCACAAATGGCAGAACATATTTCGTTATCACCAATCGTATTAGCTTTCATGGTAGCTGGTTTAATTCGAATTGCAACAGGTTCAGCTACAGTAGCATTAACGACAGCAGCAGGGATTGTTTCACCAGTTATTCAGCACATGTCTGGTGTGAATTTAGAGCTTCTCGTTATTGCAACCGGTGCAGGTTCATTAATGTTTTCTCACGTAAATGATGCAGGGTTCTGGCTTGTAAAAGAGTATTTAGGTTTGACGGTGAAGGAAACATTTAAAACGTGGACGGTGCTGGAAACATTGTTATCATTTATTGCATTTGGTTTTGCTCTTTTGTTGAATATGTTTCTTTAAAGGATACCTGAATAGGTATCTTTTTTTTTGATTAAGCCCAATTCCTAAAACAAGCCCGTTTTTAGGTAAGCCAAGCTTCCTATTCGCCCTGAAAACATAATATAAATGGAATCCCCTCATTTAGAGCAAGGTGAACTTGTTATGAATGATACTAAAGGAGGAATAGGGTAATGAGCGAAAAGTGTGAACACAGACATGATGATTGTAACCGCAGACATGGTTGCGGAGGCGGTTTTGCGCTTCTAATCGTATTGTTTATTTTATTAATTATCATCGGTGCTAGCTGCTTCGGCGGAGGCGGCGGTTGTGGCTATGGTGGTTACGGCGGTTACGCAGGCGGCTACGGTGGATATTGCTGCTAATTATTAAAAACTATTGAAAATAGCCTTGTGCATATTGCACAAGGCTATTTTATTCATATTTTTATATGCTGTGATAATTTATTAATGTACAGAGAACGGATTAAGAAGAAGAAAATGATCTCGATAACCCCGAAAAAGGTGAGTACGATACATGTCTCTTTTAGTAAGGAGAAAGAAAACATGCTTTGTAAAAACTTAACCGCAAATAATGTGTGAACACCAGCAACGATGTAAGGAACGAAAAATAAAATTCCTAATTGAATCGTTGCAGAGCGAAACATTTCTGATTCAGTTAAGCCAAGCTTTGTAATCGTAATATACTTTTGTCTTTCAGTTGTTAAGTCATTATACATACGGAAATATAAAACACTAGCTGCTCCGATAAAGAAAATAAAGCCGAGAAATGCCCAAATAAAGAATTGAGCGACTGCATTTCCTTTACTATGAACGAGTTCATCCGTAGCTGTATAAATATAAAATGGTTTAATGAAATTTTCTTCATTTTTATGTGCTTCATACAAAATTTCTGCATCATGATCTAAGCTTTTTAATATATTTTTTGTTGGGACAATTGCATTTTCCCAATTTTCCACGAAGTAGTTATAGACTGTAATTGTTTCAATATGAGGAATCATATTTTCAATTACTTCATCTTGCATCACAATTAAGTGAGGTAATGCAAAGGGAGGCTCAATTCCTCTATTAATAAAACCTTTAATTTGAAATTCCTTTTTATTAGAGCCAAGTGTAATTGTGTTCTGCTTCGCAAATGGGTTAGACACGAGATTTAATAACGCTGGTGAATAGCGAGAAATATTATAAACTTGTGAAGAATCGAGAGTGATTTCTGGTCTGTTTAATTGCTGTGCTATTGCGTTATAATCACTCATTTTCATAATGGCAATTGACTCTTTTGAAGCTGTATCTTTTAAAACGGTAAACTTATATTTGTCATATTGAAAATTAGCATTTGTAAGTTCAGTTTCAATCGTAGTAATATGCTTTTGTTCAAATGCATTAACACCTTCTGATGTATAGGTGAATGGTATTGGATATCGTTCTAGTATGGGTGCTTTCGTATTATTGTTTGCAGCAAATAACCCGATAATAATTGTAAATGCAAGTGCAGATAGCATAGAAACAATAAAGAGTACATTAATATTACTGCGTGTACGAGAAACTAAATCTGAAATCCATAACATATTTATTCGTTTTAAGTAAAACTTTCTTCGTTTCTTTAAAATATAGATAAAGAGAAGAAATGTTTGTGAAAAAAATAAATACGTCCCAATCACTACAAGCGGTAAAATAGATAGCATAATTAAGAATACAGATCCATTTTGTGCATTTTTTTCCGTTATGTAGCCTTGCGGATAACCGGCAATATAATAACATAGTCCTAAACAAGTTAAAGCAAATAGTGAAATGAGTATAGATGGTTTTTTTTCGCTCTTCTCTTTGTTAACGCCCTTAATAAGCTTCGTTGTTTTTCGAGTACGAATAAACATTGGTGTAAATGTAGAAACGATTAAAAATAAAATGATAAACGTTACGGTTGTAACGATAATCGCTTCTGTTGGCCAATATAAATAGAGACCTTTCGCGTTTGTTAATTTCGAAGTGACTAATAAGAAAAAGTTAGAAAATACAAGTCCACCTTGAATGCCGATAAAGATAGATAATATCCCAATTATCATGTTTTCGGTAAATAACAATCTTTTTAATTGTCTCTGTGAGATACCAAGAATAGTGAGTATCCCGAATTGCTGCTTCCGTACATTTAAAAATGTTCCAATTGAATATAAGAGAAAGAAGAACGAGAACATAACAATCACAAGCTGTGCTGTACTAGCTAAATTCATTAGAGGATCACGTTCTTGAAAGCTTTGTACACTCTGTAAGCGTGGATGATACGCGTATACAGTAAATGAAAAGAAAACCATGATAGAAAACGCACTACTTACAAAGTAGGCGAAATATGCTTTTGAATTACGTGAGACATTTTTAAATGCGAATTGCCAAAACGTCATCCACGTCTTCCTCCTAATAAGGCTAGAACATCTAATATTTCTTGATAAAACTTCTCGTGATATAATCCGCGGTGCAGTTCATTGTAAAGCTCTCCATCTTTAATGAAAATAACACGGTTACAATAACTTGCTGCAAACGGATCGTGCGTAACCATTAAAATCGTTGCATCTTCTTCTTTGTTTAATTTCGTAAATAACTCCATTACATCAATAGCGGCTTTTGAATCCAGGTTCCCTGTCGGTTCATCGGCTAGTAAGAGAGAAGGGTGATGAATAACAGCACGTGCTACTGCAGTACGCTGTGCTTGTCCTCCAGAAACTTCAAAAATACGTTTGTCCAAAATATGATCAATTCCAAGCTTTTTTGAAATGTTATCAAGCTTTTCATCCATTTCTTTTAATGGAACATTATCTAATGTTAAAGGTAGTACGATATTTTCACCGATTGTTAGTGTATCTAGTAGGTTAAAGTTTTGGAAAACAAATCCTAACTCTTGGCGGCGGAAAATAGCTAACTTCTCTCTACGAAATGTGTGTGGTTTTTTTCCGTTAATAACGACGTCACCAGAAGTAGGAGAATCAATTGTAGAAATAACGTTTAAAAATGTAGATTTCCCGCTACCAGATGGACCCATAATGGCAACGAATTCCCCTTTATCTACGTGTAAATTTATATTTTTTAAAGCAGTATGAGGGACTTTTCCCTCATATACTTTTGAGACGTTTTTTATGTGTAATACTTCTTCCATAGTAATCACCTTTCTACTTTTAAAACTTAATATGTTGTGATAATTTTTGCATATAAAAGGAACGAATTAAAAGGAAAAATAAAATTTCAACTGTTCCAAAAATCAACAGTACGACTGTAATCTCAGCGAAGAACGAGAGATGTAAAACTTCTTGTAGCATCTTTGTCGCAAACATCGTATGGATTGACGCCATGATGTAAGGCACGAAGAAAAGAATCGCAAGCTGAATTGTCGCTGAACGTTTCATTTCAGTTTCAGTTAAGCCAATTTTCGTAATCGTTATATATTTTTCTTGCTCATTTGTTAAATCTGTATACATTCGGAAGTAAAGAACACTACCAGCACCGATAAAGAAGATAACACCTAAGAAAGTACCAATTAAGAAGAACGAAGCGACATTTAGTTTTGTCTTATATAGGGAATCGCTCGCTTCACTTGCATGGAAAGGTGGATGCTCTGCTTGAATTGCTGCATTATCGTTATCAATTTTTGTTATAAACGATGAACCGATATTATGTGCTTTTTCCCAATCTGTAACTTTGAAGTTATATACACTCATTTGTTTGGAAACTGTGGATAAGGATTCTACATTTTCATCAGATAGTATGAGTAATTGGTATATTAAGCTGTTTGGGAATGGGCTATAACTTTTATATTCTTTCACTTGTAGTTGTAAATTGTTTTGAGTAAGTGTAAGAGTATTTTTCTTTTCTTCATTGTGAAGTGTTCCAATAACTTGATCATCTAAGTCTTTCATAAGAATATAAGATTCATTCTTATTTACCGTAAGTTTTTCCCAATTTAATGCTTTAGCAAGTACATTATAGTCACTTTGTTTAATTGCGTAATAGAGCTGCGTGTTATCTTCAGCTGAAGATACCTCATATATATCGGTTTTAAATTTCGTATAAGTAAAATGCTCTTCATTAAATTTTTGCTCTAACCAGTTTAAATGTTCATCAGCTAATGTATTTTCAGTATGCGATAAATACGTAAACGGGAAAGGGTTTTGTCTAATTGCATCAAACTTTGTAAATTTCCCAAAACCGTATAAGAATGTAATCATTGTAAAAGCGAGTGTTGATAGCATCGCTACAATAAAGAGCATGTTAATGTTTGTCCGAATGCGCGCTGCTAAATCCGAAATCCAAAGCATATTAATTCGTTTCATATAAAACGTTCTTCGCGTTTTTAAAATACGAATAAGTAAAAAACTAATTTGTGAAAAGAAAAAGTATGTTCCAGCTGCAATAAGCGATGGAATAACAAATATACTAGAGACGGCATATAAAAGCCCAATGATATCGCCTAACGACATAAAATATAATGGATTGGATTCTAATACATATCCAGTTATTAAACATGCCGCACCAAATAGAGAGATGAGCACGGATGCTTTTCTTTCTTTTTGTTGTTTTCCTTCTTTTAAAAGACGTACGGCTTTTCTCGTGCGAATGAGCATCGGTGTAAAAGATGATACGAGAATGAAGAGCCCGAGAAAGATGATGATAGTTAAAACGATAGCACTTGTAGGCGGATATAAATATAAACCAG
The DNA here is from genome assembly GCF_003217275.1 of Bacillus sp. 196mf. Lineage (NCBI taxonomy): Bacteria > Bacillati > Bacillota > Bacilli > Caryophanales > Bacillaceae > Bacillus > Bacillus sp. 196mf. The sequence goes on from NZ_QJTG01000021.1 coordinate 13,147, forward strand.
GTACGTGTGTAATTTTGGCGGTAACTAATAAAAAGAACTGTGAAAAGACAACTCCAAGTTGAATACCAAAAAATATAGAAAGAGCACCAATTAACATATTTTCTATAAATATGAGTCGCTTTAATTGTTTTTGGGATATGCCAAGTACTGTTAAAATCCCGAACTGTTTTTTTCGTACTTTTAAAAACGTCCCGATTGAATACAGTAAAAAGAAAAATGAAAAGAACACAATGACAACTTCTGAAATTGTCATTAATATGTTCAGAGAATAATTCACGTCTGTCATATGCAATTTAGGATGAAATAAATAAACTGCAAATGAGAAAAAGATTGCGATGGAGAACGCACTGCTTACAAAATAGGCGAAATAAGCTCTGGCGTTCCGCGTCACGTTTTTAAATGCAAACTGCCAAAATGTCATTCACCTGAACCTCCTGATAGGGTGAAGATGAGAAGAGCATAAGAAATACTCTTTTCATCAAGTTTGTTTTAAATATTTTGTCCACTCGTGTATTGTGATAATTTTTGCATATAAAGTGAACGAATGAATACGAAAAATACGATTTCAACGAATCCAAAAATAATAAGAACGGCTGAAACCTCTTTGAACAGAGATAAACCAATTACATCTTGTAGCATTTTTGTTGCGAACATTGTATGAATGGATGCCATAATGTACGGAATGAAAAATAAAATACTAAGTTGAATGGTTGCAGATCGTTTCATTTCTGTATCTGTTACACCGATTTTAGAAATCGTTATATATTTCTCTTGTTCGTTCGTCAAATCCGTATACATTCTAAAGTAAAGAACGCTACCAGCTCCAATGAAGAAAATAACTCCTAAAAATGTCCCAATTAGGAAAAATGCAGCACTGCCTGATGTTATTTTGTATAACGATCCTGCTGATTCAAAGGAACGAATAAGAGGTCCTTCATACTGGGATTTATTTCGATCTTTTTGCACTTTTTCTATAAAATTATCAGCAATTTCATATGTCTGTTCCCAGTTTTGAATTTTGTAATTGTATGCTGATATATGCTTTACGGTGCTAGGTAAGTTATTTACGATAACATCAGGCAAAACTATCGTTTGATATGAAAAGCCAGATGGAATTGCATTCACATGCTCATAGCCTTTCACTCGTAATTTCGTATTTGTACTAGAGAGTGTAATGTAATCTCTTTTGTAGCTTTGCTCAAATTCGTTGAATATGGTGTTATAAGATGTCCCTGTTAGCACATATGCTTCGTTATCATCCATAAATAGTTGTTTCATTCGTAAAGAATATGCAAGTTTGTTATAGTCACTTTGCTTAATTGCGTATACGTCATTATAAATAGCTATATCTTTATCTTCTTTTAGTGGTGTTTCATATATATCAGCTTTTATTTTTTGATAGGGGAAATGCTCTTTTTGTAATTGTTGCTCAAGCCAATTTAAATGCTCTGTAACAAAAGGGTTCGCATCATAAGAAAAATAAGAAATTGGAAAAGGAGAAGTTCTATTCACCTCTAGCTTAATAAATTTCCCGAATCCATATAGAAACGTAATCATTGTGAAAGCAATTGTAGATAGCATCGCTACAATAAACAGCATATTAATATTCGTTCGAATACGGCTTGCTAAATCCGAAATCCAAAGCATATTAATCCGTTTCATATAAAACTTCCTTCTTTTCTTTAAAATATAAATAAGTAAGAAACTAATTTGTGAAAAGAAGAAATATGTTCCAATTGTAACAAGCGTTGGGATAACGAAAATACTTGAAACCATATATATAACACCGATTTGTGGGCTTACTGATACGAAATATTTAGGATTTCCAGCTAACGCATAACCACCAAATAAACAAATCGCACCAAATAATGAAACAAGTATGGATGGTTTTCTTTCTTTTTGTTTTCCACCATTTGTTTTTAAAAGGTGTACTGCTTTTTTTGTACGAATAAGCATTGGTGTGAATGCAGATACAATGATAAAAAGACTAAGGAAAACAATGGTTGTTAAAATAAACGCGTTAGTAGGCCCGTATAAATATATTCCTGGAACATGCGTAAGTTTGGCTGTTACTAATAAGAAAAATTGAGAAAAAACAACTCCAAACTGCATGCCGAAAAAGATAGATAAAATCCCGATTAACATATTCTCCATAAAAATAAGACGATGTAATTGTTTTCTCGATATTCCTAAAATGGTCAAAATACCAAATTGTTTTTTTCTAACTTTTAAAAAAGTACCAATGGAATATAGTAAAAAGAAGAAAGAGAAAAATACAATTACTACTTCTGAAAATATCATTAATGCTGAAATTTCAGAGGTCATGTCAAAGTTTTGTAATTTCGGATGGAATAAGTAAACAGCAAACGAAAAGAACACAGCAATGGAAAAGGAACTACTTACAAAGTAAGCAAAATAAGCTCTCGAGTTGCGCGTGACGTTTTTAAATGCAAATTGCCAAAATGTCATAGATTATACCTCCGGCTAGAAGATATAGAAGTAGTTGTATTGCAAAAAATGTATGAGAGTGAGTTCTCATACATTTTGCTTGCATATGTTACGATCATACTTCGGTCACCTTCTCCGTATGTTCTGCTTGATTATTTGCAGCGTTGTGGAAGATGATTTTAATCGTCGTTCCTTTACCAACTTCAGAATCTAGTTTGACAGAGTGACCTAAATAATCACAAATTTTACTTACAATATAAAGTCCCATACCAGTAGATTCTCCGAAGGCGCGACCGTTTTTCCCAGTGTAAAACGGTTCAAATACTCTTCGAATATCTTCTTGTGGAATACCAACACCTTCATCACGAACTTCTAAAATAATATCTTTTCCGTTTCGGTAAGCAGATAAGAAAACTTTCTTTCCGCGCTCACCGGAGTAACGAACAGCGTTTGTCATTAATTGATAGATGATAAATTTTAGCCATTTTGCATCAGAAGCAACTTTTAAATCAGAATGGACTTCTAAAACAGGGAAGACACCATTACGAATGAATAGTTCTTTTAATCCGTTAATATTTTTTGTTACCGTATCTTTTAATGAAATCGTCTCGACATGGAAATCTTCATGGAAGTTATTTAACCTAGCCATGTATAAAGCCATATCAAGCCCTTGGTTTAGACGCTCTAATTCTTTTTTAAACTTTGGAATTAAATGCTCGTCTTCCATTTCTAGCACCATAAGCTGCATAACAGAAACAGGTGTCTTCATTTGATGTACCCAATGGTTAATGAATAGTTGATGTTCTTGTTGTTTTACTTCATACGATTGTAGTTCTTTTTGGAAGAGGCGGTACTGCGTACGCACGAGTTCATTGACACCGTGAGGCATCGGAGCAGTCGCTCTTTCAATAAACGCATCTTCCATTTTTTCTGGTTGCTCACTTAATCTATGGTACATTCTACGATTGCGAACGTAACGGTAAGCGAGGAAACAAATAAATAAATATAAACTTAAAACGACGAAGTAAAATTTATTGTTTTGAAATCCATCTACTGCATCATAAAGAACGAAAATGATACCGAAGTTTAAAACGTACAGTAGGAAAAATGCAAAATGATCACGTAAAAATAGCTTCATGCTTATTCACTCCAAGTTGCGTTAAAGCGATATCCAAGTCCACGTACTGTTTCAATAGAGTTCTCAATGCCAAGCTCATTAAACTTTTTACGAAGACGCGTAATGTTTACGTTTAATGTATTTTCTTCAACGAAGCTCTCGTCATCCCAAAGCGCAGCTAATAAATCTTCACGGCTCGCTGTACGAGGGAATTTAGATAATAACATTTCAGCTAAAATAGCTTCTTTCTTCGTTAAAAGAACTTGTTCAGATCCGAAGTGAATTTCAGGACGTTCTGGGAATAGTTTTAAACCTTCTACTTCAACGATACGTTCAGAAATATTTGGTGCATAATCACCGTAAATACGACGTAATTGTCCTTTAATTTTCGCCATTACAACATCGTAGTGGAACGGTTTTGTAATGTAATCATCCGCACCGCTTTCAATTGCCATAATTTGTTCCATCTCACCAGCACGAGCTGAAATGAAAATAATTGGACAAGTAGATTCATGACGAATTTGACGGCACCAGTAGAAACCATCGAATTTCGGTAAGTTTACATCAAGTAAAACAAGATGTGGTTTCACAGCGTTAAACGATTCCATAATATCATCGAAATTCTCCGCTACCACAGCCTCATAACCGTACTTCTGAATGTGAGATTGCAGTAATGATGAAATATTTGGATCGTCTTCAACGATTAAAATTTTATACATATGTATATTCCTCCTCAAAAAAACAATTGTAGCTATAGTGTATCATGTGTTTCAAGTCTTTTCATTATGTTGAAAGATAAGCTAGTAAACAGTATAGGTTAAAAGTGAGAAAAGTAAAAAGGGCGCTGGATTAAATTGACAAATAACGGTAATCGGTTTAACATTTAGATAAATATCTAAATGTCTAATTATCGAAAGGAAGAAAGACATTGAATCAAGCATTCAAAGCATTAGCAGATCCAACAAGGCGAAAAATTTTAGACTTATTAAAAGAAGGTGATTTAACCGCTGGTGAAATCGCTGAACATTTCAATATGACAAAACCAAGTATTTCACACCACTTAAGCGCACTTAAAAATGCTGAACTTATTCAAGATGAAAAGAAAGGGCAATTTGTTGTGTACTCTTTAAACACAACTGTCTTTCAAGATTTATTAACTTGGGTGTTTACATTTACGAATAAGGGGGAAGAGGGGAAATGAAAAAACATCTTTTTGCAATCTTATTAATTGTTATAACTTGTTTAGCTTGGGCGTTTGCTTGGCCACATTTGCCGGATACAATTGCAACGCATTGGAGCGGAGGTAAGGTAGATGGATATTCTTCTAAATTTTACGGAATGATTTCTATGGTCGGAATTATGATTGCATTATATATATTTCTAAATGTGATACCAAAGATTGATCCAAGAAAAGCAAATTACGAGAAATTTTCTAAAGCCTTTATGATGATGAATAATGGTGTACTATTGCTACTATTTGTAGGAAATATAGATATTATTACAAGTGGATTAGGATACAATTTATTCATTAATCGCGTGCCGGAATTATTAGTGGGTATTTTATTTATAGTCATCGGAAACTATTTACCACAATGTAAACCAAATTATTTTGTAGGTATAAAAACGCCGTGGACGTTAAGTAGCGAAGAAGTATGGAGAAAGACACACCGTTTTAGCGGAAAGGTGTTTGTTGCATTGGGGATCATTATGATTTTAAGTGTTTTTGCACCAGTAACGTGGAAATCTTTCGTAATGGTTGGAATTATTATTGGTGCAGTAGGATTAACGATGGGATATTCATATATTGCTTATAAAAAAGAAATAGGGGCCTAATAAAAAATTATGGGGGAGAGAGGATGAAAAGACACGTATTACCATGGAGTTTAATTATTGGCATTGCAATTGGATGGTATATTGTATGGCCATATTTACCAGAACAAATTCCACGCCATTATAATGCAGCAGGAGTAGTAGATGGATATTTTTCTAAAATAGAAGCAAGTTCATTCTCGATAGGTAGTATGGTAGTGCTCTATATGATATGGCTAGTTTTTGGATTCATAAAAGATAAGTCTACACAGCAATCCAAAGTTCTTTCAGCGATTAATTATGCCATTCTCTTTATCGGATTTGGATGTAACATATTTGCACTATTAGCAGCGTCTAATTATATTGCATCGGGCTCAATTGCATTTAATTTTGGACTTGGAACATTGTTTCTTGTACTAGGTAATTACATGCAACAAACGAAGCCGAACGGGTTAGTAGGCATTCGAATGGACTGGACATTAGAAAATCCTGTAGTTTGGAGAAAAACACATAGATTTGCTTCGAGGGTATTTGTAATAGGTTCACTTTGTATATATGCCGGGGCTTTGCTTCCAGATCCATTTAATATTTTTATGGGGATTGGAATCATATTAATATGTATTATCGTATCAACAATAAAGTCATATAGTATTTATAAAGAAGAGTTGAAAATGTAAATAAAGCTGCTTTTCCTTTTAGGGAAGAGCAGCTTTGTTTTTTTATCACTTCTTCAAAACCGGTATCCAAATTTCACTTTTAAAGTTTGGAGAAGATATGTGTTTCTGTTCATTCCACAATACTTCCGGTCCTTCCGCTAGTTCATAGTTCGAAGAAGGGAACCATTCAGAATAAATACGCCCCCATACATTTTGTAGTGCATCAGGAAATGGACCGACAGCTTCGAATATAGCCCATGTTGAAGCTGCGACTTCGAGTTGTTTAAACTGCTCTGGACAATCCTTTGTTGTGGCTACTCCAATATAGTGATCAAGTTCTCCTTTTTCCGCCATTCTTCCTTCAGAAAAATTAGTAGAAGCACTAATAATTCCAGTAGGTGCAATGTTTGAAAGGGACTTTAATGTTTGAATAGACTCTGGGTTTAAACTTTTCCACATAGAAGCAATTTCTTCATTTACACCGTTAAAAACGATTGGGACTCGTTTTGTAATACCTATAATTCGAAATGGCTCTTTTTCTTCAATTCGATAGTTCATTTCATTTCCTCCTTGAATAGATAATTGGAAGGTCATTGGTGAATAAGCCTTCAAAGAATGGCTACTATTTCGGGCCTCTGAAGGTGTTATACCGTGCAAGTTTTGAAATGCACGAGTGAATGAATCTGGCGAGTTGTATCCATATTTTATAGCGATATCAATGACTTTTACATTGTTGTTTTTTAGTTCAAAGGCAGCGAGGGTAAGACGTCTACAGCGAATATATTCTGATAGTGATATGCCAGCTAAAAAAGAAAACATTCTCTTGAAATGATATTCGGAGCAGTAAGCTATTTTTGCGACTTCTTTAAAATTAATTTCATGTGTAAGGTTGTTTTCGATATACTGCATTGCAGCATTCATATTTTTAAGTGAATCCATATTATGACCTCCTCTGTACATAGAATAGCAGGAACGAAATAGCTCCATCCGACATTTCGTGCACAACTTTGTAGGTGCATTTTTTACCTTACAAAATTGTAATGTTCCTGTAAGGAGAATGAATGGATGGTATGATATCCCAATGTTATAGTAACAAAGTACTTTAATTCATTACGTTAACTTTTTGATTTCTTTACTTATGTGCCTTACATAACTGTCATGTTTGTGTAAGAAACATCGATAGTGGCAAGAGTAGAGAGTGTATATAGTTGAAAATAGAGAATAGAAGAAATGAGGGATGTCGAGATGAAAACAGTATTAGAAGCAAAAAATATTGAAAAAGTATATGACACGGGTGGTAATAAATTTGCAGCGTTAAAAGGTATTAACTTACAAGTAAAAGAAGGTGAGTTCGTTGGAATTATGGGACCTTCTGGTTCTGGTAAGACAACTTTACTAAATGTTCTTTCTACAATTGATAATGCGACGAACGGTGAAATTTTAATTGATGGAAAAGATATTGTGAAAATGAATGATGATAAGTTAGCGTTATTCCGCCGCGATCATTTAGGTTTCATTTTCCAAGATTATAACTTATTAGATACGTTAACAGTGAAAGAGAATATCGCTTTACCACTTGCGTTATCAAAGGTGAAAGCGAGTGAGATTGATCGCCGCGTTCTTGAAATCTCAAAGAAATTCGGTATTGATCATATTTTAAGTCAGTTCCCATATCAAGTATCTGGTGGGCAGAAGCAGCGCTGTGCAGCATCGCGTGCAATTGTTACGAATCCAAGTATGATTTTCGGAGACGAGCCAACTGGAGCACTTGATTCTAAATCTGCAACAGATTTACTTGAAAGTATGAAGTCGTTAAATGAATATGATAACTCAACAATTTTAATGGTAACGCACGATGCATTTGCAGCAAGTTATTGTAAACGAGTTATTTTCATTAAAGATGGTGAACTATATAAAGAATTGCACCGTGGTGAATCAACGCGTAAACAGTTCTTCCAAAAAGTCGTTGACGTAATGTCTTCTATTTCTGGAGGTATGGCTGATGACCTTATCTAGCATTGCCCTCCGCAACATACAGCGGAACTTTAAAGACTACTTTGTATATTTCGCATCTATGATTTTTAGTATTGTTATTTATTTTACATTTAAAGCACTGCAATATAATTCACAAATGGAAAAAGCAGCAGAAGCTTCAAAAAAAATTAGCGGAGCGTTCCAAGTTTCCAGTGTGATGCTTATCATTTTCGTAGCAGTGTTCATTATATATTCGAACGGATTCTTTACACGTAAACGTAAAAAAGAAGTTGGCTTATATTCGTTATTAGGTATTCGTAAAAGACAAATTGGTAAAATGCTCTTTTATGAAAATATGTTAATGGGATTAATGTCATTAGTAATCGGGATTGCGATCGGTAGTGTCCTTTCGAAATTATTCCTTGAGTTATTAGTAAATATGATGGGATTAAATTTAAACGTTCATTTTGAAGTACCGATGGCTGCCATTATTGATACAGCAATTATTTTCTTTGTGATTATTTTATATACATCACTTCAAGGATATCGTTTAATTTATCGCTTTAAGTTAATTGAACTTTTCCGTGCAGAACGTGAAGGAGAAGCAATGCCAAAAGGATCTGTCATCATGGCATTAATTTCAGTTTTCTTAATCGGTTCAGGTTATTTTTTAGCGCTAATGTACATGAAAGCAGTTATGTATGCAGACTTTATGGTCGTTGCATTATATATTTTATTAGCGACAGTAGCAGGGACTTATTTACTGTTCATGTTCTTCACAGTATTTGTATTGAAACGTGCAAGAAATAATAAGTCAGCATTTTATAATGGTATGAATATGGTAACGACATCGCAGTTACTATATCGTATTAAAGGAAATGCGAAATCATTAGCGACAATCGCTATTTTAAGTGCAGTTACATTAACAGCGGTTGGTACGTCAGTTACGATGTATTACAACACATTTACGCAATCAAAAGTTGCTGCGCCGTATAGTTATTCCTATGAGAAAAAAGATGCAGCATTAGATAAAAAAGTAAATGAAATACTTGCTGGAGAGAAGAATAATCACCCAGTCACATATGAATCAGAAGTTGAAATGATTCCTGTGAAAGGAACATTTAAAGGTGAAAGAGCTGATCAAGTTCTGAACACACACTATAATGTTACGAATCAGTACCAGCTTATTTCTCAATCAAGCTTTAATAAACATGTGAAACATTTAGATGTAGAACCTGTAAATTTAAGTGCGAATGAAGCTTTCGTATATGATAGCTTATATATTGAGAAACTTGATTTTGGTCCTCTTTATACAGGAAATACAGCTGTATTCCCTGTTGGAAATGAGTCAAAAGAATTAAAAATTAAAGGTGTAAATAATAGAAGCCTTACAAATTTAAATGAACTATTTGTAATCGTTCCTGATAAAACATATGAGCAAGTGAAACAAGTAAACGAAACGCGTACTGTAAAAAATATTGATGTAAAAGGTGAGCGAAATAGTAAAGAGTTAACAGCAAAATTAGCAAGCATTATGCCAGCTGGAGAATCAGAAGTTTTAAAACCATTTAACGATTTCTATACAGGATTCCAAATGGGGCTTGAAACGACAGGCTTAATGATGTTTATTGGGTTATTCTTAGGATTAGTATTCCTATTAGCAACAGGCTCAATTATTTACTTTAAACAATTAACAGAAGCAAGTGCTGACCGTGATCGTTACATTGTCCTTCATAAAGTTGGTGTAACGAAGCAAGAAATGAAGAAAGCTATCGCAAAACAAGTGAGCTTTATCTTCGCTATTCCGTTAGTAATCGGTATTTTACACAGCTTATTTGCACTAAAAGGTTTATCAAATATATTACCATTTGAAATTATGATTCCGCTTCTCATTAGTATTGGAGTATACGGTGTCATCTATATTGGATATTACTTCTTAACGGTTCGTTCTTATTATAAGATCGTGAGTGCGAAGTAATAAGGGACAGCTATCGCTAGAGACGATAGCTGTTTTTTTATTCTTCATAAAATCTTAAGAAATCTCCTCAATTTTTGTTAAGAAATAATAGTTATACTTAGAAACAAGTTAGAAACTATTGAACGAATGAGGAGAGGTTTATATGCAACTCATAACATTCTTACATGAATTTATTAAACATCCGAAACATACTGGTGCAATTGCGCCAAGTTCAAAAATATTAGCAAAGAAAATGGTAGATGTAATTGATTTTAATAAAGCGAAATGCATTGTAGAGTTAGGTCCTGGTACAGGGGTTTTTACGAAAGAGATTATGAAGAGAAAAAAGAAGGAAACAATATTTCTTCTTATTGAAATTAATGAAGTATTTTTCAAAGAATTAAAAAGAAAGTTTAAAGATGAGCAGAATGTCATTGTTGTACACGGTTCAGCTGAAAATATAAAGAAGTATATGGAGGAGCTCAATATAGAATGCATTGATTACGTTTTATCAGGGTTGCCTTTCACTTCTTTACCAGAAGAAGTTTCAAAGCGCATTTTAAATAATGCGATGGAAGCGATACATGAGAATGGTGAATTCATTACATTTCAATATTCACTTGTGAAAAAAGGGTTTATACAGCACTTCTTTCCAGAAATTACGCTAGAGAAAGTGTGGCTCAATTTCCCACCAGCGTACATCTTTAGCTGTAAAAAAGAGCTAAGGAGAGCATATGCATAATGGAATTACATGAATTATTATCTTATATTGAACAATACGGTTATTGGGCATTATTTTTCTGTTTATGGTTAGGTATTATCGGTATGCCAATTCCAGACGAAATGATCGTAATGAGTGGTGGCTTTGTATCTTCACTAGGGATATTAAGTGTCATTCCTGCATTTTTATTAACATATTTAGGTGTTGTATCTGGGCTTTCTTTAGGTTATATATTAGGGAAAATATTTGGTACGAAAGTACTTGATAAGCTAATGAAAAAGAAAAAGGCGAAATATCTTTTGAAATCTCAACAAATGGTAGAGAAGTATGGTCATTATGCGTTAGTCACAAGTTACTTCATACCAGTTGTAAGACATATCGTACCGTATTTAGTTGGAATGAATAACATGTCATTTAAGACGTATGCTTTGTATTCTTATACGACAGGATTTGTTTGGACACTCGTTTACTTTGTGCTCGGTGCTTTATTTGGAAAACATATTGAAAGTATTGTAGCGATCGCGATAGAATATGGCGTGTATTTTGGCGTGATTGTTTTTATAGTTACAGGTATTCTTTATTTATATAGACAAAAAAGAATCACGCTGATGAGTAAATAGAAGTAAAGAAAGTTTCTTCCAGTATGAAGGACAAGATAGGATTATAAGTATAAAATTATCTTTATTTAATGGTAAAATATAGGTAAGTAGTTAAGGAAGGAAGAGCGTTGTGCTACTCATTTTTAGCCTTATCTTAATTGGAATTATGTGCAGTATGAAAATAGTATCCTTACACATGATAGAACGACAAAAGGTAGAGGAACGATATGTATATTGTCCAAAATGTGATACGAAAATTAGAAGAGGAAATTCAGCTCCTTTTTGTTCGAAATGTAATTTAATATTTTAAAAATCAAAAGTCCGAAATCACTTTATATAGTTTCGGACTTTTGATTTTTAAGTAAACATTAATCCACCTAGTTCTCTTTCGTTTGTTTATTAGCTAAAATGGATTATGAATAACAATAGTATGTAAACGAAAATAGATATAAATGTACACATGGAGTGTTATATTTGGAGATTTTAATCATAGTAGGATGCCTATTAATAGGAATTATTTTGATTAGTATAAGTAATTATCGATTTATAAAAGAATTAAAAGAAAAAAATTCAAAGAAAGAGAAATGGAAAGTAGTAGCTGGAAATTTGATAGAGTTATTTAGTGATCCATTGCATGGAGTGCCGTTCTATTTTTTAACTGGGGGTCTCTTTTTTGTAATCGGACTGTTGTTATTTCTTTCTATGGGAATGGGTTGGCTTGAAATTGATTAAGGCGTATTAATAAAGATGTTTGATCATGTTAGTGAAGTGGCTTGGAAGTTAAACCATAAAGTGCTGCTGATGAACGATAAAGGAAAAACTGTATGGATGTTAACCTTTTTAGAGAAAGATATCCCATTATTATGAAGTCTTTCGTAGAGATAGATCGAGAAGTTTTGAGGGTTTTATTACCTGATGAAAGAGGGATTCTTCCTACGAGGCCAGAGTGTGATGAATGTTATAAGACTCAATTGGATGATATTGAGGAGAGTTGATAAAAAAGAGCTTGAAACTATTCAAGCTCTTTTTTTATCACTATTTATGTCCTAAAATATGCTCAATCTCATGTAAACTTAATTTACTTGCCTTAGCAATCGTTTCAAGTGGTATACCAAGATCATACATATTTTTAATCATTTGAATTTTCCCCTGTTGAACTCCTTCTTTTCGACCTTGTTCAATGCCTTTTTCAAGCCCTTTTTTAATTCCTTGTTCCATTCCTCTTTTTATTCCTTCTGTCTCTGCATGGGCGAATTTTGCTGCTTCATCCATTAAAACTTTCTCCCTTGCGTCATAGGCTTGCCGGAAAGAAGAATCTTGACTCATACGTTCCCATTTATTTATCGCTTTTTGTAAAATAGGATCTTCGTTCATAGCAATATCCTCCAATAGTTTAGTTAAGTGCTCATCCTCATTTGCTGAAAGCAATAAAAGCCAACGAACAAATGGATCTTTCCACGGATTTACTTTTTCTTCATGCCATTGTTCAGTTAACTTTGGAATTTCTATAATGTGGATTTCTATGTCGTCACTTAGGAGCTTTTTTTGTTGTGTATTCCATAATATGCTCGTTGTATGGAAGGCTGGGTGTTCCGAAAACATTACGAAGTTTAGTAAGTTTATGGTGATGGTTTTGTGAAGTGCACTGTAGGGCATCCCTTTTTGTAGTTGAGATGTGTATAGTCTTCCCCAATAATATAAACTGCGTTTAACCATATCGTGATTATTATTGAGTTGTATTTCTACATTAACTTTTGTTCCGGTGTCTAATGTCGCTGAAATGTCTAAAATAGATAACTTATCCTCTTCATATTCCCTGTGTAAATGTGGATCTTCTAGTTGTAGAGAAGCAATGGACGACTCTAAAGACTCTTGTAACATAGCATTTAAAAATGCAATTAGAATATCTTCGCTACCATTCGTACCAAACAATTGTTTAAATGCAAAATCAATGCGTAAATTAACTAACTGTTGGTTGAACAAAGTTTGTCCTCTCCCTTATATGAAGGTGCTTCTTTCCTTCATTGTACATAAAAAGAACTAGAGTATGCAAACAAGCCATTCTTCTATTTTTTAGTAGTGTTATTAGAATGTCACAGTTAAGTATGGTTATGTTATACTCTAGTGAAATTAAAAAAATATTTTTGTTTATATCGAGGTGAAGATGCTACATATGCAAAAAGATATTTTAAAACTATTAGATAAAAAGCAAAGTAACTATGAATTTCCTGCATTTGATAATGAATATATGGATATTTCGCAAGTGAAATTCTCTCTTTTCTTTAACGATACTAAGGATTGGTTAATGGTGTTTCAACTTGTTGGTGTAGGTTCATTAGGTGTATGTAATGATATTCAAGTATATGGAGATAGAATTACTCATTCAATGGGTGATGATTGCATTTTACAATTAAATGATGGCAATTATGAGTTGTTTGATGATGAAGGTGAATTTATGCCGAATATTTATAACGGCAGTCTAAAAATTCGTGAGCATCGTTTTGAATATGAATTTACAGAAGAGGATTATATAAATAATGGAATAGAAGTACAAACGACAGAGCATTATCCAACATACTTTATGCGTATGCTTGCTACTAATGAGGAAGCTCAAAAATTATTGTGGTGGGATAAAGGAGAAATTTTAGAAGAGTTCGGTTTAGAAGGCGACTGGGAAGTAGCGTATGAAACGGAAGAATGGAAACATGTTGAAGACGAAAAAGTAAGTGAAAATGAATTCTTCCAATCAGTAGCCTCTGCAATAGAGAAGAAAGATCCAAGTGTTATTGTGAATGAAAATGCTAATACGCATTGGAGAAATTGGGTAGAGTTTGATTGTGACTGAAAAGGATAGGAGAAAGAATAACAAATGAAAAGAAGAAGAAAATCCGGAGAAAAAGTACAAATGCATCGTTTTGCACTACCTCTATGCTACGGAAGTGAAGCGCCATATTATTATTACGAGGTAGCGCCCCATGAAAGAGAGGGACGCTTCCATTTAACATCGGATCTTTGTGTAATGGATGATGAACATTATTTTATTAGAGGATGTTTAGAGATTCCTATCATTGACTACCACGAAAACTTCATATGGACTGTTTGGGTATCACTTAGTAAAGAAAGTTATGATGAAGTATTAGAAAAGTGGGATGAGAGAGGCCGAGAAAATAGTGATCCTTATTTTGGTTGGTTATCTGTAGAAATACCATTTTATCCAGAAACATTAAATTTAAAAACAAATGTACATATAAGAGAAGTTGGAATGGCACCGTATGTTGAATTAGAGCTAACCGAGCATCCTTTAGCAATCGAACAAAGAAATGGAATTACTTTAGAGAGAGTTAAAGAAATACAAGAAATGATTCAACGACATAGCTAGATTAGAAGAGAAAAAAACGAGTGCTAGCACTCGTTTTTTTCTTTACACAACCGCAGGATTATAAATCATCGTAAAGTGTCCTGTTAATAATTCAATGTGACAAGGTGTATGAAGCGAACTTTCTCCATCTGTATCTACTTCTTTTTCTTCTTTCGTTTCAATATGAATGGATTTCGCTTTTACGTGGAAGATGTCATTTTCATTTGAATCCTCGAATAGTTTCTTTCCGATGTAATCTTTAAATGCTTGAATACCTGTTGATTTGACTACGAAAATATCAAGTGTTCCGTCATCACATTTAACGTTCGGAATAAAGGATGGAATACCACCAAGATATTCACCATTTCCAACCATGACAAGGACAGCTTCGTCTTCATATACTTGTCCGTCATAAGTAATTTTTACTGGGAATGTTTCAGCATTTTTTACAGTTCGAATTGTGCTTAAATAGTAACCGATTTTACCAAGCTTTGCTTTTTCTTCTGCATCGATATTGTTTGATACTTCAGATACGAGACCAATGCCCCAGAAGTTTAAGAAATGTTGTCCATTTGCTTTTGCAACGTCAACTGGTTTTATATGTTCTTTTGTAATAAGTTTTGCCGCTTCTGCAATGTTTTGCGGAACACCAAGTGTGCGAGAGAAGTCGTTGCAAGTTCCGCCTGGAATGATTGCAAGTGTAGGTCTATTTTCGAGAGGTGCTAAGCCATTTGTGCATTCAAATACTGTTCCATCACCACCAAAGACGATAATTAAATCTACTTTACTAGCAAACTCTTGGCAATATTTTGTTGCATCACCTTGTTTTTTCGTATGAAGGATATGTAGATCAGGAAAAGCTGCGGCAAGAGGTGGTACGATTTTCGTTAAATTTGTATGTAAGTCACCTTGACCAGCTTTCGGATTTACGATAAGGAGTACTTTTTCAAATTTTGTCTTTGTCATTTTTCATCTCTCCCTGTAGTTTGTAATGGCAAGAAAGGAGCTGTTCCCATGTATTTTAGAACAGCTTCTCCCTATTAATTGGATGCTAACATTGTCAGTTATTGTCGGTAAGTCGATATATTTAAAAAATCGCCGATATACATTTTATGTACTATCAATTTTTTAAGTTATACGATTATTCCGTTACAACTGAAGCAATGAATGGTAAGTTACGATATTTTTCCGCACAGTCGATACCGTATCCAACGATGAATTCGTCTGGAATTTGGAAGCCAACATACTCAGCTGTTAAGTCTACTTTACGGCGTTCTGGCTTATCAAGTAATGTACAGAACTTGAGTGCCTTTGGTTTATGCATAAAGAAGTGGTCTTTTAGGAAATGAAGTGTTAAACCAGAATCGATAATATCTTCTACAACAATTACGTTTTTCCCAGTAATGTTTACGTCGATATCTTTTAGTAGTTTCACTTTTCCTGTTGTTTCTGTTTGATTTCCGTAGCTAGATGCAGAAATAAAGTCAATTGTTACATCATTTTTGATGTGACGAATTAAATCAGCAGCAAATACGAATGAACCTTTTAATACTGCGATAACTACGATTTCTTCTCCTTCAAAGTCACGTTCGATTTGAAGTGCTAATTCTTTAACTTTTGCTTGTAATTGTTCTTCAGAAATTAAAGTGTCTTTTATTTCAATATTCATTGTAATCCTCCTACAGTGTAAAACTTGCGAACATTTCGACTGTAAAGGATAGAATAGAAAAAGTCAAAGGAGATAGTAATTTTTTACAAAGATAACGACAAAATCATCTGATGATATGATATACTAAGTATATTAAGAAAACGCTTCCATAAAGGGTGAATATGATGAAGAAGAAACAGTACACAAGTGTAACATTTATAAAAGCATTACTTTTAACAATTGTTCTTGGCCTGTTGGCTTACGTAATTGATGTACCTGCGATTCGTATTTCATTAATTGGAATGACTTTAGTGTTAGGAGCAATTTCGCACGGTATGATGTCGCAGCTAAAAGAAGCTGGACTTGATGATATGAGAGATCATATAGATAAAAAGTAAGAAACCTTCATTATATAGAGTGAAGGTTTTTTTGTTTCTTACAAAAATGTAAGGTAGTTGTAAGGCAAATCGATAGTTGCATAATAGCATTTTGGATAAACTATGGGTGTAAGGTAAAAGGCAAGCATATTTTAGGTAAATTAAGTTTTAGGCACTCTATATGTGAAAAAGGAGTAGGAGGGCATGGAGAAACGTTGGACGACCTTTTCTTTTTTAGCGACTAGTAACACCGTAATGCTAGATGGAAAAATGGATTTTTTGCACTTGTTTGATCGTGAAGATGATCATTCTTCTTCTAAATTTACAATGAAATGGAATAAATGGAGCGAAAGTTGTAGGTTTGAAGAAGAGGCCCCTAACGAAGAGCAAAAGATTATTTTAACAAACCCTATTAAAGCGTGGGTTGTTCAACGTCGTAAGTGTAACGTCAAAAATCACTTCAAGAAAACTGAGCCGAGACAATTAGTTATCGCTCCGGCCCGTTCTACTTCCAAATCACACGAAAGTAACATGTAAATATTGAGACACACACCCGAAAAAACATCGTACATATTACGATGTTTTTTTCTTTTTCTACAATGAAATCTTTAAATGAAATATATTTCATCTGCATCTTATATTTATATCTCTTGCTTATTCTAGTAATACATCCGGTGCGAGTTGATGTGAATAAAATATAAGGAGAGAATGAAGATGAAAAAGAGACTATTACCAATTTGTGCAATGGCATTTTTAACAGTAGGATATTCTTCAGTAGCGAGTGCGGATACTGGAACAGTAACAAAGGAAGAAGAAGCGCAAGTGCAACAAGATAAAGCTAAAAAAGAAGAAGCAATTAAGGAACAGCAAAAAAATGAAGTAGAGAAAAAACAAGCGGCCCAAGTACAAGAAAAAAATGATATGGCTAAAAAAGAGGAAGCAATAAAAGCTGAGAAAAAGAGTGAAGAAGAGAAAAAGAGAATAGCGCAAGAACAGTTAAAAAATGATATGGCAAAAAAAGAAGCAGCGATAAAAGTCGAACAAAAGAATGAAGTAGCTAAAAAAGAAGTAGTAAAGCCAGTTGTACAAGGTGAAAAATTACCAAATACAGCATCAAATAATGTAGCAATGATGGGATTAAGTGCATGTCTTGTAGCGATAGGTACATTATTTGGTTTGAATCGTCGCAATAAGATTAAAGTGTAAATAAAATATTTTCCTATAAAGAATGGAATAATTTCATATATTAAAAATGGTAGGTTACTCCTACCATTTTTTGCATGGAGGGATGAAGAATGAAGTTACTCAATTATATCGGTATCATATTGATGGCTATTGGGCTATTCATGGGATCCTATTACGCTGTGGAATGGTATAAAGGAAAAAGCTCTGCTCAAGAATTAACGAAAGAAGAAATAAAGAGCCTTAAAAATATACAAGATACTCAACTTTCTCATGAAACACCTGTAACTTCTCAAGTGCCTTCTTCTCAAACAGAACATAAAGAAGGTGAAAAGGTAGCGATGTTAAACATACCGAAAATAAAGAAGAAGTTTTCTATATATTGGGGAGCGGATGATACGACTTTGAAAAAAGGAGTTGGTATGTTTGTTAGTGATTTAACGACAACCCCATCTGGAGGAGGACATACTGTACTGAGTGGACACCGAGATACTGTATTTACAGATTTAGGAGAGTTGAAAGAAAAGGATACTCTTGTTTTAGAGTATGATAATAAAACGTACACATATGAAATTCAAAAGACATGGATTACTCATGCGGATGATCGTACTGTTATTATAAAAAAAGAAGAACCGATATTAACACTGACAACTTGTTACCCATTTGATTATATAGGGGATGCACCAGATAGATATATTATCGAGGCGACGTTAACTGGCAGTTATTCAAAGTGAAATTATAGTTTCTGAAAACGGGAGGGGGATATATCAGTTATGTCAAAAAACATTTTAATTGTTGAAGATGAAGACATATTACGTGAAATATTAAAAGATTATTTTTTAAGTGAGCAATATGTAGTGTTTGAAGCGAGGGACGGGAAAGAGGCTTTAGTTGTATTTGAAGAAGAAGAGGTTGATTTAGTTATTTTAGATATTATGTTGCCAGAACTCGATGGATGGTCTGTTTGCCGAAGAATTCGAAAGACGTCCGAGGTGCCTATTATTATGCTGACGGCGCGCGTAGATGAAGACGATACGTTACTTGGTTTTGAACTTGGGGCAAATGATTATGTGACGAAGCCGTATAGTCCGCCAATTTTATTAGCAAGAGCGAAAAGGTTGTTAGAAAGCAGAAAAGTGACAAAGCAACTTTTAGAGAATGAAGATGATACATTATCAATCCACGATATTCACGTTCATTTTCCGTCGCGCACTGTTACGGTAAATCGAACTGATATTAATTTAACACATACAGAATTTGAAATATTAGCGTATTTCATGAAAAATCAAGGAATCGTTTTAACGCGAGAACAACTCATTTCAAGAATTTGGGGATATGAATTTGCTGGCGATGATCGAACGGTTAATAGTCATATTCGTAATTTAAGAAATAAATTAGGAGAGAAAGCAAAGTACATTACAACTGTAGTACGAACTGGTTATAAATTTGAGGGGAATATATGAGAAAAGGAATTGTACTAAAATTATTTACTCTTACAACAGCATTATGTATGTTGATTTTAGCGACGATATTTATTGGACAAACGATATTTTTTAAACAATATTATGCGAATCGAAAAGTGGAAGATATTAAAGTAAATTTAAATTCCTTTGAGAAGAATTATTTAAACTACACAGGAAACGTAGAAGGAATTCAGAAACTTGAGCAAGACTTTTTAAGAGAAAATAATACGTGGATTACGACATTAGATAAGAACGGGAATTTAAAACACGCAGATGATTTTTATTTTGAAGTAACGATAGATCGTAGGCAACAAAAGAGCTTTGGACAACAAATATTCAAAATTCCCTTAGGTAATCTCGTCAATATAGAGGAAATTGATAATAAATTATCAGAGCAGTTTTTAGGACAAGAAATTTATTTTTCTGGAGTGAGAAAAGAAGATAGTTTTATTCCATTCTCTTTTTCTTTATCTAAGCAGAATTTAAGCGGATCTAATAAACCGTTAGAAAAAGCATTTCAGGAGAAAATAAAATTAGATGAGGAGAAAAAGAGAGCGGCTGGGGAGCAACTTGCTAAGGAAAAGAAACCAGCTGTTCAGGAAGAAGCTGCTCAGGAATTAGGCGTTTACATAGGAGGACGTGTTACAAAAGTACAGTTACCAGATGTAAACGGTCCTGTGAATCCAATTTATAAAAATAGCATATTTTTAGATAATATTAAGGGTTTTCAAACCGATTTATTATTAAAAGAAAGCAATAAAATACGATATACAACACAAACAATGGATTATGAAAAGAATGATATAAAATATAAATTATTAATTAAACCAATAAAAGAAAAAGACGGATCAGTAACATATATTTATGCTATGGCTTCTTTACAGCCTGTAGATGAAGCTGTACAAATGGTGCAAGATTATTACATATACATCATTGCATTTGTAGTCGTTCTTATTTTTTTAGCTTCGTTTTATTATTCAAAACAAATTGCCAAACCGTTATTAAAAATAAATGATACGACGAAGAAAATAGCACAATTAGATTTTACAGAAAAAATACCGATTACTTCAAAAGATGAAATTGGTGATTTATCGAAAAATATTAATATACTTTCTAACAAATTAAATTCTCATATCGGACAGCTTGAACACGATATTGAAAAGGAAAGAAAGTTAGAAAAGACGCGAAAAGAATTCATTTCTGGTGTTTCACATGAATTAAAAACACCGCTAAGTATTATGAAAAGCTGTATTTCTATTTTAAAAGACGGGGTAGCTGAGCATAAAAAGGATTATTATTTTCAGGCGATGGAGAGAGAAGTAGACAAAATGGATACGTTAATTTTGGATATGCTTGAGTTAGCTAAATTTGAATCTGGTACATATAAAATGAAAAAGGATTCGTTTTATATTGATACAGTAATTGAAGACATATGTGAACATCTATCTGTGGAAATAGAGAAAAAAGAGCTTCGTGTTCATAAAAATATATGTTCATTTGAAGTGATTGCAAATCAAGGCCGGATTGAACAAGTCATCGTAAATTTCATTACGAATGCCATACGTTATACACCAAATAAAGAAGATATTATTATTTCTACAATAGATGAGAAGGATCGTATAAAAGTGTGCATTGAAAATAAAGGTACTCACATTGAAGAAGAACAATTAGATAAAATTTGGGATCGTTTTTATCGAGTGGATACAGCTCGTCAGCGTTCACAAGGTGGGACGGGGCTTGGGCTTGCCATTTCAAAGAATATTTTAGAACTACATGATACTGAATATGGGGCAGGAAATACAGAAGATGGTGTGTTATTTTATTTCTATTTACCGAAAAAAGCGTAGAAAATATAATCTACGTTTTTTTAAATTATTTTCATATTATCTTTACCTAATCTTTATTTTTAATCAGTATAATTTGTTTAGAATATGAGGTTATGTAAGGAGTCGATGAACCGTGCATAGCAATTGGCTAAGTATAATGGTATTTATTTTCTTTTGCGCATTTATTGTATTTTTAATTAATATTACGATATGAAAAAAGAGCGCTCATTAAGCGCCCTTTTTTTGTGTATTCATTTGATAAGCACTGATGCTTTTGAATAAGCGTGGTGAAGTGATAAATAAAAATATAAGTAAAACGGTACATAGAATATAGGAACCAATCATTGTACTACCGTTAAATATTAAAGAATATAGGAAAGCCGATTGGCCTTTTGGTGCATATTGTCCCCAGAAAATGATACCAGCGATAAAGTGACAGAAGTAACGAGCTAGACTACCGATAAAAGTAGCGACGATAATGTATCCAATTACTTTCTTTCCTTGGTTTGGTTTTGATGAAGGTTTGTCTTTACGGCTACCTAAATTTGATTGTTCTTCGCTATTTTCATTTGACGCTAAAAGCGCCTTTTGAATTGGACGATAGAATAAACCAGCAAATCCAATGAATGCGAAAGCAACAAAGTATTCAATTAATACTTGAATTGGTGTGACGATAATGGCATCGCCTACGACAATTTGTAATAATCCCCAAATTAAGCCTCCTAAGAAAGCCATTTTGAAGCCCCAGCGGTATGCGATAATAAAAATAGGAATCATAGCAAATGAAATGGAACCGCCTGTTGCTGATATTTTGATTGAAAGTGGTAAAATGTCGATGACCAAGGCGAAGGCTGCAAGAATAGCAGATTCAATCATCGCTTGTAAATTGGTGTTACGCATGTTGTCTCCCCCTAAATCCAAGTTGTACAAAAAAGAATAGATATCATAGGAGGATACGAAATACGTAAATAAAAATGAGGTATGTATTTCGGACGTTTGCACAATCCCTGCGTTAGCATTAACTAACAGGTTCGAAGGGTCGGAACGAAGTGTTCCCTCTCAGCGGCATGGCTCCCCCAGTGATAACGAGATTCTTTATTTGCTATTGTTTATTGTAAGCGAAATGGATGAGAATGGCAAACAAATGCTGTATGACAATAATTGAAATAGAATTGTAGCGAAATGTTAATAAATATGAAGCAAAAGGGTATAGTACAAGAGAAATTGGGTGTGGTATAATTTTTTTGAAAATAATTATCATTCTCTTCTGAGGGGGAAGGTTATGAGCTTAGTAGATATTAAAATTGGAGAGAAAGTGTTAGTAAAAAGTATTCAGTCTTTAGATCAGCTATTAAAGCGTAGACTAGCTGCTTTCGGTCTTGCGGAAGGAAGCGAACTTCGCTTGAAACAGAAAGCGATGTTCAAAGGTCCTTGTACATTGGAGTGTCGTGGACAGTTAATTAGTATTCGTCATTGTGACGCGAAAATGATAAAGGTGGAATTAGCGTGAATAAGGTAGCTTTGCTAGGGAATCCGAATACAGGGAAGACATCATTATTTAATGCACTTACTGGTTCTTATGAATACGTAGGAAACTGGAGCGGTGTAACAGTAGAAAAAAAGGTTGGTAAATTAAAAGATAGACAAGGAACATTAATTGATTTACCAGGTGTGTATGATTTAAATCCAGTTTCACGTGATGAAGGTGTTGTAACAAACTTTCTATTAACAGAAGAATTTAATCATATGTTAAATATCGTAGATTCTTCGCAGTTTGAGAGAAATATGCATTTAACGTTGCAATTACTTGAATTTGGTAAGCCGGTCTCAATTGGTTTAAATATGGTTGATGTGGCGAAGCAAAGAGGAATTGTCATTGATGTAAAACGATTATCAGAACTATTAGGTGTAACAGTCGTTCCTGTCGTTGCAAGAAGTGGAAAAGGTTGTGAAGAACTACTTGCGACTCTTAAAGAAAATGACAAAAAGGAGAAAAAGCCATTCCTTATTTCATATGGTGTACAAATGGATGAAGGAATTGGAGAAGTAATTGCTCTTTTAGAGACAGCGAATTATGAGCATCCGAGATGGTTAGCACTTCAATTTTTAAGCAATAACGAAGTAGTAGAAAAAGAAATGAAAGCATTACCAATTTATAAGGAACTCATAGCCATTCGATCTCGCTTAGAAGGAAAACTTGATTGTACGTTAGAAGAGCACATTTACAAAACTCGTGAAGCGTATATTGAAAAGTTAAAAACAAATGTTATGAAGCATGAGAAAGAAGGGAAAATTCCTTTTTCAGAAAAAATTGATAGATTAATTACACATAAAATTTTAGGACTTCCAATCTTTTTAGCAGTTATGTTTTTTATTTTTCAGGTTACGTTTACGTGGATTGGTACACCTTTATCGGATATGTTAGATGAGTTTTTTGGTGGTCAGCTTACGGATTGGGTGACGGCTGGACTTACAAGTATTGGAGCTTCTGATTTTATTCAAGCACTCGTTACAGAAGGTATTATTGCCGGTGTTGGTGCTGTATTAGTATTCGTACCACAAATCTTTGCACTATTCTTTTTCATTTCATTATTAGAAGACTCAGGATATATGGCGCGAATTGCAGTTGTTATGGATAGAATTATGGAGTTCTTTGGCTTAAACGGTAAAGCTTTTATTCCGATGATTATTGGTTTTGGATGTAACGTTCCAGGTATTATGGCAGCGAGAACCATTGAACAGGAGAAAGAACGTTTACTTACCATTTTAGTAACACCGTTTATGTCTTGTTCAGCACGATTACCTGTATATGCATTATTTGCGGGCGTATTCTTCCCTAATAGTCAGGCGACTGTTGTATTTTCTTTATATGTCGCAGGTATTGTTCTGGCATTACTCGTTACAAAAATTATGTCTCTTACGATTTTGAAAGCAGAAAAATCTATTTTCGTAATTGAACTACCGCCTTATCGTGTGCCACAAGCGAAAACGTTATGGCTGAGCACGTGGGAGAAAGGAAAGGGATTTGTTCGTAAAGCTGGTACATTCATCTTTGGTGGTTCGGTTGTTATTTGGTTATTAAACTATGCAGGTCCATCAGGATTTGGCGTTGATATGGGAGATAGCTACTTAGCGATGATTGGTGGATTTATCGCACCATTATTTGCACCGCTCGGCTTTGGAACGTGGCAAGCTGCGGCATCCCTTTTAACAGGATTTTTAGCGAAAGAAGTTGTCGTTTCTACAATGGCAATTATTTATGCGGTTAAAGAAGATGTGCTTGGAAATGTAATAGGAGCACATTATACAGCATTATCAGCTTATGCATTTATGTTCTTTATTTTATTATATGTTCCGTGTTTAGCGACCGTAGCTGTTATTAAACGTGAAACAGGATCAGCGAAATGGACGATTTTTTCAGTCGTTTATCCACTCGTAGTTGCTTATGTATTAACGCTCATTATATACCAAGTTGGATCCTTACTCGGATTCTAGAAGGAGATGTATTGTGATGATGGTCAATATTATAATTGGAGCTATCATTTTTGGTTATGCAGCATATACGTTAGTTAATTTTGTAAAGAGAAGTAAAAAAGGAAAATGCGCGGCATGTTCTTTAAATAAGTCATGTCAGTCGCAAACTTGTAGCCCGGATATGGAGCAAATTGCTCATAATAAATAGAAAAAAGCTTTGCGAATTTCGCAAAGCTTTTTTGTTTTACTTTTTAATTTTTACAAGTTGAGAAGCTTCTACGCCTTTGTAACCAGGGAATTCTTTACTCGGGTCTTTATCAAATTTTAATACACCTACAGATTTTTCATCACCTTTTACATTGCTGTAAGTTGCGTCATCAACAATTGCATACATATCTGTATATGCACGGCCACTTCCGATAATTGTGTTGCCTTCATATTTTAATTTCGCTCCATCAAGTGTAGCATTTTCTACTTTCTCTTTTGCGAATAATACACCTTGTTCTGTTGTTACAGCTGGTAATTTATCAAGTGGTTTCGTGTTGTCTTTTTCATCAACTTTGCTAAGTAACTCTTTTTTCACTAGTTCTTCACCAGTTTTCTTATCCATTACAAGAACTTTTTTACCATCTAATGTTGTCATTTTCATTTTATAGAAGTCTTTTTCTTTCACTTCTTTTTTGTTTTTATCTGTAATTTGTTGAACTTGTTCTTCTGAGCCGTACAGTACAAAACCGTTCGCTTTCTCTCCTAATAAAGAACAACCTGATAATGCTCCAAATGAAATTGCTGCTGCTAATCCGATTCCTACTAATTTTTTCATGATGATTTCTCCTTTTATATGTTTTATAGTAAATACAATTTTTGTATTAGTGCTTACATGTGAAGAAGCTTGTTTGTTGCTTCTGGTATTAGTGTATAAGAAATATCGGAATGCAACTATCGAGTTAGCTTACAGTAACATTACACTTATGTAATTTAGTGAAATTGCACAAAAGTAAGTTAATTTCAAAGAGGGATAATGAGAATATATTAGAAATGCAATATTGTATATAGAATGTCATATTATAATGGATGTATTTTGGAAATAACATGTAAGGACATATTAGTTTTGTTATAATAAACACATAGGCTGTAAAAATGAATATTCTTTACTGTAAAGGGAGATTTTTCAGTTTTCCAAGTAGTGAATTTGAAATATGAGGTATATCATAGGAGGAATTTAAATGTCTGTATTTAAACGATTAAGAGATTTAACAATGTCGAATGTGTACTCGTTAATTGAAAAAGCGGAAGATCCAGTTAAGATGACGGATCAATATTTACGCGATATGCAAGCCGATGTACAAGAGGCTGAGAAAAGTGTAGCAGCTCAAATCGCACTTGAGAAGAAATTCAAAATATTATTTGAAGAGCAAGAAGCACTTGTGAAAAAACGTGAAGAGCAAGCTCATATGGCTGTTCAAGCTAATAACTTAGATCTTGCGCGTCGTGCTCTTGAAGAAAAACAAAACGCAGAACAAAAGATGAATGAGTATAAAGCAAGCTACGAGCAAAATAAAGCTGCTGCTGATAACCTGCGCCTTAAGCTAGAAGAAATGCGCAAGCAATTAAATGAGCTGAAAAATAAACGTGAAACACTTGTAGCACGTGTAAATGCAGCGAAAGCACAAAAAAATATTAATCAGGCGATGTCTGGATTTGATTCAAATTCAGCAAAAGCTGGTTTAAGCCGTATGGAGGAGAAAGCTCTTCAATTAGAGGCTGAAGCGGAAGCAAGCGGTGAAGTTTATAAGAAAGAAAAGTCATTAGATGATGAATTCGCAAGCTTAAACAAAAATTCTGCTGTTGACGATGAATTAGCTCGTATTATGAAGCAGTATGAGAAATAATATAGAATAGAGACAAATGAACCGACATGTCTAAACAAATTCATGTCGGTTTTCTATTATATTTTTGAGGAGGTTTTGCAATGACATGGATGAATGTAGTTGCCATGCTTGTATGGACTGGAGCGAGTGCAGTACTTTTATTTGCAATTATGTGGGTTGATTCGATTTTTACAAAATACAATGATTTAAAAGAAATCAAAAATGGAAATACAGCTGTAACAACTCGTTTTATTATGAAATTATTTGCACAAGGGTACATTTTATCTCAATCGATAACGAAAGCAAATGATTTATGGCAAGCACTTCTTGCATCAGCAGTTTCTTTCGTTATTTTATTAGTGGTAGAAATGTTTATCGAATTCGTATTAAAGAAAATGTCTGGTCTTGATTTAGAAGAAGGTACGAAAGAAGGTAGCGTTGCACATGCGATGTTAGCCGGATCATTACATATTGTTGGTGCACTTATTTTAGGTGCTTGTTTATAAAGAGAAAAGGAGGGATAGATCATGAGTTTATTTAAACGAATTAAAAATATAATGAAAAGCCCAGAGCCACCGAAGCCGGAAAAGAGTCTTTTAACGTTAGCTCCTGGTGATATGATTGAAGTTTCATTAGTCATGTACGAATTAACTGGGAAAACGAGTATGCATTCTCGCAAGGAAATTGTTTTAACACTGCAAGACGGGAAAGACATTCGTTATTTAAAAATTGAAGATCGTGAAAATACGTATTACAAATTATATACACCAATTGATGGTCGCTTAGATTCAATTGAGGAAATTCCGACGACAATTGAAATGGATGATACAGAGTACCATATGGAAGAACAATATAACGGACGTGTTGTTGTGATGGGGAAAACACCATTCTCAGCTTCAGAGGAACAGTACGTCTGGGAATTCCAATCAGATAATCGAAAATTATTGCGTATTGAATGGCAAAATGGTCGTACAATGATGTATGAGGGAGAAGCAATCATTCCTGCTGATGTACAAATTATAAGAGCAACGTAAGGGGGCGTAATCATGTCAAACCGATTGTTTACCATGATTAAATCGTTTGTGATCCCTATACTTGCTATCGTTACATTACTTGTTGTTGCTGGTTATGCCTTATCAGGTTGTCAAGGCGGGCAGACAAAGTCGATTCAAGACCGTTATCCGCTTGAGTCTGTCGCAAAGGAAGGTAAACAAGAATCTTACGTGTATAGGGCCGCCAATCGGTCAGTTCCTGAAGTCGCGAAGGAACTTATAGCCGAAAGGAAACCGAAACAAGCATCTAAAGAAGACGAAAATCAAATGTTTCTCGTTTATTCGGATAAAATGTATAACCTTCAAAAGGATAAAGAGAAACCATCTGATACGTTAATTGAAGTAAGTAATGAAGAATTTGTCCGTCAAAACTACCAACCGTCCTTCTTGCAAGGATATATTATGGGTAGCATATTAAACGATATATTCGGTTCACGAAAATCATCATATGGTGATTATCGAGGATATAATGACAGACAAAATCATAAACCAGTTATTCCAGAGAGACCACCTACGAAAGAAGAAAAGAAAACCCCACCTCCAATTACGAAGGAAGGGAAAGGGTCTATCATTAAGCGAGGCGATAATGTAGATTCGAAACCATCAGTAGGTGATAAGGGAAGTATTACTGAAAAAGGAAGTAATACGACGCCCCCACCTTCTACTGGAAGCAAGGGTAAAATTACAAAAACACCAGGTGGTTCAAGTGGATCAGATGTGAAGCCGAAATCATCTATTAAAACGCCGCCAAGAAATACATCTCCTCCGAAAACGAGGGTCGGTGGTTCAGGGAAAATTACGAAGAGAAGATAGTAGAGAGACCGAAAAGTGTAAGTTGCTTTTTGGTCTTTTTGTGGAAATTAATTCCTTATAACTGGTACAATTGAAGTATAAGGAGGGGATAGTATGACTACGTATAAAAGATTTAGTGTAATTATGTTCCTTGTATTATTCCTCAGCTTGTTTATTAGCACGACAATGAAATTTCATTTTGTAGTAGGTATTCTATGGATACTGTGTACATGCACTTTATTGTTGTATATCCCGCTGCGTTTTCAACATGAAGTGACGGCTTTTCAAAAGTATGTAGCGTGGATTAAACGTGGGAGTCGGTGGGGCGAGTAAAAATATATCTACTTACTGAAAAAAAACTGACAACTATAGCAACTTAATAATAAAAAGAGGGTGTGCCAAATTGTTGGCACACCCTCTTTTTCATAACGATTAATGAATATCGCGTTTCTTGAAATTACCGCCTTTTACTTCTGCTACGTCATAAACTGTAATAAAGGCGTGTGGATCGATTTCATTAATAAGTTCTTTCATTTTACTTTCTTCTAAACGATTAATTACGCAAGAAATTTCTTTGAATTTCTCTCTTGAATAACCACCGTATACTTCGTTATATGTTGCACTTCGGCCTAAACGATCGCGAATTGTTTCTACCATTAATTCAGGCTCTTTTGTGATAATTTTAAATGCTTTTGAACCACTTAAACCAACTTCAACGATATGAATTACTTTCGAAGCGATAAAGTAAGCAATTGCCGAGAGGATAGCTCCTTGAAGACCGAATACTGTTGATACGAAAATAAATACGAACATGTTTAAGAATAAAATAAGGTCACTCGTTCCAAATGGTAACTTACGAGAGAGCAATACAGCTAGCATATCGATTCCATCTAATGCGCCACCGTTACGTAATGCTAGTCCCATACCAAAACCGATGATAATACCACCAACAACTGTAACTAATAATGTATCGCCTTCAATAATAGCTGGTATTCCGTGCATGACAACGGTACCTATTGCTAATGAAGCAATCCCGATAATAGAATAAATTGCAAAGCTTTTACCGATCTGCTTATATCCTAACCAAACGAAAGGAATGTTAATAACCGCGATTAGAGCTCCTAATGGCAATCCAAATAATCTTGAACTAACGATACTTAAACCAGTCACACCACCGTCTGATACGTTATTTGGAATTAATACTGCTTCTAATCCGTACGCTGTGATAAATGCCCCAATAATAATCATCAAAGCTTTCGAAGCAATTTTTAGCTTATTGGGCTTGTTTTTGATAATTTTCTCCATGTAATTTCCTCGTTTCAAACTAGTTTCTTGTTTGTTACATAATTCACACCTAAATTTTATTTTAACATTTAATTTGAAAAATTTCTCCTTTAATGGATGTATGCAGGGAATATTATGACCATATTATTATTTAAAATACAACAGTAGAAGATTAGAGAGTGGTCATAATTTTAATATGAAAAAGTAGAATGAATAGTATGGATATATACATTTGGGGCACTAACCTTAGGGAGGGGATTCTGTGGGATACTGTACGAAATGTGGAAATGAAACGAAAGAAGGCAATAAATTTTGCGGACAGTGCGGGGAGAGTCTTAGCTATAAAACGGTAGAGGGAAGTTTTCCAAATAGCAGTTCTAATAGTAGTATAGAAGTTTTTTCTTTAGTTGGTTTCATCACTGGATTAATATCTTGGTTTATAAACTTATGGGGGCTTATTGGTAGTGTAGCTATCGTATTTTCTATATTGGGTTTAAACAAAAAAGTGACAGGTACGAGTAAAACATTTGCTATTGTTGGATTGGTTTCTGGAATAATTAATGTGTTGTATGCTGTTATGTTACTTATTTAAATCTAATGAACTGAAAGATATAAAAAAGGCCCCCCTTGTATAAAGCATTCAGGGGACCTTTTATTTAATAGCTATTAAGAAACAATAAAACTAAGGGCTGTTAGGAATAAAGCGAAACCTAAAATAGTTCCACATATTTTCATATGGCGCTTACGTCCCATTACGACAATCGCAACATATTCACGGATCATTGCGTTAGGCCAATAATAAAATGCAGTTTTTGATCCGATCCCTTGGCTGTTAAGACCAGCTTGTCTTGCATATATACCAGCGCGGAAAAGGTGAAAATTATTTGTGGTAAAAATACTTTTATATTTACCTTCAGGCTTTAAAGAATCCATAATTTCTTTAGAGAACAACATGTTTTGATATGTGTTTACAGAGCGATTTTCTTGCACTGTATGTTCAATCGGAATGCCTTTTTCAACAGCGTAATTTTGCATTGCTTCTGCCTCAGGAAGTCCTTCATCTGGACCTTGACCGCCAGAGAAAATAATTGTTGGTGGTGTA
Source organism: Bacillus sp. 196mf (assembly GCF_003217275.1). NCBI lineage: Bacteria > Bacillati > Bacillota > Bacilli > Caryophanales > Bacillaceae > Bacillus > Bacillus sp. 196mf. Next base: position 43,857 of record NZ_QJTG01000021.1, read on the forward strand.
TTCACAGCAGCTTGTTTCCAATAAAAGTCGATAGCTTTATTAATTCGGCTTGCAAGTAAAGGTGGTACTTTATCATTAATTAAGCCGCTACCGAGAACGATAATGAAATCTTGATTACGTCTTGGTCTGTTGAATTGGTATAAAAAATATGCGCTTAAGAAGTTAGATAAATGCACAAAGAAATACATAGTTATAAGAGAGATAGCAGCAAAGATAAATTGAAAATGCTCTGAGAATAAATTTGCTGGATTTATGATAGGGAGCATTATAAAGAATAAAATCCCTAAAGCAGCAATTAAAGTTAAAGAGTTTGTGAAGCGTCTTCCTTCACGTTGCATTAAAATTTTTGCATTAAGAAAGAGTCCAAACATTAAAGCGACTATAGCAAAAGGAATCATTACAAGTAGTGCTAGCATGGGGATGATAACGATAAAATGTAAATCGTTATTACCAGACTCAAATGAGGCTATAGCGCAAAATAATAGAAATGAACAGATAAAGGCATTAAATAAAAAGCCGTTTATTATTTTTCGCGGATCTTTTAAATAGGAAATAAGAAAAATAATAAATAGTATAAGAGGAATAATTCCGAAATACATCATAAATATAGTACACCTCAATTTGTATAAGAATTTGACATACCTTTTATATTACATGATTTTATAAGTAAAAATGAAAGAAAAAATGATTTTGAATTTTCTCAATAAAATATATAGATACGTATGTTACAATATATTCAAAGCGATATATTAAAAGTAAAATGGTTGAAAAGGCACTCAGTAGAGTGCTTTTTCTTTTTGTATGTAATTGTGCATATTATATTTTTTTTCAAATGAAGAGGATTACAATATAAGTTGTAGACAGACTTTATAAAGCAGAATTTCATACAAACATTTCCCTCTACTTTTTGTATCTAACAATCGTATAACAATAAATAATTCTGTTTTATAGTGTCTGTTTTTGAAAGGTGGCTTCTTTGAAGGCACCTTTTTTTTATTAGTATAGATAGTTTTCACTGTTAGCATAGTGTAAACTATCTATACTAAACATTAGCAATCTTCCGTATAAATATTATCAATTTACTATATATTCCAGTGGTGTTAACCTACATATGAAAGGCTTTCTTTTTCAAAATATTACCCCTAATAAAATTTTGAAGAAGTCAACTGTCTCCAAACTTGTCTTTATGCTTAAAGAAAAAGCACTCAAATTGAGTGCTTTTTCTTATTGAAACATGCTATTTTTCTAGGCGATTTTCATAAAATAAAAGTAAAGAAATGAAAGTGGGTGACAAAATGCCGGCAGTTGTGGAAGGTGTTATTATTGAAAACTGCAATGGAACAATTAATGTAGGTGACAAATATAACGTACAGCCGATTGAAAAGACGAAGGCTTATAATGGATCGGGATCTTCAAATACAGGAATGAAAGTACAAACGTTTAGCGGGATTAGTACAGCTGATGTATGGGATAATGATGCGAATGATCAGGGGATACAGTTTACTTTATAGTACAGTATGTAAAATTGCATAAAATGATGAAGTTGCCCTATGATACAATCTAGCTGTGAGCTGTTAATGATTCTTCTATAGTGTAGTTGTTAGATTAGAAATATAACATCTTATCGAAAATCATACGTACAAAAAAAGACACTTCAAACGAAGTGTCTTTTTTATTTTAGTGATATCCTTTAGCAGAGTCTTTATGAATTTTATTTTTAAAAATACTGTAGCTCCAAAGCTGATATCCAATAACGATTGGTACCATGACCATTGCTACGAAGAACATAATTTTTAAGTTTAATTGACTACCAGCTGCGTTGTATAACGTTGTACTGTATGCATCGTTAATACGGGATGGTAACATTCTTGGGAACATACCTGCAAAGCCAGTTGTCATAAACATTGCGATTGTTAGACAAACGAATGTGAATGCAAGGCCGATTTTATGTTTGTACACCATAATAAGTGCGAGTACACTCATTAGCATTGCAAGTACTGGAAGAATGAATAGTACCGGATATTCCGTAAAGTTTTGGAATAAGTTTGTCCGATTAGCAGTTGCTACATAGAAGATAGCTAAAATAATAGCTGCAGCCATTGAAAATGGTCTTGCGATTTTATAAGCACGGTCGGATACTTCACCAGTCGTTTTAATCATGACCCAAAGGGCACCGGATACGACAAATATAGCAGTGAAGAACAACCCTCCTAAAATACCGTAATGGTTTAGTAAGCTAAGTAAATTTCCTTCATAACCATTTTTTCCGATTTGTAGTCCGTAATAAAGATTAGCGAACGTAACACCGAATAGGAAAGCAATTAAAAAACTGCCAATTGCAAATGCCCATTTACAAGTTTTTTGCCAAATCGGTGAATCATCTTTATGCATGAATTCCAGTCCAGCGGCACGCGCAAACAGTGCAAGTAATACTAAGAATAACGGTGTATATAGATAACTAAACATATTTGCATATGTGACTGGGAAGGCAGCAAATGTTGCGCCACCAGCTGTAATTAACCACACTTCATTACCGCCCCAGAATGGGCCAATTGCTTCTTGTAATTGATTTCGTTCTTGTCGATCTTTCGTAACGAAAGGAAAGATCATTCCGTTACCAAGTGCATACCCGTCAAGAATGAAGTAAACTGTCCAAATCACGCCCCATAAACCAAACCAGATGATTGCAAGCATATCATGAGACATGGGCCACACCTCCCTCAGTAGCAGGTTCTTCTAATGCTGCAGGTCCTTTTTTCGCGAACTTCAGCATTAAGTAGACGTCTGCGATTAAAAGTAAAGTGTAGAACAAAATTAAACTAATTAATGAGAACCAAATTTGCGGGACAGATATAGGTGATACAGATTCTGCTGTACGCATTAGTTTATATACTGTCCAAGGTTGGCGACCTACTTCAGCGACAATCCATCCTGCGTTAATCGCGATATAAGGAAGTAAGACAGACCATATTGTAATTTTTAAATAACGTTTTGAGTTTTCTAGTTTTCCTTTTCGGTTTAAATAGAAGCCATACCAAGTTAATGCCATAAAGAACATACCAAGTGCAACCATTAAGCGGAAGCTATAATACACGAGGTTAACATTTGGACGTTCATCTTTCGGAATATCTTTTAAACCAACAATTTCGCCATCAAATGAGTTTGTATAGAAGAAGCTTCCGAGTTTTGGAATCGTAAGGAATTCAAAGTTTTTCTCATTTTTTACATCAGGAATTTGAACAATTGAGAAGCCTTGTCCTTTTCCAGTTTCCCAAACTGCTTCCATCGCAGCTCCTTTTGCTGGTTGATATTTAGCTGCTGATACACCAGATTGATGTCCCATAAACGGTGTAATTGTTGCGGCGAATAAGCCTAACATTAAACCAAACTTAAATGATTTTTTGAAGAATTCCACTTCATTTTTACGTAATAAGTGATAGGCACTAATTGCCATAACGAAGAAAGCACCTACGATATAACAACCAACTACAGTATGGAAGAACATATTCCAAGCATATGGATTTGTAACGAGTGCCCAGAAATCATTTAATTCAGCGCGGCCATTACGTACTACGTAGCCAACAGGGTTTTGCATAAATCCGTTTGCTGTAATAATCCAAAGTGCGGAAATGTTTGTTCCAAGTGCAACCATCCACATACAGAAGGCACGGAACTTTGGTGAAATTTTGTCTTTACCGAATAACCATATTCCCATGAAAGTAGATTCTAAGAAGAAGGCAACGAGTGCTTCGATTGCGAGAGGTGATCCGAAAATATCTCCCATATATTTGGAGTACTCAGACCAGTTCGTTCCAAATTGGAATTCCATCGTAATCCCAGTTATAATCCCCATTACGAAGTTAATTGTAAATAATTTACCCCAGAAATTTGCCATTTTACGGTATGTTGGATTCAATGTGCGGGCGTATTGAGTTTCCATACATGCTACTAAAATGACAAGTCCGATTGTCAAAGGTACAAATAAAAAGTGATAAAAAATAGTAATTGCAAATTGAAAACGACTCAGTAACAGAACGTCGGACATAATAAATATTCACTCCTTTTTTACATTATCTACAATCAGTTTATAGTGAAAATACGTTTGAAGTATGTGAGACTTGTTACAAAGCTGTGTGTATATTTTGAAAGAATTATGTCGATTATCTGAAAATATCTTATTTTTACTATAAAGCGATATCCTTTTTGAGTTTTTCATATTTTGGTACACTATATAAGTAATGTAAATGAGAGAAAAGAGGGTTTTTTACTATGAAGTCATTAGAAGAGATTTTACAATACAATGAAAAATTTGTTGAAGAGAAAAGATACGAAGAGTATGAAACGGGAAAATTCCCGAATAAAAAAATGGTAATTATCTCTTGTATGGATACTCGTCTTGTTGAATTATTACCAAAAGCAATGAATATGCGTAACGGTGATGTGAAAATTATTAAAGTAGCAGGAGCTGTTATCTCACATCCATTCGGAAGTATTATGCGTAGTATTTTAGTTGCTGTATATGAACTTGGTGCTGATGAAGTTTGTGTAGTTGGTCACCACGATTGCGGTATGGCAAAAATTCAAGCAAGCAGTACAATTGAGAAGATGAAAGAGCGGGGTATAACAAATGAGAAATTAGATACACTCCGTTATTCTGGAATCGATTTAGAAAGATTCCTACAAGGGTTCTCTAGTGTAGAAGAAAGTGTAGAACATAGCGTATCGATACTTCGCAACCATCCATTACTTCCAGAAGAAGTGCCTGTTCACGGTCTTGTTATAGATCCTGATACAGGAAAATTAGATTTAGTTGTGAATGGTTACGACAATTAAGAATTTACTTTGTCATCCTTTTTATCTGGGACAGGATCAAATCCTCCCGGGTGGAAAGGGTGACATTTTAATATACGCTTACAAGTAAGCCAAAAGCCTTTGAGGGCACCATGTTTTTGAAACGCCTCTAATCCGTAATGAGAACAAGTCGGATAAAAGCGGCAAGTTGGTGGTGTCATCGGAGAAATGAACTTTTGATAAAAGCGTATAATCCCAATAAAAATCTGTTTCATAATGGTCTCCTTTTCAGCATAGTCTTAAAGTATTATAGCACGACTGTACATAATACTTTACTAATGTGCATTTCCGTTATATCATATTGGATATAACGGAATTAAATTAAAAGCGGGAGAGATGTTGTATGCCATCAGTAGAAAGCTTTGAATTAGATCATACGATTGTAAAGGCACCTTATGTAAGACATTGCGGAGTTCACAATGTAGGTAGTGACGGTATTGTAAATAAATTCGATATTCGTTTTTGCCAACCGAATAAACAAGCAATGAAACCAGATGTTATTCATACGTTAGAACATTTATTAGCATTTAATTTACGTAAATATATTGATCGTTATCCGCATTTTGATATTATCGATATTTCACCGATGGGCTGCCAAACAGGATATTATCTTGTAGTAAGCGGAACACCGACAGTACGAGAAATCATTGATTTATTAGAACTAACATTAAAAGATGCGGTTCAAATTACAGAAATTCCAGCTGCAAATGAAACACAATGTGGTCAAGCGAAGCTTCACGACTTAGAAGGAGCACAACGCTTAATGAACTTCTGGTTAAGCCAAGATAAAGATGAACTTGAGAAAGTGTTTGGATAAAATAAAAAACTGCCTGTGAAAGGGCAGTTTTTTATTTTATTAAGAGCGAACATGTTCTTTTTTTATGAAAGTATACTAGACACTCCAACATATAAAACAAAGGCAGAACAGAGAAAATAAACAAATGCTTTCGTTTTTTGCGGCTTCTTTATTTCATCGATTCCAAAAAGGATACACATAATACTTAAAAGGATAAACACGTAAGGTAAAAGAATAGTGAAGTTTGCAAAGAAGCTAAATAGGGCGAGAGAAAGAGCGATAGTGGCGATTATAATTTGAATGTTTTTTAACATGGAATCCCCCTTAAGTAGAAAGAAATAGTTACTGAGAGAAAATAATTATAAATGCTAAATTGGTCAAAATTTCATTCTACATATAACGAAAGTAGTTTGATATTAAAAAGAAGAATATGAGACTGGAAACGAAAAAATACGGGATACTCATTGATTTTCGTCCGGATTTCAATTCATTAATTCCTAGAAGAATAAAGAAACAACTGAGAATAAATTGTACGTATGGGAGAAGTAAAAAATTATCGGTAACATGGATATAAGTGCTTAGAATGAGTAAGAGAAGCATGAGAAATGCTAAAAAACTCCGTAATATAGTTAGAGTTAGCATTGTATAGCCTCCTTTAGACCATTTATCGGAATATTTCTGTGAAACCAATAAATAAAGCAGCGGCTCCTGCTAGTAGAGCGAGCACACTACCTCCTGTTTGCCTTTTTAATATTTCCTCTAAACTTATGGTGAGGGCCATAACTCCTAAAGAGATAAACATATACGGCATTATTTCTCTATTACTAGTAAAAAATCCATAGATTGCTATAGATAAAGCAATAAGTGATAAAGTAATCCGTACTCCTTTTAGCATGCATGTACCTCCTTTTATTTGATATAGCTAATGATGAGAACAATCCAAATGAAAGCACCGGCAATAATACAAATAAATCCAGTTGCTGCCTCCTTTTTCTTTATTTGTTCAAATGCGATGAGAAACATTAAAGCCCCTAATAGAAATTGTGAAAGAGGTAAAAAATTATTTTGACCTGTATATAATCCAATTGCCGACATAACGATCACAGTGAGTGCTACTATGATGCGAAGTATACGAAGCATATTAGGAATTCTCCTTATTCTTTTTTGTATAAGGATTGTCTTCTAGTTTATCGACGGAATGTTTATAAGCATAGCCTTTATTAATTGTCATGATGGAGAGTACGAGGATGATTAGGACGATGATAATACCGATAATTAATATTTTGAACATAAAATCCCTCCTTTTCTTTATTTTACATAATTTTGTAATTAATGAAAACAATAGAAAATAAAAGGATGAAAGAAGGGTGTTACATGGAGACGAAAAAAACATATTATATATCAATAGGAAATGGTCAAATTTCACAAGTGAAGACGGCGGATACGTATAATTTTGAGATTTCCGCAAATGATGAGGAAATTACGGAATTAAGAGAGCACTTTGATCAAGCATATGTAGAAGATTTAGGGTCATTTGTACGCTCCCACGTTCCATTTGTTGAGTATCATCACGATTCAAATAATGACCGATATGATGAACAACTACAAAAAGCATATAAAATGATTTACGATTTAGGGAATCATGAGACGAAAGAATTAGTCGCACAAATGGGAATAATCAATGGATTGTAATTGGATAATATTATGCAGAAAAGCGAGAATATGCTACAATTTGTGGTAGGAAAAACTTGTAACCATCAATAGGGGAGTAATGGCATGTACAAATTTAAAGATTATTACCACAACACTGTACAATTATCGTTTGAACGTTATCCATTTTCTCCTGAGCCAAAGCATGTTTGGGTTGTATGCCGGTACGGGGATCAATGGTTATTAACACATCATTTACGTCGCGGTCTTGAATTTCCAGGTGGTAAAGTAGAAATAGGGGAAACACCGGAAGAAGCGGCAGTTCGAGAGGTTCATGAAGAAACCGGCGGCATAGTTTCTGATTTAACTTACTTAGGACAATACAAAGTATCTGGAAAAGACAAAATAATCATTAAAAACATTTATTTTGCAACAATTAGTGCGGTAGAAGAACATACGCATTACGAAGAAACGAAAGGGTCTGTTTTATTAAAAGACATTCCTGACAACATTAAAACGAATAGAAAATTTAGCTTTATAATGCGCGATGACGTATTAGCGCGTACGATGAAACATATAGAAGAAATCGGCTGTTTTACGAAGTAAAGTGGCCGGTTTCTTTTTTTTGTATGTAAGAATAAATGTAAATATATCTTCACATTATTTTGGGTATATTATACAATTTTGTAAAGATATATTTACATTTTAGGAGGGGGAAGATGGATAAAAGAAAAGAAACGACTGTTACTGTTTCGATGGTTAAATTAAACTTTTCTTTATTTTTTATAATAATTGCTTTGTCGTTTGGAATTGGTTATTTGCATATATTTCTTTCAGGTGGGGTTCAAGTTGAAGTTACATTATTAACGATGTTTCTTTTTATTATCGCAATGATTGTTCTCGTTTGTATTCATGAAGCGATACATTTAATTGGCTTTCGCTATATCGGAGGTGTTCCGTGGAGTGAACTAAAATGGGGCGTTAATTGGAAATTAGGTGTTGCATATGCTTATTCTAAACAGGCGGTTACAGTAAAGCAAATGAAGAAAGTGTTAATGCTTCCGTTTTTACCAACTGGAATTTTGCCAATTGTATTGGGATTAGCTATGAATCTGGAGCCACTCTCATTTTTAGGAATTCTACTAACAGCAGGTTGTATCGGTGACATTGCCGTATATCAAAAAGTTTCAAAGTTTCCAGATGATGCGCTAGTAAAAGATCATCCGAGTAAACCGCAGTTTACAGTATATGAATAATAAAGGAAGAGGAGGCGTTTTTGAACAACTGCCTCCTCTTATTATTTTTTGTCGGTGAATCAAGATATCGTGAAAATTGTTGATATAATTTAATTACTATTATTGTGTTTTTATCTCCACCTCTAAAAACAAAAGCACCTCCAACAAATCATCTACGATACGTGAATGCTTAAAATCACCCCAAAACGAATCTTTTTTCCAAACACCAAGAATCCCTACTTGTTCAGAACCAAGCACATCGTTTTCTGGATGATCTCCAACATAAAGACATTCTTCTGCCTTAACATCTAGTCTTTGCAAAGCACGTTCGAAAATTTCAGGGTGAGGTTTTTTAATTCCTTCAGCTTCTGAAACGAGAATGGTGTTTGTATACGTATGTATATGTAGTGCTCGAAGGTTGCTCATCTGAAATTCAGTAAAACCATTTGTGATAATACCAATTTTAATGTTTCGCTGTTTTAACTGTTGAAGTAGTTCATGCGTGTTTTTGAAAGGAATACAATGATGTTGGAAGTTTGTAATATAGTCGTGTAGCAGTTGCTCTTGCGTTAAAGTAGTAATGTTGTATTCGGAAAGGAGAGTAGCATATACTTTATCCTTCCACGTATAACCATTATTATCGAGTTCAAGAAATCGAGAACAATACTCTGATTTCTCTATACTCATCAAATGTGAGGAGAAGCGATTATATTGTTCACAAATAAATTGTTCTAAAGATTGGCGCCGATCTAATAGTGTTCCATCTAAGTCGAATAAGATTGCACGAATCATGAGAAGCCTCCTTGCAGTTTTTATAATTAATTATCGCATATTCGTTAAAAAATGATTATTATATTTTTGTAGAATGTATTGATGGAGGACTGTATGAAGAGACTGTATGGCAAGTTAGTAGGGGTTATCGTTGCAATCGGCTTACTAGCAGGATGCGAAAGTTCTATGAAGAGTGTGAAAGAAAAAGAAGTGTGTAAAACAGACGAAGAATGTGTGGAAATAGGAGATAAGAAACTTCAAAAAGTATATGAAAAAATAGATGGATTATCTGAGCTTGAAGCAGTAGAAGATTATGAAATAGAAGAGCATGAAAGTGCGGATATGAAAGAGGCAGAGCAGAAAAAAGATGATGAGGATGATGATGAAAGTTATTTCTTTTTAGCTTCTTATTATATCGATGGTGATGAAATTGTAGATCCTTATTTTGAAAAAATAGAACGGAAACGTTTAAATAAAGTATTCGCTGAAGATAAAGAAGCGAAAGAAGAGGTGCTACAACAACGTCAAGATAGAGGGTATCATGAAGACTTATGGGATATGTATCGTACACTCATTCCAGCTAAATATCGTGGGAATATAACAGAATTTGATTTAATAACAGATGGTTATGACGGTGTTGTTGCCCATGTTATGCCGAGTATGGAGAATCCGAAAGACTGGACTCTTAGCCTAGATACGCTTGATTCTGCGGTAAATATCGATGAAGTGATGAAAACATTAATTCATGAGACGGCTCACGTGTTGACGCTCGGGCATAAGCAAATACCAGTAGATGAAAACTATGTAAAGGCTTTTGAAGAAGATAAAGATATTTCAACGTACCGAAATAAATGTGGAAATCTTTTCTTACAAGAGGGATGTGCGAAGGGAAAATCTTATATTAATCAATTTTATAACTCTTTCTGGAAACCAATTGAGCAAGAGTGGACAGAAAAGAAAGTAGAAGAAAATGAAGAGGCACAAATTAAATTTTATAAAGAAAAGCATGATGAGTTTGTATCGTTGTATGGAACAACAAATGTAACGGAAGATATCGCAGATACATTTACAGCGTTCATTTTACAAGATTCAAAAAAAGTGAAAGAAGGAACAGAGTTAAAATATAAGAAAATTGCTTTCTTCTATCAGTTCCCTGAGCTTGTAAAAATGAGAGCGGAAGTGCTGTCAGGATTATATGATGTTTCGAAAACGATAGAACAACAAAGTGGAGACTAATGTGAGTTATGCGTTCGATATAGTTTCGTTAAAGTAAAGCGTGAAGAATTTTTAATTCTTTGCGTTTTTTTATGTTTATAAAATTGAAAATTCTGTATTTTTCTTTAAAAGAAGAAGGAACTGGCGGTATAAAATAGAATTAGTATAAAAATGTCACAATTTAGACACAATTATAATGCGCGTGTTGTAGGGACTATAAGTTTACTCTCGAGGAGGTAATGAAACGTATGAAAACGATTCTTGCTGTTGCTGGTCTCATTTGGGTAATGTCTCACGGTTTTCCGATTTTTGAAGGGGAGCAAATTCGTAGTGCTTTGAATGAAAAGTTTAATGATTATCATGTGATAGATCGAAAAGATAATGTCGTTACAGTACGTGTGAAAGACTGTTTCCATACAGTTACGGTTGCGGATGGAAACATTACAAATGAAACGAAAATGTGTGATAAAAGGTAAAAGAAAGAAGCTGACTATAGCGTACTGTTTTGAGTCAGCTTCTTTTTCTTTTTCCAATTAGAATTTTTTCAAATGCCTCAACAAATACATACATAAGAGTTGCAAGAACACATGTGAGTAGTACGCTAAGTAAGACGAGTGTGAAGTTAAAGACTTGGAATCCGTAGCTAATTAAGTAGCCAAGTCCTTGTTTGGAAACGAGAAGTTCTCCGAAAATAACACCGACCCAGGATAAACCAACGTTTACTTTTAACGTTGAGATAATTGCTGGAAAGGATGCAGGGAGAACGACTTGCTTATAACATTGCCATTTATTTGCACCAAATGTGTCCATCACTTTTATATAGTTAGAATCGACTTCTTGAAATGCACTGTAAATAACGAGAATGGTAATGATGATGGAAATGATTACTCCCATTGCGATAGAAGATGAAATGTTTGGGCCGAAAATAACGATGATGATTGGACCGAGTGCAACTTTTGGCATTGCATTTAGGACGACGAGATAAGGATCAAGTACGCGGGCTAGAAGTGGCATCCACCAAAGGAACGTGGCAATAATAGCACCAAGTACTGTTCCGAGAATGAAGCCTACTCCAGTTTCCAGTAATGTCGTCCATATGTGGACCCAAAGTGAACCGTCGATCCATTTCGTTAAGAAGAGATCCCAAATACTCGAAGGAGAGCTAAAGAGTAAAGGATCAATCCATTCTTTTTTACTAGCTATTTCCCATAGTGCAAAGAAAAGAATAAGTAGTAAAAGTTGTAGCGAGCGAGCAATCCAAGCGCGTCTGCGTTCGTTCTTTCGAAATTGTTCATGTAGTTGTTTTATATTATCCAAGTCGTTCCAGCTCCTTCCATATATCTTGAAAGAGGGCTGGGAAATCGTAGTGATGGCGTGCTTCTAACGGTGATAAAGAACGGATACTTTCCGGGACGATAAAGGTTTTTGCGATTTTTCCGGGATTCGCTTGCAGTAAATAAATACGATCACTCATCGCAATCGCTTCTTCAATATCATGAGTAACAAGTAGTGATGTTTTCTTATATTTATTTAGTAAGTTGAAAACGAGTTCTTCTAGTTTTAACTTCGTTTGATAATCGAGTGCGGAGAATGGTTCATCTAGTAATAAAATTTTCGGATCAGTCGCTAATGTTCGAACGAGAGCGGCACGTTGACGCATACCGCCGGATAGTTCACGAGGATATTGTTCTTCTACACCATGCAGACCGACTTGTTTTAAAAGATTTAAAGTATGTTCTTTCATCTGCTCATCATAAATCTTTCGAATATGAAGTCCGAGCATAATATTTTCTTCAATCGTTTTCCAAGGGAATAAGTAATCTTGTTGCAACATATATCCCATAGATGATGTTTTCGTTGTAATCGGTTCACCATCTAAAAAGACGATACCGTCAATTGGATCAAGTAGTCCAGCAATGATTGAGAGGAGCGTTGTTTTACCACAACCACTTGGACCGAGTATAGAAATAAATTCGCCTTCTTCCACTTGTAAGCTCATGTCTTCGAGAATAAGTTTGGCATTCTCTTTTGCAAAAAAGCAGTGAGAAACGTTACGTATTTGTAAAAAACTCATACACTTCGCCTCTATTTCTTAATAACGCTTTCGGCAATTTTTGTATTGACGAGCGCTTCATGTGGGACTTCTTTTTGTAATTCGCCAGCGTCTTTCATAATAGTTTGGAGCTGTTTCCATTCTTCCGCATCTAGTAGTGGATTTGTCGCATAAGAATGCTGTTTTTTGTACCGTTCAATTACTTTTACTGTTATGTCTTTTGAAGTGTCTTTAAATAGCGGGGAAACAGCATCAGCAATCTCTTCTGGACTATGTGTATCAACCCATTGCTGTGCTTTATAGAGAGCACGTGTGAACTTTTCAGCAGCAGCTTTATCTTTCTTTAAGAAACTTTCTTTTGCCATGAACGTTGTATAAGGAACAGTACCAGATTCATTTCCGAATGAAGCGACGATATAACCTTTACCTTCTTTCTCAAGTATACTTGCAGTCGGTTCAAAGAGCTGTACAAACTCTCCAGTACCAGATGAGAAGGCATTTGCAATATTAGCAAACTCGATATTTTGAATTAAGTTTGTATCTTTATGAGGGTCAATGCCATTTTTCTTTAAAACGTATTCTCCAACCATTTGCGGCATGCCGCCTTTACGCTGTCCTAAAAATGTAACACCTTTTACGTCATTCCAATTAAAAGAGTCTAGTTTTTTACGTGAAACTAAAAATGTCCCATCTGTTTGTGTAAGCTGTGCAAAATTAATGACAGGGTCTTTCGCTCCTTGTTGATGAACGTAAATAGACGTTTCAGAACCGACGAGAGCAATATCAATTCCGCCAGATAATAGGGCGGTCATCGTTTTATCGCCACCAGCTGTTGTTTGTAGGTCAATATTTAGTCCTTCATCTTTAAAAAATCCTTTTTCAATCCCAACATATAATGGGGCATAGAAGAGAGAATGGGTAACTTCGCCGACGCGAATGTTTTGAGTTTGTTCTTTCGTACCTTCTTTTTTACTACTACAAGCAGCAAAAGTAAAAACAGCTAGTAACATGATGCAAAAAATCGCGATTAATTTTTTCACTATATAACACCTCCTAGAAGTCACTCTACAAGCATGATATGTAGGTAATCGCCCATATGTGAGTGTAGATAGCAGGAATTTTTTTGGTGGTAAAGAAGTACAAATATAAGGGGTGATAAAATGGAGTACGAATACGATGATAGCGTACATTTACATCTTGATTATTTCGGGACAGAATGTGATATGGAATCGATTGCTTATAAGAGAAAGAATGAAGACGTATGGGATGTGTATTTTAATTTTGGAGTATACGGTATTCAGAAAGACGATGTAGGGTTAGGGAGATTTATGGACGAATATGCTGGTCATTACGTTTTTTCTGTACATGCTCGCGATCTTAGCTGGGAATTTGGAAGTGCCCAGTTTGAAGAGTGGGTGTTGAAAAATCGGATAGTAGAAAAAACGCTACAAAAATAGGAGGAATTTTGTGATTGGATTTCTCATCTTATTATTTATTTTTGTGGCCGGATTTTTTATCATGCAAATGCTTATTTACCGATTTGCAAAGAAAAACATCCATAAATATACAAAAATAAAGTGGTTTCATATGTGGCTACATATGAATATGAAAAAAGGTCCGAGATTAGATTTTTTTGATTTTGTAATTATAGTACTCGTATGTATCGTATGGAAAATATGGCTGCTTCCCTTTATATAATACACATACTAATCATTTTCTCTTTTATCATAAAATAACGAAAAGAACCTGTCTTGTGGCAGGTTCTTTTCGTTATAGTAATAGTTGTTAAAAACGTGCAACGCCTTTTTATTAATTCTTTCGTATTTTCATGTTAAATCTTTAATAGCAGGACTTCTAAAAAATAGTTATTGTATCATAAAGTGGAATGCTGAAATTAAGTTTTTCAAGAATGAGTAATTTGTATGCCACAATTTAACTGTTGATTAAGGGAATATTAAGACAATACATTTATGATAGAAACAAGTATGCAGACGAAATATGTAATATATGTTATTTTAATAGAAATAGTTCTTTCGATGCGAGGGAAATTAAGACATAGAAACGAGGGAATGAATTGAAGTATGGTTCTACACTTTTTCATCTTCCAAAAAGAAATATATTAATTTCTAGCATTATAAGTAGTATGGTGACTTTATTAGTAATAACTATGCTGTTTATGATTTTAAAGGTTTTTAATTTAGATATGATGAAAGATCATTTAAATCAAAAGCTTGTTTTAAGTGTTATGATGATTTTCATATGGGGCATAACGTTTTATATTACGCATTTCAATAAAAAAGAGATGTCTATACTTAGAGCATCTCTGCGAGTGCATTTTATATTACTTTTACTAGCTCATACAGTAGCGTTATTTTATATTGTCATGCAAGTTAATATGATTTTCATAGAGGCAATGAATTGGATTTACTTTTATAATATGCAGTTTATATTAAGTTTTGTAGTAATTTATGCAATATATATTCTTGTATATAATTTAATAGGTAAGGTTTTTCTAAGTATGGTTTTAACGAGCTGTACGTTAGTCATTTTAGGTATTGTGAATTATTTAAAGCTTATTTTCAGAGGCGATCCGTTATATCCTTCTGATTTCACACAAATTACGCATATGCAATCTGTTATACCGATGGTGATGGACTATTTTAGCTGGAGCTATATTTTTGTCATTATCTTAAGTATCGTAGCTTGTATTGTTGCAGGGATATATATGAGAAGCTATATTCAAAATGTAAAGATTCATCTAGGAATTAGAGCCTTATTAGTAGTAGGATCTATTTTTGTTTTATATGCGTACGGTAATTTTGCGAATACATTTATGAATAAAGTATTTCAAAAATCAGGTGTAGATTTTGTTTTGTGGAATCAAAATGAGAACTATGCTTCAAATGGTTTTGTACTTGGGTTTATTAGCAATTTAGATACAACAGTTATGGAAAAACCAAAAAATTATTCTAAAGAAAATATGCTTCAAATAGCAAACGATATAAAAAAACAATATAGTGGAAATATAGGGAGCCAAAAGAAAAAAGAGAAACCGAATATTATTTTTGTAATGAGTGAATCGTTTTGGGATCCGACGAAAGTAACTAACCTTTCTTTTAGTGAAGATCCTGTACCAAATTTACATCATTATATAGAAAACTTTCCTGGTGGACAAACTATTTCTCCTACATTTGGGGGAAATACGGCGAACGTTGAATTTGAGGCATTAACAAGTTATTCAATGAGTTTGTTAAAGCCAGGTTCTATACCATATCAGCAGGTCATTACAAATAAGAAAGAAATTCCATCAATCCCTACGGCGTTGAAGAAAGAAGGTTATTACACAAGTGCAATTCATTCATTTGGTCGCACATTCTTTAAACGTGACGATGTATATAAGGTGTTAGGATTTGATAAGTTTAATGCAGATGACACGATGGAAAATGTGGATATTGATGGAGATTATATTAGTGATTTAGCGATGAGTAAAGAGATAATTGCTGAGTTAGAGGAACAAAAACAGCCAACATTTATTCATGCAGTTACGATGCAAAATCATTTTCCATTTACAGAAGGCCGATTTGGTGAAAACCTAATAGAAATTAGCGGTCTAGAAAATGAAGAATCAAAGGGAGAATTAGAGACGTATACAGAAGGATTAAGACGTTCAGATGAGGCTCTTCAATATTTAATAGAGCAACTAGATAATTTAGATAGACCTACATTATTAGTATTCTTTGGAGATCATCTTCCATCATTAGGAACAAATAAATCTTTTTATAAAGAAAATGGGTATATAACGAATGAAAAAACACCGAGCGAACGTTTAGCGATGGCGCAAACTCCGTTATTAATGTATGCAAACTTTGATATGCCAAATGATAATTTAGGTTTAGTAAGCCCAATTCATTTTTCTAATCTTATTTTTGATTATGCAGGATTAAATAAATCCTTATTTTATCAATTTTTATCGGAACTTTACAAGGAAATACCAGTGCTTAGAGATGAATTAAAAGTTGATAAAAATGGAGAAGTAATCAATGATTTAACAAAGAAACAAAAAGAAATGTTAGAGCAATATAAAATGCTTCAATATGATTTACTCGTTGGAAATCAATATAGTAAAGATATTCTCTTTAAATAAAAGAAACAAAAAGAACTTGTATAACGATACAAGTTCTTTTTTCATAATATTTAACGGGGTAACCAGACAAGCTGGGTTTAGGGAGTATTACTTGTACATTTAGTATATATGAAAATATAATCGTTTTATTTGTGTATTTGTGAGAAATGTGTGAATTTTATGTTTTATAAAAAACGATTATGTTAACGTTCATTCTTATATTGCAGTTGTTATGTCTGTAAAAATTTTATCAGTTCTTTATTTAATTCATCCGCTTGATCGATTGGTGAACCATGACCACTATTTGTAAGAGCATGTAACTGAGAATTTTTAATTCGTTGTTGCGTAAGCTCAGCACTTTTGTAAGGAATTAGTTGATCGTGAACGCCGTGGAAGATTTTTGTTGGGACGTTAATTTTATTTAAATCTTTCGTTACATCTTCATTTGCAGCTGCTTGTAAAATTTTGATAAGGGCATAAGAAGCGGACTGCATACCGAGATAAGAAAACCATTCAAGGGTTGCAGCTCCTAAGTTTCTATTGAAAAAGGATAAAGATACATCATTTAAAAATTTTGGTAAATTAGCATACATTTGATTAATGAGAGCATCTGCTTGTTCTTTCGGTACACCGTAAGGGGACTCTTGATTTTTAACGAAAGAGGGAGAGACAGCGTCAATTAATGCGAGCTTAGAAATGCGGCGCCCATTATAGCGAGACATATATCGAATAGAAAGAGCACCACCAACTGAGAAACCGACTAATGTAGCGTTCTCTACTTGGAGTGCTTCTAGAACAATTGCGATATCATCGGCTAATCGATCATACGTGTAACCAGTCCATGGCTTATCAGATTGTCCATTCCCTCGTATATCCATGGCGATACAGCGAAAGCCATGCTCTGGTAAAACATTGAGTTGATATTGATACATTTGATGATTTAAAGGCCATCCGTGAACGAAGAAAACAGTCTTACTACCTGGACCAGGATTAACGTTTTGCACAAAAATATGCACATCTTTCTCGACAGTAATAAACATAAATTTCCCCCTGTTCTATCAATAGGCTCCATTCTAAAAGCTTTGTTTTACTTTTTAGGCCGTCTATATAAAACATCCTCCATAATATACGTATTAATGATCATAGATTTTATGCTCTGTATATAGTCTAAATATATTGCGTTTTTGGTACGATTTTCCTCAAATGTTCGATTTATCTTTGTTTGTCTATGAAAATCATTTATTATAATAAATGGTATTCTTCGAGATATTATTTTGAAGGGGTGTTGAAGTGAAAGAAAGTTTTCTATCATATAAAGAAGAAGAAAAGAATGCAAAAATCCTTTTATGGGTGTTATATGTCATTGTTATTGTATATCAAATTTTCTATGCAATCGTATTAGAAGAGAAATCAATAATGGATAAGGGATACAACATAATATGGCAAGTTATTTGCGGAGTAGCAATACTGTGCGTGAATATATATTTAATGAAAAAAGAGAAGGCAAACCTTGTTAAATATGCATGGATATTTGCATACATAGCGATAGAAATCGCTAATATATTTGCATATGTTTTTTATAATAAAGCGGCGTTTGATGCGACAAATATAATAGAAATTATTCTCATTTTCTTTGTACCTATATTTTTAAATAAAAAATTCTATGTGTTTTTACTTTCCTCTATTGTAGGAAAATATTTAATTTATTTATTTGTATTAGAGGAAGTAAAAGCATTTATGTTCCTTATTATGTGTACACTTATGTTAATAGCTGCATATATCATTTTAAATCGATTTTTACAATATCTTTCAGCTGTAAAGGAAAGTATTGCGATTGCTAGCGAATCACAGAAATTAGCAGTAATCGGAAAAATGGCAGCGACGGTTGGACATGAAATTAAAAATCCACTCGCTTCATTAAAAGGATTTACGCAATTACAACGAGAGAAGCATGAAGAGGATCCTATTTATAAACGTATGATTTTTGAAATAGAAAATATGAATAATATGATAAGTGAGTTAATGGAAGTTGCTACATGCAAACCTTCTATTTATAAGAAACATGATGTAGGAAAAATTGTATTACAAGTAATAACAAGTCTTCGCGAAAAAATGAATGAATTAAACGTACAGTTTATTTCTAATGTGGAAGAAAAAACAATAGAAGTTGAATGTGATGAACGAAAAATAAGAGGAGTCTTTTTATATACGATAAAAAATGCTTTAGAGGCAATGGAACAAGGTGGCATATTACATTTGCAATTAGAGAATAAAGGGAAAGAATATGTAATAATCAGCGTAATCGATAATGGTTATGGTATTAAGCAAGAAAACTTAACCCGTGTTACAGAGGCCTTTTATACAACGAAACAAGATAAAATTGGTCTGGGACTTACGGTAGCGAATCGAATTGTCGCCGAGCACCTTGGTGAGCTGCATATTTCAAGTGAAAGAGATACTGGAACGAGAATAGACATCATTCTCCCAAGGGAGTGTGGAAATACTGAAATCCAAGTGGAAGAAAAGCTAGGAGTTACCATATGAATAAAGGCTATATATTTAAAAATGAAGAAATAAAGGCGTTGAAAGTATTTTTAAGTTTATTTTTTATTATATTTTTTGTGTATGATCTTGCCTATGAATTTATCGTACCTTTAATCGCGGGAGAGCAAGAAGGCGTAGGAAAGTTTGAAGATGGTTTAGGTTTATGGCTTTACTTTTTGACGGTAGTATTGTTTTGCATTGGAATATACTTTATGAAATGGAAGAATGTTTTTGTGGTAAAGTATATTATTCTAATTGGCTATAATGTATTAGATTGTATCCATAACATTATGATTTATTATGGTAGCGATGCGGAATTTGACGGTGGAAATATAGTAGAAGTATTTTTTATTTTGTTCGCACCAATCTTTGTGAACAAAAGATATTTCTGGTTAGTTCCAGCGATACTTGTCGGGAAGTACGCTCTTACAGGAATCATTATTCAATCTTCTCTCGTTTTAATCCCAATGGCATTATATAGTGTATTTACTATCATATGTTGGATTATATTTTTGAGGGTTCAGTCTTACGTTCGTACGCTTGAGATGATGGACAAAGAAATAAAACAGACAGAAAAACTAGCAGCTGTTGGAAAAATGGCGACGGTTATTGGTTATAAGATTAGAAGACCTTTAGCAAACTTAAAAAAACTTGTGAATAAACAAGCAGACAAGCATCCAGAGGATAAAATTTATAGTGATATTATGAAACAAGAAGTAGATCGGATTCATATAATTGCTACAGAACTTAGTGGATTTGAGAAATCTAAATCACTAGAATCAGAAACTCATAACATACAAGAAATTATCTCTTATGTTATTCGAGTTATGGAAAAGCCTGCTTTAAAACAAGGAGTCTACATACAAGGTATTTACAGTAAAGACTTACCATCAATTACATGTGATGAAAAACGATTAAAACAGGTCTTTTTTAATTTAATTAAAAATGCAATTGAAGCAATGTCAGTTGGCGGAACAATTACGATTAAAGTTACTGTAAAAGATGGAATCATCATTCAAGTGAAAGATGAGGGATGCGGCATTCCGAAAGATAAAATTCCAAAGTTAAATGAAGCCTTTTATACAACGAAAGAAACAGGAACTGGTCTAGGTTTAGTAGTTACAGAAAAAATTATTAAAGACCACAACGGTAAAATGAATTTTGAAAGTGAAGTTGGGGTTGGAACGACGGTTGAGGTTATGTTACCACTGCATTAAATAGAAAAAACATCACTTCCAAATAAGTGATGTTTTTCTATTTTATCTTGCTATTTGTGGATAGTAAAAATCTCATTTTATCGATAAAGAATGTATGATGTATTTCTAAGATCAAAATGTTTTTTTAGTTTTTATTATGGATTTTTCAGTGAAAAATTTAGACTATAAAAATTAATTGTTTTTTTCTAAAAAAACTATTTTCTTTTTTGGGTTTTAATGGTATATTCAAAACACGATAAATAAATACCTATTTTTGGCACACTATTCGAAAGGATAGGTCGCAAAGCTAAGAGTCTAAGGTAATGAAAATTACTATGATAGTCTGGTTGCAGTTTGGATTTTCACACATAGTTGTATGTATGAAAATCGAAGAGGCAACCAGATTTTTTATTGTCTCAAAAAGAAAAAATAAATGGGCACACTATTCGAAAGGATAGGTCGCAAAGCTAAGAGTCTAAGGTAATGAAAATTACTATGATAGTCTGGTTGCAGTTTGGATTTTCACACATAGTTGTATGTATGAAAATCGAAGAGGCAACCAGATTTTTTATTGTCTCAAAAAGAAAAAATAAATGGGCACACTATTCGAAAGGATAGGTCGCAAAGCTAAGAGTCTAAGGTAATGAAAATTACTATGATAGTCTGGTTGCAGTTTGGATTTTCACACATGTTGTGATGTATGAAAATCGAAAAGGCAACCAGGCTTTTTATTTTCTAGGAATACACATTATGATTGTAAATTTAGCTGAATAATAAATTTAATGTTCGAAATATTCGGTTCATAAGAAGCGAGGGAGGGAAGTACATTGCAAAATCAAATAGGTAAATTTGGGCGTATACTTCTCGCTGGAGGAATATTATTTACGCAAGTTGGTGTGCTAGATTACTCTGCAACGAAAGTTTATGCGGTTACAAACGACGAGCAAGGACGTTTTATCGTTCATATGGATAAACAAGAAATAAAAGTTGATGAAAATGTAGTATTAAAGATTACAAATACAAATAAACAAGATGCTAATATCGAGCTGAAATTATCTAATGAACAGCTGTTCAATGAAGCAGAAACGAAAAAAATGAACGAAAACAATAAAGCGATTCAAAACATTTCAGTAACAGAAGATCACATTGTAAAAATTGAAAAGAATGAACAAAGTAATTTTATCGGTGACGTATATGTAGTCATTCAAATGAAAAAAGCTGGAGAGTACAAATTTGAACCGATAGTGAAGTTTGAAGGGGATGAAAAGAAAATTGAATCTCCTTCTCTACATGTTGTAGAGAAAAAAGAGGCTTTAAATGTAGCCATTTCTGATGAAAATCCAAAGGCTTCAGAGGAAGTTATGAGAAAAGAAATAAGTGAAAAAGTGAAAGTATCGGAAGAAAATAAAAAACAAGAAATAAATTCTACTAATGCTGAAGTTCCAAAAGAAACGAAGACTTTAGCGAAAGAAAAGGTTAATGAAGAACTCGTACCAAAGGAAAATGAATTAAAAGAGAGCAATAGGATAAACGAAAATAATCAGGAATTACCTGCTATTCAAGCTGAGAAGGTATTAAAGAGCCAATCTCTACTAGCTGCTAGTCCTGTTACAAGTATTCTTAAATATCCAAATGTAAAGGTAATAAATAATAGAACAGGTGAAGGGCCTTCTATCTCGGGTAAATATGCTTTTAGATTTGTTTGGAGCCCACAAGTAACATATGAGGTAAAGGGTAGTAGCAATGACAGAACTGGTCAAAGTCAATATACATTTAGAAATTCAAATAGAGAACAGTACGTATTAGTAAAAAAAGCTGGTGAATATCAAGGGAAATGGATTGATGTCCGTATTAATATTCACTCTATGACAGCTTCATCTGTAGATGTTAAAACACCAATAACTAAAGGTGATGCAAAAAACTTTTTACAATTATATGGGAACGGAAGGTCAGGACAAACTTATAATGCTTCCTTTGAATTTTATGAACACGGAACAAGTAAAAAAGTACCATTAACGGCAATGTGGAATTTCAAAAGGATAAATAGTTATAAAAATGTAACGTTACGTAATGATGGTAGTCATTTAACGAATTTATACGTGTATGATACGAGTTCAATTAGGTATCAAGACAAAGGGAATAATAAAATCGAGTTTTCTGGAACAGCAGGTCCAGTAGCTACTCCAGAAGCAGATATGACAATTACATTTGATAATTTAACAGAATTACCGCTAGAAGTTAGATTAAATGCTTCAGGTGTTAATGTATCATACGACCAATTAGCGATTGCACAAATTGAAATTCCAGCTCCAAGTGTAATAGGAGATATTGTGGAAGATAATTCCCGTCAACTTTCTTATAAGGTATATCAAAATATGCCTGCTCAATCGAAAGAGATTCACTATGCGAAATCTTTTGTATTAGAAAGTGAAGTGAATAAGGATTTTACTGTGAATGATGTTTCCATTCAAGATGTGGAGAGTGGAGATGATGTAAGTAGCTTCTTTGATATTAGCAGGACAAACAATAAAGTCACTGCGGTTGCGAAAGTAAATGCGCTAAAAACAGAAGAATTCAACGGGAAAATTTATGAAATGACAATTACAGGTTCTCCTGTAAAAGGTGCTAATGTAATGAAATATTACAAAGATGGTTATCTTGAAATACCGGTGTCAGCTAAAAATTATTTAGATGGCGATAAGAATGGACAAGATAGTAATCGAGATGGAATCGCAAAAATAAGGTATAAAGGTATTCCAACTGGGAAACCAGTCCCACAAAAAGTAGTGCAAGGAACAGATTTAACAAAAATGGATATTTCTAAATTTGTGACAGATTTATCTGTAGATACGAATTTGGATGTAGATAAACCAATATCAGTAGTGAAGTTAATCAATATTCCAGATACCAAAACAATAGGGAATCATACTGTAACGGTTATAATTGAAACGAAGCAAGGTGTACAAGCGGAGATTCAAGTGCCGGTTACTGTCGTTGATGGGACTTTAAAGTTAGTAGACGTACCAAAAGAAATTACATTTGGAGATTTAACAATTCCATCGAAAACAACGACATACGCACCGAAGACGATTTCAAATCCTTTAAAGGTAACCGATGATCGTGTTAAAAAGCAAAAATGGAGTGTATATGTAAAGGAAATCACACCATTAACTTCAGCGCAAAATGACACATTGACAGGAGCATTGATTTACAAACGAAATGGAAAGGATACACCTTTAAGTACCTCTAGTATAGAAGCATTCTCGTATATTTCTAAAAACGACGAGGAGGTTTCACTAAATTGGAAGGAAAACGAAGGAATTCATTTACAAGTAAAACCAGGGCCGAATGTCAAAGCAAATACTAAATATGCTGGACAGCTAGAATGGACATTAACCGATGCTCCTCTCTAAAAATATATGAAATATATAAATTTTAGAAAGGAGAGAGTAATGAAAAAAATAGTTGGTATTATCGTTTCCACAGTTATATGTGTGCCGTTTCTTATGGCAAATGTAGTAACGGCTACAAGTACGAATTCAAAAGCGGGTATTACATTTTCGAATAGCTATACACCAAATACATCAACTGATCCGACAAAGATAAATACAAAAAAAGAGACAGTTGATAAAAATAAAAATGGAGATAAATATTTACCGAAAACAGGAGGCCAGACACGGGACTTCAAACAATATATAGGATTGTTTTCGATTGTTTTATCTCTATATGTATTCAAAAGAATTAGGGGAAAGCAAGTGTATTCAAAATAAAAAATAGATGAAAACAGAGAAAAGGGGAAGGTACATATGAAACTAGCAAAATTAGCATTAATCGGTGCAGTATCATTAACATCAGTTGCAGCAGTAGGAACTTCAGTATTTGCGGAAGAGAAAGCAAATATGAAATCAAAAACCGATGTAACGTTTATTGAAGATACAAGCACAACAGATCCAAACAATCCAGAAAATCCAAATGAAAAAGTTACACCAGAGAACCCTGGTGACCATGAAAAAGGAACAAAAGGTCCATTAAGTATTAACTACGTTTCTAACTTACACTTCGGCGAGCAAGTTATCTCTGGTAATGATCAAACATACTTTGCAAAATTGGATAAAGTGAAACAAGGGAGCAAAACAGTTGAAGTACCTAACTTCGTATCTGTAACAGATAACCGTGGTACAAATGCAGGATGGAAATTGAAAGTAAAGCAAAATGCACAATTTAAAAGTGGTAATAGTGAGTTAACAAATGCAGCTTTAAGCTTAAGTAACCCAGCTGTAAATTCTGTAACTGATGCACAATATGCACCTACAACATTTAAAAATAAAGTAACGCTAGCTCCAGGTGGAGATGCGGTGGAAATTACTACTGCCGCAAAGAATAAAGGTATGGGTGATTGGACGACTGCATTTGGTAAAGGAACAGAACAAGGTAAACAGAGTGTGAGCTTATTCGTACCAGGTACGACAGCGAAAGAAAAAGGTGCGAAATATTCAGCTGAGTTAACTTGGACTTTAGAAGATACACCAAACTAAGCTTATACAAGATTAAAAATTAAGAATGACTGAATTTTAAAAATGATCATAAAGGGGTATAAAACTATGAAACTAGCAAAAATAGCATTAATTGGAGCGGTAACATTATCATCAGTATCAGTAGGAACGTCTGCATTTGCAGCTGAGAAAGATGGCGGGAAATTAGACTCAAAAGCATTCATTAAATTCGAGAAAAATACAGATAAAATTGATGTTGTTAATCCAGAGAATCCAGATGAAACTGTAGATCCAGTTGATCCAGATAAAAAAGGTACAGATGGTCCACTAAGTATTGATTATGTATCTAACTTCAACTTTAAAACACAAAAAGCATCAGGGAATAACGAAATCTACTTTGCAGAATTAGATAAAGTAAAGAAAAAAGTAGACGGTTCTGTAATTGACGTGCCGAACTACGTTCAAGTAACAGATAATCGTGGTACAAATGCTGGATGGCATTTAACAGTAAAACAAAATGGTCAATTCAAAACTGCAGATGATAAAGCGTTGGATGGTGCGGCATTAACATTAAAAAATTCAGCTTTGAAATCAAATGCAGGTAGCGACGCACCAACAGCAGAACAATCTATCACATTAAATCCAAGTGGTGCAGCATCTGATTTAATCGATGCAAAAGAAAACCAAGGTATGGGTACATGGGTAAATACGTTTGGTAAAGATGCAACAGAAGCGAAACAAAGCGTAGAGTTATCTGTACCAGGTAAAACGAAAAAAGAACAAACACAATACACAACTTCACTAACTTGGGAACTAACAGACGCTCCTATGTAAGTAAGAGGAATTTTAAGATAAAAGAGGAAAATGAGAAGAGATAAGGGAATGGCTTTAACCTTGTCTCTTTCTTGTCTATAAAATGGATATGAAGGGGATTACATAAGAGATGGTAAAAAAACTATTTACTAGCTTACTATTAATTACATTCTTCATGGCAAACGCTTTTTCAGTATATGCAGCTGAAATGAAATTCGCTGTGACAGCAGTTATACCAGAAAATCAAATTGATAAAAATCAAACGTATTTTGATTTGAAAATGCAACCTGGACAAAAGCAAACAATTCAAGTCCAAATGAAAAATGATACGAATAAAGAAGTTGTGGTAGAATCGTTTGCTAATACAGCAATTACGAATAGCAATGGTATTACAGATTATAGTACAGTAGAACCAAAAACGGATTCTACTTTGAAATATCCGTTTTCTAAAATTGCTAAAATGCCAAAAGAAACGAAAGTCCCAGCTAACAGCATAGTGACAGTTGATATAAACCTAGAAATGCCAAGTGAGTCGTTTGATGGTGTTATTTTAGGTGGTTTATACTTTAAAGAAAAAGAAGATGAGAATGCAAAGAAAAAAGATGAAGGTGTGCAAATTGAAAATAAATATGCATACGCAATTGGTGTTGTTTTAAAAGAGACGGATGCTGAAGTAAAACCAGACATGAAATTAAACGAAGTAAAGCCAACACAAATTAACGGGCGTAACGTTGTTACTGCAAATTTACAAAACGTAAAGCCAGCAATGTTAAAAAATTTAAGTGTTGATGCAAAAGTATATAAAGAAAAAGGTAGAGACGTTTTATTTGAAGCGAAAAAAGAAAATTTAAGAATGGCGCCAAACTCAAACTTTGATTATGCTATTAGCTGGGAAAACAAAGCATTTGATCCAGGAACGTACCGAGTAGAAGTGAAAGCCACTGATGGCGATCAAAAATGGGAATGGACGAAGAAATTTACAATTGAAGGAAAGACAGCTGATAAGTTAAATGATACAGCGGTAGAAGCGAAAAAAGACTACACATTATATTACATTATCGGCGGAGTACTACTGTTAATTATATTATTAGTTCTTGTATTCTTCTTAGGTAGACGTTCTAAAAAAGAGGACGATAACGAAAAATAATATATTGATAGTGTAAAAAGAAATTAATGGATGTTTTACTACGAAAAATATATAATGGCTTTGTCTGTTATTTGTTGTAGTTCATTTATATTTCTATTTGTTGACCCGAATCTCGGGTCTTTTTTTATGAAATGAATTGCTATATGTTAGTAATTAGAAAAATAGAATATACAGCACTTGCAGTAATTCCAGGGGTAATATAAAGGGATATAGCATCTCCTCTTGCAACTGGGTTTCCAGTTGTAATGCTAGTCCAAGTTACAGTAGCGGGACCTACTGCCGGAGTAGGATTAAATACTTGAATTTGTTCTGATCCGCTATCCGTTGGTTTAATGGAAAATACCATAGTTCCGGTAATTTTGTCAGTAGTAGTTAAGGTAATAGTAGATAGGATGTAGCTAGAAGAAGGGGTTGTAAGGTTTGTTGGGACATTTCTGCAAATATTAATCGTATAAATAGCAGCAGGTAAATTATTTATATTTATAGACGCAGAAAAGCCGACAACACTACCGGCTCCAGCAGTGACATATGGAATAACATTGGAGTCAATTCCAGGAGAACCCGCTATACGTTGAAAACCAGCATTTGTTCCTTGAAAAACAATACTTTTTGCTGAAGCACTATCGGCAGATCCCGTAGGTCCAGTAATGCCAGTAGGCCCGGTGTTCCCCGTAGGGCCAGTGATGCCAGTAGGTCCGGTATTCCCCGTAGGGCCAGTGATGCCAGTAGGTCCGGTATTCCCCGTAGGGCCAGTGATGCCAGTAGGTCCGGTATTCCCCGTAGGGCCAGTGATGCCAGTAGGTCCGGTATTCCCCGTAGGGCCAGTGATGCCAGTAGGTCCGGTGTTCCCCGTAGGGCCAGTGATGCCGGAAGGTCCAGTGTTCCCCGTAGGGCCAGTGATGCCGGAAGGTCCGGTACTACCGGTAGGTCCACTTTCTACTAATACGATATAATCTGGAGATATATTAGGAAACCCTTGAGGTGCATCTTTTTTTACAACATAGCCGCTGCCCGTATAAGTGACAACTTGTCCTTTTTTATAGTTGGGAGCCGCTGCTAGACTGAAGGTGGTAGTACTTTGGAAACCCGCTCCGGAAGGTCCAGCATTACCAGTAGGTCCGGTGTTCCCCGTGGGTCCGGTGTTCCCCGTGGGTCCGGTGTTCCCCGTGGATCCGGTGTTCCCCGTGGATCCGGTGTTCCCCGTGGGTCCGGTGTTCCCCGTGGGCCCAGTGTTTCCGTTAGAACCGCTGTTGCGCCTGCCGTCGCAACTAAAATAATTACGTGGGTACATATATGTTCTCCTTTCTATATTTTCAAAATCTAGTTTTTAAAATAGAACTACTATATATATATTATGAATTCTATAATTTTGTGTGGCAGATCGTATTTTGTGTCTAGATTTCAAAAGATAGCGGGAGGAGAATTAAGTAGTGTTAGAGCCACCATTTCTCCTGCGGAAGCAAAATAACATCCACATCAAAATTCTCTTTAAACCAATCATACATCAATGTCTCTTTTACTAAATATTCAGAGGCAGAGTGTGACACGCCAATTAGAGACATATCCGTTTCTTTTACATAATCCATAATGAGCGAGTATTTATGTCGGCCGTAATCATTGTCGATATGGCAATGGATTTCTCCTGTAATATATGCTTCAGCACCTTTTTCTTCTGCTTCCTTCATTAAAGATACAACATCGCCACATCCAGCGATAATTGCGATTTTTTTGATGGAATCATGTCGTTTACCTTCGAAGTCTGTGTAAGGAATCTGGAAGAGTTGTTTTAGATGTTTTTGGAGTGCTTCTGTTGATGTTTCATCTATTTCACAAATAAGGCCAACTGGTTCTTGTTCTGGACCTCCATATGCAAAGTCGTCCACTACAGTAGCGTTTAATGCTTTTGCAATTGAAATACTCGTTCCATGTGTTTGATGAAAATCCATTGGTACGTGACATGTATATATAGAAAGTTGTTTTTCTTTTATTCCTTGCAAATATTTTTCAGGAATTGGTATGAAACCGCGGCCTGATCTTCCAAGCGGATCACCACACTCCATTACAAGGGGATGGTGCATAAAGAGTAAATCACCAGGTGTGGATTGTGAAATGAATGTTTCAAGAACGTCATCTGTAGGGAATACAGCTAAAAATACTTTGTTTACATTTTCAGATCCGTGCATCATAAGGCCGTTAAATAAATCTACAAAATTTGCTTCAAAAAATTGTTGCCAAGGAAATTTGATAGGATCATATACGGCTGGGATAAATCGACTAAAGGCACTATCTTTCCCGTATTTTTCAATTTGAAATAAGTAATCGAGTGATTGCTCTATTTTTTTAAGGCTGGCATGTTTAATAATCCTCCTTAAGATGATTCTTGCTTTATGAGTTGTTTGTATTCTTCGTAGCAAAATAAGAAGTGGATAGGAAACAAATAAAACCTAGAATCCAGCCAATAGAAGGAGAATAGGGAAGTACATGCTGTAATAGCATTCCGCTAGAAATGAAGAAACTACTAAATAGACCTAATAACATAGGATATCGTTGTAGTTTGAACACAGATAGTAAACATCCTTTCTCCTGCATGAACTACTCATAAAAGCTCGATTGCTGAAACTTTATCACATACATTGTATATTAGTCTTAATTTTCTGTATATAACTTTTAAGAAAAATGGTGATACAATATATGAATGATAAGAGAAGAGAGGATGAAGATTAACATATGTACGTTACTGTAACAGAAGCAGCATATAAAAAGATTATGGATACGATTCCAAGCGAAGCGAAATATATAAAGTTATTTTATGATAATGAGGGTTGCGGTTGTGTCATGAGCGGAATCATCGATTTAGTAGCTGTAGCAGAAAAAGATGAGCGCGATGTGGATATTGAATCAAGCACAATGAATTTTATCGCTGATCGTACAAAGCTTGTATTTATGGACGATAAGTTAACGGTTGATTGGCATGAAGGTGGAGGAACTTTTCAGTTGAAGAGCCCAAGCCAGTTTTATAATCCAAATATGAAATTACACGTTCGAGTATAGTAAAGGAAATGTGAGTCCAAAATGTATTTTGGACTCACATTTTTTTATTTTATAAGTCGCTATTATTGTCGATATATTGAAAAAATCGCCGATATAAATGGAGTTGCGCTGATATATTTGGGGAATCGCCGGTATAAATGGAGTTGCGCCGATATATTCAGAAAATCGCCGATATAATTTCATTTACCAAAACGTCCCAATAGTAAAAAGATTTTTTCACATAATGAAATGTACATGTGATTGAATTTTCTGTATAATCTTCTTTGCGGAGGGGATACGCATGAGAAGATGGGGAATTGAGTTATTAATTTTAAGTGTTGTTATTATTTGGGGGATTAACTATACGATTGCAAAGTATGGATTTTTAGAATTTGCAGCAATTGAATTTACTGCACTTCGTATGATGGCGGCGGCACCGCTCCTGTTACTTCTTACCTTTTTTATTGAAAAGTCGGTTTATATGGAGCGAAAGGATATACCTAGACTAATCATCGTTAGCGTTGTAGGTATTGTACTGTATCAAACGTTATTTATGGAAACTGTCAAATATACATCCGCTACAAATGCCTCTTTACTCATTTCTATTTCACCTATTTTTACAACTGTATTTGCGATTTTTCTGAAACAAGAAAATTTTTCTTCTCGAAAGTTAATCGGTTCTATGATTGCTTTTGTTGGTGCAGCATTAGTTTTAGTAGCAGGACATTCACTTACTAGTTCTTTTTATGGCAATGGAATTGGACTTATTACATCCATATGCTGGGGGCTTTATCCTGTTTTAGCAGGACCATTAATTAAAAAATATTCAGCATTACGTGTTACAGCATGGTCTGCATTAGTGGGTGCGATTCCGCTATTATTGTTAAGTGGTCCGCATGTGTTTGTCATGCCATTTCACATTACTCACGGAATGACACAATTTGCTTTACTATATTCTATTTTCTTTGTCACAGTATTTGGTCTAGTAATGTGGTATGTTGGTGTTCAAAAAATTGGGGCGTCACATACGATGGTATATATGTATATAACGCCGCTTGTAGCTGTTTTATTTGCAGCTGTCTGGGCAAATGAATATGTATCGTTTCAACAGATCATCGGTGGAATTATCATTTTTGTCGGTCTATGGTTTGTGAAATCGGAGAAAGTAAAAGTTCATTCTATTGCAGGGGAACCTATATCAAAATAGGAAAACAGATCACCTATGATCTGCTTTCCTATTTTTTTATTTTTGGTAAGAAGATGAGAAATAAGATAGCAGTAATAAGTGGGATTAAGTTTAAAAATGGAATACGGAAGAGTGTAATAAGAATAATACCTGGAAGAAGAACACCGAGGACAGCGTAAAAAATGCTATGGTTTTTCGTGTACCAATACAATGAAAGTCCGATAAGTGCAGGGATAATGAGGTGAATGAGAGCCATTAAAAAATAAATCATTAGACGCCCCCTTTATTTGTGTACTTATTACATCATATCCGTATGTTCATAGATTGATATCATTTTTTTCATAAATGGACGAAAAAAGTTTGAAAAACCGTCACAAAATATGAGAATATAATGTTTGAAATCTTGTATAATATTATTTTCTAAAAACATTTAAACAACATAAACATACTGTTTATGTTGTTTTTAATTTGAGTGAAATGGATGTAAGGAATATGAATTTGAAAGAAATTTTTTGTTGGATAGATAAGAACGAATGAAGAGAGGTACAGCATGATTAGTATGTCACTAAGATCATTTAAAATCCAATCGTATTATATACTAGGTATTTTGTTACTAGGTTGGATGTTAACACCGTTTTCAGCACACTTTTTAGGCGCTGGAATTGGGCTTATTGTAAGTATGTATTGCGTTTGGCTTTTAGGGAGAAGAATTGAGAAGCTTGGAGATAGTATTGTAAAGAAGACGAAAGCACCGACACTCGGTATGTTTAACCGTTTTGCAGCTGCCATTTTGGGTGCTATTATTATGTACGAAATTGAGCACCACATGGTTATGTGGGCATTTGCAGTAGGGATTATGGGTGGTTATTTCTTAATCGTTGTGAATTTAGGATACTATAGCATGAAAGATGAGAAAGAACTAACAAAGAGATAAAAAGATAAAAGACTTCTTTTTAGATGGAATAGATGATCCAGCCACGAATAGAAGCGGTCAGGGCCTTTTTTAACCCCATACGATGTGAAACCCGAGAGATGTAGCGAGTAGGGATATAATGTATATATTCGAAGCTGTAATTTTATAATCTAGGTCACAGATGAAGAGATTAGCATTTCACTTTATATAAGATATAGAAAGAAGCTTACGTTTTCACGTAAGCTTCTTTTTTATGTAAGTGTGTGTAACCGTTAAGCCGCATTGGGTTTTGTCGGTGAGTACGCGAAACTTTACGGTTACACGACACTTATTCATATGAGTAAAGGGTTATTCCAACAGAAAGTTTTAATTTAAGCGATTGGACCGCCTAAGTTAATAATATCTTCAGAAACGCTTTCGAACTTTTTGAAGTTCTCTTTGAATTCATTTGCAAGCTCGATTGCTTTTGCTTTGTAAGCAGCTTTATCAGCCCAAGTTTGTTCAGGCATTAACACTTCGTCAGGTACACCTGGTACGTGAAGTGGAACTTCAAGACCGAAGATGTCATGTTTAGCTGTTTCAGTTTTTGCAAGTTCGCCGCTTAATGCTGCTTGAATCATTGCACGAGTATAACCTAAGTTCATACGTTTACCAACGCCGTATTCGCCGCCAGTCCAGCCAGTGTTTACTAGGAATACTTTCGCATCGTGTTTCTCGATTTTTTCACCAAGCATTTCAGCGTAGCGAGATGCATCAAGTGGTAAGAATGGTGAACCGAAGCAAGTTGAGAATGTAGCTTGCGGAGATGTAACGCCGCGCTCTGTTCCTGCTAGTTTACTAGTGTAACCACTTAAGAAATGATACATAGCTTGCTCTTTTGATAACTTACTGATTGGAGGCAATACGCCAGATGCATCAGCAGTTAAGAAAATAATTGTATTTGGGTGTCCAGCAACACTTGGCAGTACGATATTGTCGATCGCATGCATAGGGTATGCAGCACGAGTATTTTCTGTTAAAGTAGTATCGTTGTAGTCGGCGATACGCGTTTGGTCATTAATGATAACGTTTTCTAAAACAGATCCAAATTTGATTGCATCGAAAATTTGTGGTTCTTTCTCGTGAGAAAGGTTTACACATTTTGCATAGCAACCGCCTTCAATATTGAATACACCGTTATCAGACCAACCGTGCTCATCATCACCGATTAATTTACGGTTTGGATCAGCAGATAATGTTGTTTTACCTGTTCCAGATAAACCGAAGAATAGTGCTACGTCGCCTTCTTCACCTACGTTTGCAGAGCAATGCATAGAAAGGATATCTTGTTCAGGTAATAAGAAGTTCATAATAGAGAAGATTGATTTTTTCATTTCTCCAGCGTATTCTGTACCACCAATTAGTACGATACGTTTTTCGAATGAAACCATAATGAATGCTTCAGAGTTTGTACCGTCAACAGCTGGATCAGCTTTGAAATTCGGTGCAGAAACAATTGTGAACTCTGATTCATGAGTTGTTAATTCTTCTTCAGTTGGACGAATGAATAATTGATGTACAAATAAATTGTGCCATGCATATTCGTTAATAACTTGAATTGGTAGGCGGTAATTGCGGTCAGCGCCTGCAAATCCTTTGAAGACGAATAACTCTTCTTTTTCTTTTAAGTATTCTAAAACTTTAGTATATAATTTATTAAAATGTTCTTCAGAAATCGGTTGGTTCACAGCTCCCCAAGCAATTTTGTCAGCAACCGATGCTTCTTTCACAATAAATTTATCTTTAGGAGAACGTCCTGTATATTTTCCAGTTGAAGCAGAAACGGCACCAGTCGAAGTTAATTTCCCTTCATTTCGCATTAATACTTTTTCCACTAATTGCGGAACACTTAGTTGAATCTGTGCATTGCTTCCGTTCAATAATTCGTGTAAACCAATTTGGACATTCACAGTACTCATATTTATATACCATCCTTTTCATTTAATGAAATATTTCTCGTAATCCCCAACAAGAGTATAACACAATTATATAAATAATGTATACTATTTATTTCTTTTTGTTTGTGTGAATGCATTATTTCCCTATTAATATTTCATTTCAGGCGTATTGAGAAAAACTTTCAGGAAAATGTGAATATTAATTGACAAATGAATATCATTTCTTTAGTATAGGTTGGGACGGATACTCTCTTATCCCGAGCTGGCGGAGGGACAGGCCCGATGAAGCCCAGCAACCTCACTTGTATTGATAAATGCAGGTGAATAGGTGCTAAAACCTGTGCGAGGCTACAGGTCTCGAACGATAAGAGCGAAGGGCAAAAAGCAGTATGCAAGTAGCAAATTAAACCTTTCCTCTATGTAAAGTAGGAAAGGTTTTTCTGTATGCTTGTGTGGGAGAATAAATGTATGTCGCAGTTTGTGGCAAATTAAGGATGAGTTCCGTACAATATATACAATTACTGTAGGGAGGTTTACCACATGACAAAAAAACGTCATCTGTTCACATCTGAGTCTGTAACTGAAGGACATCCAGATAAAATTTGTGACCAAATTTCTGATTCAATTTTAGATGCGATCTTATCAAAAGACGCAAATGCACGTGTAGCTTGTGAAACAACTGTAACAACTGGTTTAGTATTGGTAGCGGGGGAAATTACGACTTCTACTTACGTAGATATTCCAAAAATCGTTCGTGAAACAATTCAAGGCATTGGTTACACACGCGCAAAATACGGATTCGATGCAGAAACTTGTGCTGTTTTAACATCTATCGATGAGCAGTCTGCTGACATCGCTATGGGTGTTGACCAAGCGCTAGAAGCACGCGAAGGTCAAATGACTGACGCTGAGATTGAGGCAATTGGTGCAGGAGACCAAGGTTTAATGTTTGGTTTCGCATGTAATGAAACACAAGAGTTAATGCCACTTCCAATCTCGCTTGCTCACAAATTAGCTCGCCGTTTAACTGAAGTACGTAAAGATGATACATTATCATACTTACGTCCAGATGGAAAAACGCAAGTTACAGTTGAGTATGATGAAAATGGTAAACCAGTACGTGTTGATACTATCGTAATTTCTACACAACATCACCCAGATGTTACATGGGAAGAAATCGATCGCGACTTAAAAGAGCACGTAATTAAAGCTGTAGTACCAGCAGAATTAATGGATGGAGAAACGAAATTCTTCATTAATCCAACTGGCCGCTTCGTAATTGGTGGACCACAAGGTGATGCTGGTTTAACAGGACGTAAAATCATCGTTGATACTTACGGTGGATACGCTCGCCATGGCGGCGGTGCATTCTCTGGTAAAGATGCAACAAAAGTTGACCGTTCTGCAGCATATGCAGCTCGTTATGTTGCGAAAAACATCGTAGCAGCTGGTCTTGCTGACAAAGCAGAAGTACAACTTGCATACGCAATCGGTGTAGCACAACCAGTATCAATTTCAGTTGATACATTCGGCACAGGTAAAGTATCTGAAGACGTACTAGTAGAACTAGTTCGTAACAACTTCGATCTTCGCCCAGCTGGTATTATTAAAATGCTAGACTTACGTCGCCCAATTTACAAACAAACAGCAGCTTACGGCCACTTCGGACGTACTGATGTAGATCTTTCATGGGAACGTACAGACAAAGCTGCAGCTTTAAAAGAGCAAGCTGGTCTATAATATATGAAAAAAAGCTTTGCGCGGTGAGCGCAAAGCTTTTTTTATTTCGTTTTACTTATAATTTGAATGCATGATTTGCAATATACTTCGCCTTCTAGCTCAATATACTTTTTCGTATTAGTCATGCCTTTTCATACGTTTGTATTTCCTTTTTACATGATTTACAAAGGATGGGTTTCTTCTGGAACATACGTGATCAACCTTTCATTTGACGTACTTTACCTGCGCAAAAGGCACTACTTAGTAAAAATAGTGTCGCGAATATAATGCTTACTAATGTAGCGTATGGAATTGCACCTTTTAAGGAAAAGCCGACAGTGATGGAAGCGATGAATAAGAGGATGAATGTTGTTGTTAATTTTTTATAAAGTTCCATACTATGTAGACCTCCAATTTATTTTTTAGTACAAGTTTTAAAATTGAATTCTATTATGTAGAAAATATAAAGAGTAACTAAAGATGTGTAGTCTAGGAGTATAAGAAAGTGCACTTTCCTTTTTGTGGGTTAGTATACTTATATTGTATCATGGCGCATGATTGGCTTCATACATAATTGTGTAAAGATATGTATGATAAAATGAAGAAAAGTCTTTAAGAAAGGAAAGATAAAAAATGAGTGTAACTGAACATAAAAAACAAGCTCCAAAAGAAGTGCGTTGCAAGATTGTTACGATTTCCGATACACGTACGGAAGAAACGGATAAGAGCGGACAACTATTACATGAATTGTTAAAAGAAGCGGGCCATACAGTAACCTCTTATGAAATTGTAAAAGATGATAAAGAAAGTATTCAGCAAGCAGTGTTAGCTGGTTATCATAAGGAAGATGTAGATGTTGTATTAACAAATGGCGGTACTGGTATTACGAAGCGTGATGTAACAATTGAAGCAGTGTCAGCTCTATTAGATAAAGAGATTGTCGGGTTTGGTGAGTTGTTCCGCATGATTAGTTATTTA
Organism: Bacillus sp. 196mf; assembly: GCF_003217275.1. Lineage (NCBI taxonomy): Bacteria > Bacillati > Bacillota > Bacilli > Caryophanales > Bacillaceae > Bacillus > Bacillus sp. 196mf. The sequence continues at coordinate 80,507 of NZ_QJTG01000021.1, forward strand.
GAAGATATCGGGAGCAGCGCAATGTTAAGTAGAGCGATTGGGGGTACAATTGGGCGCAAAGTAGTTTTCTCGATGCCAGGATCGAGCGGGGCGGTTCGCCTTGCGATGAATAAATTAATTTTACCGGAATTAGGCCATATTACATTTGAGCTACATCGCCAATGAGTAGGTGGGCTGGAATTGTATTAGCGGGCGGTATGTCGAGTAGATTTGGTGAGCCGAAAGCGTTAGCGAGCTGGCAAGGTAGTACTTTTATTGAGCATATTTTGAAAGAGATGACAAGTGCGCTCCAAGAAGTTGTAGTCATTAGTCATTCTGATATAAAAGAGCGAGTAGAGCAATTCGTACAAGTTCCTGTTATAGAAGATATCCCGCACTATAAAGGGAATGGACCGCTGGCCGGTATTGTATCAGGAATGGAATACATAGAAGCAGATTGGTATGCTATTATGCCTTGCGATGCGCCAAATGTTTCGCATGAATGGTTTACCATTTTACTGGAGCAAACGAGCAATGAATATGATGCGGTTGTACCTATTATTAATGGAAGAAAACAGCCGCTACTTGCAGCGTATCATAACCGCGTGAAAGAAAAGATTTATGCTTTACTTCAGGAAGAAAAAAGAAGTATGGGGCAGCTTTTATCACAATGTAATGTGAAGTATGTTTCTGGAGAAGATGTACAAGTGAATGCGGGTTGGTTTATAAATGTAAATACGAAAGAAGAATATGTGCAGGCTCAAAAAGACCTTTCAAATGAATGAAAGGTTTTTTTGATATACAGAATTGGGGAACAATTGCTGTATAAAGGTATGTGAGTAAGTTGATTTTAAGGGGAATTCTTAAAATCATTATACAGCAAAAACACTGTATAACCATATATTAATTTTTATGGGTTTTTATTACAAGTCTGTTTAGTTATATTTATTTTTGCTATAATGAATATGGAAATAAATGATATTTCACCTTATGTATCATTCATTCAACTAAAATTTACAAGTGTGTAATAAACTCCCTTCGTTTTTTGAAGGGAGTTTTTCTGTTCAAGCAAGTAACTCTGATGCGGTATGCTGAAGGACTTCTTCATACTGGTTAAGTAAGCCGCGAAAGATCTCATCCCAGCTTTTTGATTTTGCAAAAGATGAAGCTGCTATTCCCATCTGCTCAAGTTTTTCTTCATTTTGCAATAAAGAATAAATGGATGATAGAAATGCATCCTCATTTTTAGGGGGACAAAGAATTCCCGTTTTTCCATCTGTAATAATATTTTTAACCCCGCCACTATTTGCACCAATGACAGGTGTGCCACATGCGAGTGATTCAAGTACGACATTTCCGAATGTTTCAGTAGCTGATGGAAATACCATTATGTTAGAACAAGCATATGCTTCAGCTAAATCTGCACTTTGTAAATAGCCAGTAAAAGTGACATTTGTTTGTGGAACAGCTTCACGCAAATTTGTTGCTAGAGGTCCGTCTCCTGCGATGAGCCAATGAATGTCGTTTCGAGTATGCGATGTTTTAACGATAAGGTTTTGCAACGTATCAATATCTTTTTCAGGAGCAATTCGTCCTACATAGGAAAGAACGTACTTCGCTGTAATATTATATTTTTTTCGGAATAGGTCTGTATTGTAAGCTGGATGAAAGAGTGTACAATCTACACCACGTCCCCAAATGGAGAGGGCCTGAAAGCCTTTATTTTTTAATTGATGTAATGTTTCAGAGGAGGGAACAAAATTTTTTTGCATATGACTATGAAACCATTTTAAATAGTTCCAAAGCATATTGGAGAGAAATTCAATTTTGTAATAGCGTAAATACGCATCGAAATCAGTATGATAAGAACCGACAACTGGGATGTTTAACTTTTTGGCGTAATACAGTCCACAAAGTCCCATGTTGAAAGGTGTAGCAATGTGAATAATGTCAGGTTTAAAGGAATGAAGTTCCCGTTTAATACGCGGAGTAGGAAAAGAAAAGCGACATTCTGGATATAATATTGTTAACGGGATACTTCTCATCTTGTTCACATTAGCTACGAAATTATCTTCAGCTGTATGCTGAGGGGCGAAAACAGAATAGGCGATCTGTTCTTTCTGAAAGTAACTTGTTAATCGTTCTAACGTTTTCGCAACCCCGTTAACTTGTGGCGTAAAAGTATCGGTAAAAATGGCGATTCTCATCATATCACTCCTTTATGTGAAAAGTGGGATGAATTGATAAAAAGAGATGATGCCAGAGCAAGTGCCAAGGCACATGCCGACGAACACATCTGACGGATAGTGAAGTCCTAAATAAATACGTGAAATACCGACGCATAATGCTAACGGTAATAGGAAAGCAAGTAAGCTTGGATTATAGCAAATAAATGGAATGAAGACAGAGAAAACGGCTGTTGTATGACCAGACGGGAAAGAGTGGTCTTTTAATGGATGGACTGGATATTTCGCATCCTGAATTGTTAAATAAGGACGTTTTCGTGGATACCACCTTTTTAATATTTGTACAGGAATATGGCTAATTGCTAAAGAAATAGCAGTAGCGATTGCTGCTTGGTGTAAAGTCCCTTTTGCAAAAATTAAAAAGAAAAGTGTAAGTGCAATGGAGAAAGTAGCACCACCGATATGGGTAATATTGCTGAAAAAGATGTTTAATGTTTTTTGATCAAAGTAGCGATTAATTCCTTTAAAAATGTAACATTCTATTTTATATAATCCACTGACCTTCATGAAAATTCTCCTCCCTCGTTTACATATATATGGAGATATTAGCTTTTATTTTAATAAGATTTTGTTGAGGGAGTAATAATGTTTTGTAAAGAAAAAGTTAGTTTTTATATAAAAAAGCTGCCAGTATTATGGCAGCAGTAAAATCATTTTTGTAGTGATTTATAATATTGACCTTTTTCAACATACTGCGTACGAATACGCTCCATATCTTTACGGTCTTCTTCTGTTAATTCACGAATGACTTTCGCGGGACGACCGAAAGCTAACGTGTTTGGTGGAATTTTCTTTCCTTGTGAAACGAGGCTTCCAGCGCCGATAAAAGCTCCTTCACCAATTTCAGCACCATCTAATATAATGGATCCCATTCCAATTAAAGCATCCTTTTTAATATGACAGCTATGTAAAATAACTTGATGCCCAACTGTAACATCATCTTCTAAAATAAGAGGATATTGAGGGCTTTGGTGGAGTGTACATTGGTCTTGTACATTTACTCGGTCTCCAATTATTGTTGGTGACACATCACCACGGATGACTGTATTAAACCAAATACTTGATTCCTCGCCAACGGAAACGTCGCCTGTAATCGTAACATAGTCAGCGATAAAAGCACTACTCGCAATTTTCGGATTTTTTTCTTTGTAAGGATATATCATGTAAAGTCTTCCTTTCCTAGAGACTAGTTTTAGTGTATCAAATTATGAGAAAGAGTGAAATGGAGGAGGTCCGTATGTGGAATTATGAAGCAGAGGAAGCAAAAGCTGTCATTGTTATCGTGCACGGCGCAATGGAATATCACGGACGTTACGAAGCCGTTGCGGAAATGTGGAATCACATCGGCTACCACGTCGTGATGGGGGATCTTCCATCACATGGAACAACTTCAAGAAATAGAGGACATATTGATTCATTTGATGAATACATAGAGGAAGTTAAATTATGGGTGAAAGAAGCAAGAAAGTATAGGTTACCTATTTTTCTATTCGGTCATAGTATGGGTGGTCTTATCGTCATTCGTATGATGCAAGAAACGAAGAGAGAAGATGTAGAGGGTATTATTTTGAGTTCGCCTTGTTTAGGGGTAGTGACTGGACCCTCTGCTCCGCTTCAATTTGCTTCAAAAATATTAAATGTTGTGGCTCCAAAATTGCAATTTGCAACGAATCTTACGGTGGAAATGTCAACAAGGAATCATGAAGTGAGAGATGCAATGGAGAATGATTCATTGTTCTTGCGCAAAGTATCAGTACGTTGGTATAGTGAATTGATTAAGTCTATCGAAATTGCTCATAAAAAAATAGACGATTTTCCAGACGTTCCGCTCTTGCTAATGCAAGCATGTGAGGATAAACTTGTAGATAAAACACGTGTCCGCATGTGGTTTGATAATGTTAAAATAGGTGATAAGGCATATAAAGAATGGCCGAATTGTTATCACGAGTTATTAAATGAGTATGAGCGTGATGAAATTTTGAATTATATTCAGTCATTTACTGAAATACATGTCAATAATATAGTAAAAACAAACAAATAAATCATTATTTGTACATTTAATAGAGGAGATGAAGGAAGAAGTGAACGTACCGAGTAATCCCATAACGCTCATGGCGAAAGTATACCGTGATGTGTTTCCGGTTGTACACCATGAGCTAGCGATGTGGAAAGAGCGTGCCTACCATATTCCGAATGATGAGCTTCATAGTCAGGCAATCGCAAGTATTGAGCATAAAACGTTTCATTGTGAGGGTGGTGGCATTTTATCGCTGCTAGCAAATGAACACCGAGAGGAATGTATTCGTTTTATCGTAGCGTATCAAACAATCAGTGACTATTTAGATAATTTATGTGATCGCAGTACATCACTTGATCCGAATGATTTTGCCGCGCTACATGAATCAATGTTAATGGCACTATCACCTGAAGTGGAAGGTGGCGGTAATTATTATCGTTACCGTGATGATCAAGATGATGGTGGTTATTTAGATGAACTTGTTGAAACGTGCCAAGATGTTTTAAAGAAAACGAAGCACTATGACAAAATCGCTCCTGTTCTCCATGAACTTGCTTGTTATTATTGTGATTTACAAATTCATAAACACGTGAAGTTAGAAGAGAGAGAACCGCGCCTGAAAACATGGTTTGAAGCACATAAAGAAAACTTACCTGAGATGAGCTGGTTTGAATTTTCAGCATGTGCCGGTTCTACGCTTGGAATTTTCTGCCTTGTAGCATATGCATTTCATGATGAATTACATGATGAAGATATTGCGAAAATTAGACAAGGATACTTTCCTTACGTACAAGGACTTCATATCTTACTTGATTATTTCATCGATCAAGAAGAAGACCGCATAGGCGGAGATTTGAATTTCTGTAGTTATTATGAAAACGAGCAAGCTATATTAGATCGTATGAAACACTTTGTAGAAGAAGCAGAGAAGAGCATTGGTGATTTGCCTCATGCGAAGTTTCATCGTCTTATAAGCCGAGGATTACTTGGTATTTATTTATCAGATCAAAAAGTATCAGCACAAAAGAATATGCACAAAATGGCACGGCGCATTGTAAAGTACGGAGGCCTCACTTCAAGATTCTTCTATTGGAACGGGAAGATGTACCGAAAGAAAATGGCGCAGTGATGAAGAAAACCACTCATGTAGAGTGGTTTTCTTTGTTATAATATGGTAAAGGTGGTGGTGGAAATGAAGCCATTGTTTCAAAAGCTATATGACAATATTGAAGTAATATTACTTGTGCTACTTTCCATTTCATTTGTAACTGGAATGTATATGATGATGAATAAAACCGGCGGTCCTACAACGATGGATTATGTAGCTCAAATTATCATTGCATTGATTATTATAGTAGATATTGTTTTTTTAATAAGTGGTAGAAAAAAAGAGAACAGTAAATAAAAAGCATTTGTACACGATGGTACAAATGCTTTTTCATTATGATCGTATTTTTAAAAATACATATATGAGAAGTTCAATTGCAAAAATAACTAAAACAGATAGTCCAAATAAAGGCATGACAGCGCCTAGTATTACCATCATGATAAAGAAAACGAATATACTTTTCTTATCTCTTTGCTTTGGAGGTGCTGCTAATTTTCCTTTTGGCTTTCTTGCTAACCACATTTTTACTCCGTAATAAATAAGAAGTAATAGAGATAATGTCGTTAGTAAGCATAATATTTTATTTGGCCATCCGAATAAATGTCCTTCGTGAAGTGGGATACCGTAAGTGAACCATTGTGCAAGTAATCCATAATCACGATAGTCCGTTTTTGAAATGAGTTCCCCGCTATATTGATCAAAGTAAGCTGTTATCTCTTCACTTGGTGCAACATGCATCCCTGTAATACCAGAACCGCTCGATTTCGAAACAGTGAATACACCTTTCGGATCAGCTGGTAGTGAAATAACATATGGCTTCTTTATTTCAATTCCTTTTTGTAATTCATCGACAGAAATTGCTTTCGGTTCATTTGAATTCGATTCAGGAGGAGCTTCTTTTCTTGTTGCCCACGGCAATTCTTTTACCTTTGATTCAGGCGGTGCCATGTACAATTTTGGATATCCGAGTGATTCATTAGAAGATGCAATTTTATAAATTTGGTTCCCCATAAATCCTGACCATGGCAATCCAGATGCGATTAGCAGAAAGAGAGGAATTGTAAATATAATACCGATAATAGAATGACGTCTTTTTGCCTTTTCTCGCTTATTGGATGATGGTGTGTTTTTGAATTGGCGTATACTCATGTACAATCCGGTTACAATTAAAAAGATTGTCCAGCATGCTGCAAGTTCTACAGTATAGTTGACGACAGTGCCACCAACTAAAAGAGAACTATGTAATTCCCTCATTATATTGGCAAACGTTTCACTTGCGTTTTGATCCCCAACAATTTGATTATTACTATCTAAATACACATATTTTTGTTGCCCAGTATACTCATTTGCAATCGTAAGTCTCGTATTATAATCCCCATTAAACTCACTAATTTTCGCCACGCTATAATGTGGATATTTTTTCTCTGTTAAGGAAATAGAATCAGCCATCGAAATAGATTCTGTTTGAGCGCTCTTTCCAAAATATAAATCTTTATAGATGAAATCTTCAACTTCCTCCCGAAATAAATACCCAATTCCGCTCAGTGACAAAGTAATAAGAAGCGGCGTAATAAAAAGTCCAGCATAAAAATGCCAACGCCAAAAAATGTAATGAAGCGAACGATTTTGTTTCATACTTTCAGTTCCCCTAACCTTCCCTATATGAATAACTACTTATTTAATATAGCGAGATTAAGTGTGATTACTTTGAAAGAATTGTGAAGAAAGTTAAAAGTTTTTAGGGTTTTCAACGTTTATAAATGTTTCTTCTTATTTGATAAATACATTTCAACAACCGCTTCAGCAAGATATTGAGAGGAATCAACAAAATCCTCATTCGCCACCACATTCAAATCGGTACACGCGATAATTGCAGTATCTACTTCATCTCTCAGTTGTAAAACGAGCGCATTCCACAATTCGCGAGCTTCTTCAATCTCTCCAGATTTAATGCAAGTAATAATTTGATTAATGCTTTCCTGCCATTTTTCATGATGAATGTATTTTATATTACGCTTTGCAATCCCATCTTGGTAAATCCTAGCTTGAACAGTTGCTTCTGTTGCGAGAAGAGCGACTCTTTTTGTATTTTCAGGAATTGCTTGTAACGTTTCATCGACTATATTTAAAATCGGGATAGAAAGCGAACGCTGTAATTCTTCAAAATAAAGATGCGCTGTATTGCACGGCATAGCGATAAAGTCTACGCCAGTACTTTCAAGTTTTTGTGCTCCTTCAATAATCGCTTTTTTCATCGCTTCGTGATCAATAGGGCGATCCATGTAAAACGGTGTTGGGCACGAGTAAATCATCATATGAGGAAAGTCCATATCATGTTTTGCTCCGTATATTGTTTGGCACCTTGCTACAACTGTATCGACGAATGGTCCAGTTGATTTTGGACCCATTCCTGCTAGTATTCCGATCATTGTTTCGTCTCCTTTAAGAATGTATATATCCATTATATAGGAGAATAAAAAAAGACGTGCAGTGAATGCACGTCTTTTTTTGTTATGTTTTGTCGAACAATCGATATATCCGAGAAATCGTTGATATATTGTAAGTTATGATAGATATATCGAAAAAATCGTTGATATATCCCGAGTTACGATAGATATAATTGAAAAATCGTTGATATATTATCGCTTCTCAATCGCCACAATAAATGGCGGGTTATTTTGTTGATTAATGAAGCCGTATTGCAGTACGTGTGCTTGTTTTTGGTCTAGTTCTTCGGCAAATTTAAGTACAGCGTCGCGTTCTACTTGTCCTTCTGGATGTCCGTGGTAAATAACAAGGACGATGATACCTTCAGGTGCCATTACTTCTAATAATTGTTCGATCGCTGAGATTGTTGAGTTCGGTTTTGTAACGATATGCTTGTCTCCGCCTGGAAGGTAACCTAAGTTGAAAATTGCGCCTGTTACTTTTCCTTTTGCATCTTCTGGTAATACGGATAGAAGTGTATCGTGACTATCGTGAACTAAAACAGTACGTTCGAAAAGTTCTTTTTCTTTTAGACGAGTTGTTGAGCTTTCAATTGCCTCTTTTTGAATATCAAATCCAAATACTTTTCCGTTATCTCCAACGATTTCAGCTAGGAAGCAAGTGTCATGGCCGTTTCCTAAAGTTGCATCTACAGCGTAATCGCCTTCTTTTACTGCCGTTTGCAGAAGCGAGCGAGCAAACGGTAATACACGTTCTAATTTCATTTTTGTTTCTCCTCATTTGCATATTTTCCTTGCCAGCTTCCGCGGCGCACAAATTCTGCATCGATGGAATTTAATACTTCCCATTTATTTAAGCTCCACATTGGGCCAATCATTAAATCAGGTGGACCGTCACCTGTGATACGGTGCACAATTACGTCTTCTGGAATAATTTCAAGTTGGTCAACAACGAGACTTACGTAATCCTCAAGAGAAAGGAACTCGAGTTGTCCTTTTTCATATTGCTTCACCATTGGCGTTCCTTTTAATAAATGAAGTAAGTGGATTTTAATTCCTTGTACGTCAAGCTTCGCTACTTCACGTGCTGTTTCCATCATCATGTCGTAATCTTCAAGTGGAAGGCCGTTAATAATATGAGAACAAACTCGAATGCCGTGCTTACGTAATTTATTTACACCTTCCACATAAGACGGATAATCGTGAGCGCGATTAATAAGATTTGCAGTACGTTCATGAACAGTCTGTAGTCCGAGTTCAACCCAAAGGTAAGTGCGTTTATTTAAGTCCGCTAAATATTCAACAACATCGTCCGGTAAACAATCTGGACGAGTCGCAATAGAAAGACCGACAACGTCTTTTTCTGCTAGAAGCGGTTCGAATTTTTCTTTTAACACTTCAAGTGGTGCATGTGTATTTGTGTACGCCTGGAAATAAGCGATACATTTTCCGTCTTTCCACTTTGAGCGCATTTTTTCTTTCATTTCATGATATTGCGTTATAACATCGTCGCGGCGATCGCCAGCGAAGTCACCAGATCCAGCAGCACTGCAAAATGTACAACCGCCATAAGCAACTGTACCGTCACGGTTCGGGCAATCGAAGCCAGCATCTAATGAAACTTTAAAGATTTTTTCACCAAATTCATTTCGTAAATGATAATTCCATGTATGATAACGTTTATTGTCGTTTGTATATGGAAAAGGGTTTTGAACCTTCATTACTTTCCCTCCTAAGCCGAGTCAAAATAACACAAAATCCATTATAACATACTCATAAGGTTCATAAGGAAGGGACACACTAAAGGGGAATTGAAGCAAGGAGGGACAATTATGGCAGAGCGTCAATCACTTGAATCGTATATTACACAAGCGGAACAAGCGGTGGAATATGCGAAAGAACAATTAGACCAAGGTATGAGACAAGAGCATTATAATACGATGGAGTATTCGGATGCGCAGTTACAATTAGAACAAGCGTATAACGATTTACAAACGATGCAACAACATGCGAATGATGAGCAACGTGAGCAATTAAATAGAGCACGTATGGCAATTCGCCAATTGCAACATCAAATGATTATTACACCGCACTAATAAGGAGTGAATGTAATGGCGAAACGTTCAGATCAAAATAACCCAGAGCAAAAAACACAAAATGGACATAACGCTGAGTTTTCGAATGAACTTGATCCGATTGTTCAAGTAAAACAGCGTAATAGTAAAAAAGGACAACCTCAAAAATCAAAACAATCAGAGTAAACCAGGTCGAAATATGACCTGGTTTTATTTTGCTATATGACAATAATGTAAGATTTATGTAAGGTTTGTCGATAGTTGTGAGCAGCTTTCTCCAGTAGAGTAAGGAAGGATTAAATTTTATACAAGGAGTTGCTTTATGGGGAACAATATTACAAACAAGCGAATTGATGAGTTAGATTACATTCGTGGCTTTGCACTACTGGGAATTATTTTAGTAAATATTCTCGCATTACTTAACATTAAAATTCCAGATCCTAATACAGTGGATGCTAGCTATCAAAGATTTTTATACTTATTTGTAGAAGGTCGTTTCTTCTCAATCTTCTCATTCTTATTTGGAGTGGGATTCTATATCTTTATTTCAAGAGCGATTGCGAAAGGGAAAAATGGCTATGTTTTATTTTTACGTCGCTTAGTAGCATTATTTATTTTTGGTTTAATTCATCAAATGTTTCAGCCTGGAGAAGCACTAGCGTTATACGCAATTTGTGGGTTAATCGTTTTACCGTTTTATAAAGCGAAAAAAGAAGTGAATGTAGTAATTGGTCTTATTCTTACGATAGCTTTTAGTATTATGGCAGCTAAGGAATTATTACCATTAGGGTTAATTTTATTAGGTCTTGCTGCGGGGCAGTATAAAGTATTTGAAAATCTTTCAGCAAAAATTAAACAAGTCGCTATTTTTACAGGAATTATGTTTGTTTTAAGTGTTGTCGCGTTATGGTATCAATATGGACACGTTCCTGCCGAACCATTTGTAAATATGATGCTCATGAATGAGGATGGAACAGTGGACGCTGCAGGTCAATTCTTAAAAATTGGCATTACAGTTGGACCAATTATTTCAGCTTTCTATGTAGGAGCATTAATTTTATTACTTCAGTTAAAACCAGTTCAAACATTATTAGCACCATTGAAATACTACGGTCGTATGGCTTTAACAAATTATATCGGACAAACTGCAATGATTTTAATCGCAGGAAGTGTATTTAACTTTGCAGGAAATTTAACTTATATGCAGACGTTATATGTATGTATTGCAATTTACGCAATTCAAATTGTATGTAGCGTAATTTGGATGAAAATCTTTAAAATGGGTCCATTAGAATGGATTTGGCGTGTTATTACGTACTGGACGGTAACACCTTTAAAGAAATAAAGAGAGAAGTGGGCTGTTCCTTTTGTGGAGCAGCCCATTTTTTATTTTCAGCTTTTGTAGTTGCGCCGATATATTTGAAAAATCGCCGATATAATTTCATTTACCGATTCAATATGTCACTAATATTTAAAGTAGTAAAAGCCAAACTTACAAGCACACCTTTTTTATATGTAACTACTCAGCCACCTTTTGGTGTCTTTTTTTAATTTTACTAGTTTCATATGCCTCCCATTTGTAAATACTGAGTATATCAAACAGGGGGGTGAATAGGATGGTCGATCGAAAAATCATTTTAGATGCATATAAAAAAGGACCTGAAGCTGTTATTTCTTTATTTGAAGAAACATTCTCTAAGTTAGAAAAACGGGTTCAAGAACTAGAACATGCTTCAAAAAAAAACTCTACAAATAGTCATAAACCACCTTCTACAGATGGTTTGCGTAAACCTGTTACAAAAAGTTTGCGCAAATCCTCCCAGCGTCCAACCGGTGGCCAGTTGGGCCACAAAGGGCATACCCT
>NZ_QJTG01000022.1:0-71132 GCF_003217275.1 Bacillus sp. 196mf
AACTTCCTTCGGAAGTATCCTACCAATCCCGAACATCGCTTATTCAAAGGTTGATGGCTAATCAATGTGAATGGTGTAAGGCTGAAGAAGGCTCAATGGAAGTTCATCATGTTCGAAAGTTAAAGAACCTTAAAGGGAAAAAGAAATGGGAAAGACAGATGATAGCAAGGAACCGTAAAACAATGATACTTTGTCGAAAGTGTCATCGTGACCTGCATAACGGGAAGCTAGACTGAAGAGACGGAGAGCCGTATACCTTGAGAGGGGTACGTACGGTTCGGGGGGGAGTTCTCGGAAACCTAAGACCGAGAGGTCTTAAGGCGCTGGGTTCTTACCCTACATCATCTATAAGGAAAAAGATAATTTTTATAACGTTGTTGTATATTATAACGGTGAATTCGTTGAAGTAAATGTAAAACGTATTACTTTAGAAGTAGCAGCGAAGGAGTTATATCCAGAAGGATACGATTTAAATACACTATTTGTTGATTATAAAGAAAGAAAAATGCAACACGATATTGAGCGCGGATCGAAAAAAGCACTACGTAAAATTCAAAAAGAAATAAGAAAGAATAGAGGATAAGTTAAAATGGTAACGATTAGACAAGAACAAAAAAATGATTATAGAAAAACAGAAGAAGTCATAAAAGAAGCATTTTTAAAGGAAGAATTTAGTGATAAAACAGAACATGAACTTGTAAAACGTATTAGAGAATGTGACGCGTTTGTTCCAGAGTTATCAATTGTTGCGGTAGATGAAGATATAGTTGGTCACATTATGTTATCGAAAATTACAATAGAACAAGATGGAACTTCTGTAGAATCGTTAGCACTTGCACCAGTTTCAGTTGCTAGGGGTCATCAGAAAAAAGGAATTGGTGGAAAACTGATTGTAGCTGCATTAGAAAAAGCGAAAGAACGTGGATACGGATCAGTTGTAGTATTGGGACATCCAGAGTACTACCCGAAATTTGGTTTTAAGAAAGCAAGTGAGTGGAATATAAAAGCACCGTTTGAAGTGCCTGAAGAGGTATTTATGATAATGGAATTAACAGAAAATTCTCTTCGAGGTGTAGAAGGAATTGTACAATATTCGAGTGCTTTTGCTGAGTAGGAGTAACGGTTAAGAAATGTAATCATAAAAGATGCTATCTTTTTGTATGGATATACAGAAAGATAGCTTTTTTTATTAAGCGGATCTACTGACGTATATTTTGCTCAATGAATAATTGAGGTGGTAAAATTGATATAGAAACGTAAAGGGAGAGAATGAAATGAATAAGCGAGAAACAGATAGCAATGAGAATGCAGTTACGTTATATGTTACAAGACACGGTAAAACAATATTAAATACGAATCATCGCGCGCAAGGTTGGGCTGATTCTCCATTAGTAGAAAAAGGTGTTGAAGTTGCCACAAATTTAGGAACAGGATTAAAAGATATTCATTTTATGAATGCGTATAGTAGTGATAGCGGCCGAGCGATTGAAACTGCTAATTTAGTATTAAAATATAGTGAGCAATCAAAATTAAAACTTGAGCAAAGAAAAGATTTGCGAGAATTAAATTTCGGTATTTTTGAAGGTGAAAAACTTGAGAATATGTGGGAGGTGGTTGGAAAAGCTGCAGGCGTTGCATCACCAGAAGAACTTATGAAGTTTTCTATTCAAGAAGTGATTAATCTTATTAGAGTAGCAGATCCTACAAAACAGGCGGAAGATTGGGAATTATTTTCTACTCGTATAAAAGCTGAGATAGATAAAATTAGTGAAGAAGCTGCTGGAAATGGTGGCGGTAACGTTTTAGTTGTCGTTCATGGGCTTTTGATTACTACCTTAATAGAAATGTTAGACAGTAGCAAAACAAAACTTGGGGTGGAAAATGCTAGTGTGACGAAGATTGTATATCAAGATGGAACATATACAGTCGAGTCGGTTGGAGATATGAGTTATGTTGCAAAAGGGAAAGAAAGTGTGGAAATATAATTAAATCTCAAATAGAAATAAGAAAAGGAAGGTAGAGAAATCTAGCTTCCTTTTCATTTTGTGAATTATGGGATTAATAAAATCTTCCCTGTGCTTTTACGACTCTCTAATAATTCATGAGCAAGAGCACCGTCTTGTAAAGAGAATGTAGTAGGATTTGAAATGTTTAATTTTCCAGTTGCGATCCAATCGAATAATTGAGTAGATCGTTTTTTACGTTCTTCATAAGTGGTAAGAACGTTCCAAAGGTCTCCGCCAGTTAAAGTTTTTGAAGTATCCATAAGCATACGTGGATCAACTGGAGCAGGATTACCACCAGCCATTCCGTAAAATACGACAGTACCGCCAATTTTAGTAGCGTTAAAACTTTCCTCTAATGTAGAACCTACTGATTCATATACAAGATTTACTCCAGTTCCATTAGTCATTTCAAGTACTTTCGTATGCCATTCTTCGTTATATAAAAATACGTGATCGGCACCAGCTAATGTAGCTATCTTTGCTTTTTCTTTTGATGATGTAAGACCAATTACTGTTCCGCCCTGTAGTTTAATCATTTGAATAAGAAGTTGACCGACGCCACCAGCTGCAGCGTGTACTAAAGCTATATCACCTTGTTTTAGTTGATAGCTATCGTGCGTTAAATAATGTGCAGTTAATCCTTGTAATAAGACAGAAGCGGCTGTTTCAAAAGAAATAGAATCTGGTAGTGGGATTACTTTTTCAGATGGAACGGCAACTAGTTCTGCATTTGCAAATGGGACGTCCGCAAATGCAATACGGTCTCCTAGGTTGATAGTAGTAACGTCAGCTCCTACTTTTTCAACAATTCCAGCTCCTTCATAACCTAATACATAAGGCGGATTGCCAGCAAGATGATAATCGCCGCGGCGTCTATAAATATCAGCGAAGTTTAATCCGATTGCTTTCGTGCGGACAAGAATTTCATTTGGACTTATGATTGGATCGTGTATTTCTTTATAGTGTAGAACATTAGCGTCTCCGAATGTTTCGAAACAAAGTGCTTTCATATGGAATACCTCCATTTATATTGTTTATAGATGTTCTTTATCATACAATACAAATATCAATAGACAAAGAGGATTATTTCGATGGAATCAATCGAAAATATCGATTGAAAAGAGGGATGATAAATGGAAATAAAACAGTTAATTACATTTAAAGTAGCGGCACATACTTTGAACTTTACACAAACTGCGAAGAAATTAAACTTTGCCCAATCGAGCGTTACAGCACAAATTAAAACATTAGAGGCTGAGCTCGGTACACCACTATTTGAGAGATTAGGGAAACGTCTTTTCTTAACTGAAGCAGGTAGGAAGTTTCAACTATATGCCGACAAGATGATTGCACTCAGTAACGAAGCGAAAATGGCTGTGAAAGATGATGAAGAAATAGCAGGTACGTTAATAATTGGTGCACAAGAAAGTCAATGTACATACAGACTGCCTTCTATATTAAAGAAGTTTAAAGCACAATTTCCTCAAATAAAACTTATATTTAAACCAGCACACTCCAATAAAGATGCGAAGGAACAATTGATGGAGGGGAAAGTAGATCTTGCATTTATTTTGGACGAATGTAAAACAGAAGATGTTTTACATGTGGAACCACTTATGAAAGAAGAATTAAAAGTAGTAGCTGCTCCTACGCATCGTTTACTTGAACAACCTTCAGTTTCTATAAAAGATTTAGAGAGTGAAACACTTTTACTAACAGAATTAGGCTGCTCGTATCGGACTTTATTTGAAGAGCTATTTCGCTGGGAAGATGTATATCCAGCAAATAAAATTGAATTTGTTAGTGTTGAAGCAATTAAACAATGTGTTATTGCAGATTTAGGTATAGCCGTTTTACCAGCGATAGTAGTAGAAAAAGATATACGGGAAGGGACGTTAAAGGAGTTGATGTTAAACGAAACAATCTCTCCGATTTATACGCAAATCGCTTGGCATAAAGACAAATGGATGACAGTGCCACTGCGACAATTTATTGATGTAACGAGGGAGTTTTTTACAACAGATTAAGTGGAGAAATATTTATTTTATATAAAAGAAAAAATAGCAATTTTGTATAAAGAACCGATGCTTGAATATAACAAGTATCGGTTCTTTTATGTTTTAAATATAGAATGCTATAAAATGTGTATTTCTCAACTTTTTTTCTTACAAGGATAAGTAAAATTCTTCGTATATTCCAATAATCATAAGGGAATTTACAACGTTTATTCGTTTCTGTAAGATGCCTCTAGGAAGTGTGAAAGGAGGACTTACATAGCGGTATAGCTTGTCTTTAGTATACGTACTTATTGTGAGGAGGAATTTAAAATGTTTAAAAAGTTAATGAAAGTATGCGTGTTAAGTGCGGCAAGTATAGGTGTATTATTTAGTTTTCAAGGAAGTACATTTGCAGCTACTGATTTAAGTAGTTATTATGACGGGAAAAATCCAGCAACAACGAAAGTATACGGGGGAAGTACGACGTGTGATGCAGATGGATTTAATGCAAAATCTACAGCTGTATATGAAGGTAGTAAAAAAGTAGGGACAGTGTATTTACGTTACAGTAATAAATGTCATGCAGCATGGGCTAAGTTTGTTTTAGATCAACCAGCACCAGCTGTTTCGGGAGGAGTGTACGCGTACGCTGTTGTGAATAAATACAAAAATGGTGTATTCCAAAAATCAGTTACTTCTAATCAGGGGAACGGCACAATAAAAACAGGTCAAACGAGCACTTATACAGGAATGGTATTTGATTTAACTGCTGATTTCGGATACACAGCAGATGCTGAAGCAGTTACGTTTAATAACGGTTACGGGAAAACAGCACGTTATTAATAAAGGAGTGAAATGATATGAAACTTTTAAAAAAGACGAGTGCATATTTATTGCTATCTTTACTCGTTGTAACTAGTATGTTTAGCACGACTAATAGCGATAAAGCATACGCAGAAGACCATTCATATGATGGGAAAAGTCCTTATTATAACAGCTGTGATCAATCTGCAGTAACGAAAGAAAAGAAGTGGATCGATTCAAATTCTTATGTGGAATTAAAATTTAGCACGACGTGTAAGACAGCGTGGGCAAAAGTTACTGTAACTCGCCTGGCAGTTTATAATAACGAAGCTGATGCAAGGATTGTTAGAAAAACAGATGGAAAGGCATACACTTGTGGAAGTGCTGGAGGAAATGGTGTTGTAAATAAAGGGCAAACATCATGCTATACGCCAATGGTATATGACTTAGATCCAAGAAAGGCGCAAGCACAGGGGAAGCATGCCATTCCGAATAGTGATGCATATAATTATGCGGAGACTATTTGGTATTGATACGATTATACATGTTTTAAGAGCTGTTATTTGATATAAAAAAAGAAAGAGCCTTACTGCATTTTATTGTGGTAAGGTTCTTTAAAATTGTTTAATAGATTAAGTGCATCCATTTACAAAGGTCTGTCTATATAATCGCTTTTAAGTATGGCCATAATAATTTCATCTGAGTATGTATCGTTATAAAATAAAGATTGACGTAAGGTTCCTTCTTTTACAAAACCAACTTTTTCATAAGCTTTAATTCCGCGTAAATTATGGCTAAATACTTCTAACTGTAAACGATTTAATGATAGTTGTTCAAAAGCAAAACTTAAAACTATTTTAATAGCTTCAGTTCCATAGTCTTGTCCTGTTAATGCTATTGAAATCATTGATATTCTGAATCCTGCTCTTTTGTTCTCCTCATCGATATCTAAAATCGACAACTCTCCAAACATCTCGTCAGTACTTTGTAAACAAATAGCGAAATCATAGCGACTTGAATCATTATTTATATGATCTATATGTTTCGTAATTTGCCCCAATGAAAAAGTGGACTTAGTTCCAGTCATATATCTTATTTCATCATCCATTGTACTTTCTAATATAATAGGAGCATCTAGCTGACAAAGAGGCCTTAAATAAATTCTTTCGCTCTCTAATCTCATTATAATTTTCTCCTTTAGTTAGTAATTGAATGTATAAATACTTAAACTTTCTTCAATGAGTTACATAAAAAATATGAATCTTAATTCGATGTTACATGAATTTTATAATGGCATGGTATACCTAAAACAAATAATAAATGTTTTATACACAACAAAATGTATCAACGAGTTTTTAATAGATATTTTAAGCAGAAAAATAAGCATGTATCACTAAACTGCATCGTAGTTCAACAAAAATTAAATTATTTTATCGTTACTTTAAAAGCGCATGTTTTGATCGCTTTTCAAAACAAGCCCTTTCTTTTTATTTATTTATCCCCCCTTAACGGATAGTAAGATTCCACATTCGAATTGCGAATGAAACAAAGTAGGTAGGTGGAAGTGGGCTCACTCATAAAAGCCTGATTTAGTATGGATGATCCTTTAATGTTTTTGGGATAATTTAACATTAAATATTTTCTTTTATCCAAATTTATGCTGTAATTAAAACAAAGGAGGCAAATAAATGGGGAATGAGATTAAACGATATGTAATATGTACTTTAATATTTACATGGACACTTTGGGGGTTATTAATTAGCTTGATAAGATTAAACATTACGACATTTGGTACACCGCTAGCGATGATACTATTTATTTTCGGTGGGATTATGCCGGCAATCATTGCGATTAGTCTAAAGAAAAAATATGGATCACAAGAGGAGTTTAGAAGTTTTATTAAAAATATTGTAAATCCTAAACATCACTTTGCATGGTATATTCTAATCATTATTCTAGCTTTTATTAGCTGTTATCTTCCGACAATATTTGGTGGAGCAAAGATGCAAACACCATTATACGTGGCATTACTTAGTTTTCCAATAATGATCGTTGGTGGTGGTCTTGAAGAAATTGGATGGAGAGGATTCTTACAACCTGCCCTTCAGAAAAGGTTTTCGGTATTTTTAAGTACGGTTATTGTGAGTGGTATATGGGCTATTTGGCACTGGCCGTTATGGTTTATTCCAGGCACGAATCAAACTCAAAGGGATTTTATAGCCTTTATAATTACGACATTTGCCGTATCTTTCTTATTAACTACAATTATCAACGCAACTAAAAGTATTTTTATGTGTCTAATTTTTCATGCGCTTCTTAATTCTTTTTGGAGTGTGTACGTGCCAAATGATAAAGTGTTACCAGCGTTTTCAACTTGTATTTTCGGAATTTTCGTGTTTATTTTGTATACATTCATAATAAAAAGAAAGAACCTCTTATTGATTAGGTAACTGAAATAATAAAAGGAAACATATTAATATATTATTTATGGATATGAAACTAGTTAATAAGAACACGACACAAACATAATTAAAATATATTACAAGTTTGTGCCGCAAAAAAATTGCAAGACTATAAACAACATCAAAAAGAATGAAGAGCCTTTCCATATATATAAACACTGCTAACGATAGTTATAGGAGTTCATTTGTTTGAACAATTGAATTAACTAAGGTCTGTATCAGGAGGAGTATATCCAAGGTGCCTAGCCATAGATACAATTTGTCCTTTATGGTGAAATTCATGCGTCTCCGTATGAGTTAAAAGCCATAGCGGAGTTGTGCTCCAAGGTTCTTTTTGCCATTTCACTTCATTTGCTATATTTTCGAGCCAACGGTCATTGTATTCATCTAAAAAACGTTGTACAGTTTCGTCTACTAACTTAAATCTAGCACGGACTTTTTCCACATCTGCATGCTCAATTTCGTAATCGCTAGCAAATGAAAAATCTGCTCTTTTTTGCTTGAATGCGAATGATCCAAGCCAGTATTGATAGCAATCGGCTACATGAATATGAGTCTTTATAATGCTACCGCTTCCGAAATTAGGAACTGTGCTATGTAATTTTTCTACTGGGATTTCTTCCAAAAACGAAAATAGAGTTTTTCTTGTAGAGCTAATAAGATTATATTGTTGTTTTAAAATATGTAACATGCAAGTACACTCCTCTTTTATTTACATAGTAAGTAATTCTATATTTACGAGGAGTGAACCTTTTTATTATTTTTAATAAGCATATTAGATGTATTTCTTATTTGTTTCTGATAGATTAAACAAGGTGAAACTTTAATAAGTTGAACATTATTAGTTCATAATAAATTGTACATCAAGAAGGGGAACGATAAAATGAATAGACTAGTGGGTTTAAAACAATTTGAAATAACGCGCGGGGCGTTACTTAAATTTATGGAAACGTTAGATGATAAAACTGCGGATACGCAGCCAGAGGGTTTTAACAATACAATTCGTTGGCATATCGGTCACGTGTTAACAGCAGCAGAAGTTTTCATGTTTGGAAAAGAATTCAAACAATTACCAACTGAATATCCAGGTATGTTTGGGTATGGATCACGACCATCTAAATGGAAAACAGAAGGACCATCGTTAGAAGTGTTAACGGCTCAATTAAAAGAACAAGCAAAACGTATTAACGAAATTCCAGCAGAAGCATTTGAAAATAAACTGCCAGAGCCATTCCTAGGATTGGAAACAGTAGGGGAGCTTTACGGTATGATGCTTTATCATGAAGCTGATCATATTGGGCAAATGAAAGCGATGGAACGTATTATTAAAGCTCTCTAGTCTTAATTGCATATAACAAGGGATACAGTTGTAATGTTAAATAATATATACAAAAAAGGTAGATAAATTATTATCTACCTTTTTTGTATAACTTCTTGAAGGATTAGGGATTATCATCGTGGTGCTGATGAAGAAGGATAAGAGAATTTTATAATTTTTATGGTGTGATTATTAATTGTAGTATTCCTAAATATGGAATATATGTATAATGATAGAGAAGAACTAGGAATAGGGGTGAATACTATGATTACATTAGAGCAAAAGTTGGAGCAATATAAACATACATATGTACAGTTAAAGGGAGAACTAAAATGGAAAACGAGTGATTCTCGAACAGGAATGATGATTGCTGCTATGTATGCAGGTAGTGATAAATTGTTTGATCTCGGACGTTTTTTAGAAATTAGTAGTTATATTAAGAATCAGGTAGGGATGTTTTCATACTTAAAGTCTTATCATCGTTTTGTAGTGGCCGCAACATTAGATATTCACTTTACAGATTACAAGGAAGCTTTTCGGACGTTTTTAGATTTATATGAACAATTGGTCACTGGTGGCTTTAGCCGGAGTATATTTACTTATCTCGCAGCAGCTGTGCTTTTAACAGAAGAAAATGAACAGCATGGCACACATATTCAGCGTTCGATGCAAGTATATAAACGCATGAAAAAGGATCACCTCTTTCTTACAAGTACAAATGATTATCCACTCGCAGTTTTATTAGCAGGACAATCAGAGCATGTAGAAACACTTATGGACCGAGTGGAACGTCTTTATCAGAAACTAGCGACAGCTGGTTTGCGTAAAGGGAATGATCTTCAATTTTTGAGTCATATTCTTTCACTAAAGAAGGATGTCAGGGAAGAACTATTAGTTGCAAAATGTACAAATATATGGAATTTGTTAAAGCAAGAAAAGGTAAAAGTAAAACAGATGCATTACCCAGCTATCGGGCTACTAGCGTTACTCGAGGACGGAGAAAAAGAGATTCATTCTATTCGAGCATTTATTGAAAAATTGCAGGGGGATAAATTGTTCCGTTGGCATACAGATACAACTATTCTTATTGCTATTCAACTGTTCGTAAGTCAGAAAGGTGAGGAAAGTAAAGCTACTAACACAGGTTTACAAACAATGATAGAAGTCCTCATACAAGCACAACAGGCAGCCATGATGGCAACGATTGCCGCTTCATCTGTAGCAACATCTTCTGCTAGTAGCAGTTCATAATGTGTAATTGCTTATACTCTTGTAAATTATAACTCCCTTGATAAGGACGGTTTAAAAAATATTACTAAAAACAGTTAGCTCATCACTCTCTAATGAGTGATGGGCTAACTGTTTTTACATAATCAGCATTATCTTTTTGATTCCTTCAAATGTTTGAGCTGCGTGACAATCATAATGCTAATAACAACGAGTAAAAACCATGAACTAATTTTGCTTAAGTGAACGAGACTCCATGCTTCCCGTTGATTTGGATATTGCCATGCTCCGAAAAATGTTGCGATGTTCTCTGCAATCCAAATGAAAAATCCGATAAGGAAAAAGGAGAGAACGAGTGGCATTTTATATGTAACGCCTTGTAATGAAAACTGTACAAATGTGCAAGAGAAAACAATGAATAGTAGTAAAGTTAATATCCATCTAAAATCGTATGTAAAGTGGTGTGTGAAAAAATTGAAGTAAATCATAGCTCCTAACGGCACGGCAAAAATAGCTTTCGGCCAATGATGCATTTTTAAATGCAACCTTCTCCACGCTTGACATATGTAACTCGCGACACTCGCATACATAAAACCGCTGTAAAGCGGAACTCCAAAAACCTTCGAATATGCCTCTTCGGGATAACTCCATGAACCGAAATGTACTTTATATATTTCTAGTAAAAGGCCGATGAGGTGGAAGATGGTAATTACTTTTAGTTCGTCTTTTGTTTCAAGACCCGTCTTGTACATAATCCACTGCATAAGAAGGCATACGATGAGTATGAAATCATAGCGGTATAACCCTGGGATTGAAACAATTTTTGAAAGGGCTAGTGTTAAGAAAATAATGACTGGGAATAAGCAAGATAATGCTTGTTCGTAAGTGAAATGTAGTAGTTGTTTTATATAGAACATTGTGTCACCTTCGATGTTTTTATTGGGAAAATCAAAATAATCAATAAGTATACTACAATTTTAAAAATAATCCAGTAGTCTATTTTGCATGTATTTGTAAGTTTTAGAAGGGAATTGTAATGAGTATTTTAATATTGTAGAAAAGTGAAAAAATAGTTTGCTATTTAAAAAAAGTGGGGATATAATATCTAAATGAAAATGATAATTATTATCAATAATAATTATAAATAAAAAATAATTACAAAAAACAACTGAATATAAAGGATGAAATGAAACATGTTACATAAGTCTACTGTACATGCTGGTAATAACCGCTGGATACATATTAAGTTCATATGTTTCATGAGCTTAACAATTTTATGTTTAATTGGATCTATATTTTTAGCCATTTCATTTGGTGCAAAGGATATTCATTTACAAACGGTGTGGACTGCGGTTTTGGATTACAATCCGAAATTAACGCAGCACCAAATTATTTATGAATTAAGGCTCCCGAGAGTAATTGGAGCAGCAGTTGTAGGGGCAGCTTTTGCGGTCGCTGGAGCGGTTATGCAAGGAGTAACACGAAATCCTTTAGCTGATGCAGGTGTACTTGGCATAAATGCCGGAGCGATGTTTGTAGTAGCACTTAGTTTTGCTTTTTTTCCGCATATGCCGTATTCCTATTTAATGATTGTTTCCTTTATTGGAGCAGTCTTAAGTACAGTACTTATTTTTGTTATTGGATCAGCAACATCAGGTGGGTTAACACCAATGAAGTTAACGATTGCTGGAGCTGTTATGGCAGCGCTTTTACATTCATTAAGTTCAGGTGTTGCGATTTATTATGATTTAAGCCAAGATTTAGCGTTTTGGTATGCTGGTGGTGTTGCAGGGGTTAAGTGGGAACACTTGAAATTTTTAGTCCCTATTATTCTTATAACGATTATTTTTGCAATAGTGTTAGGGAGATCTATTTCACTCATATCAATGGGGGATGATGTTGCTACAAATTTAGGAGTGAAAACGAACCGAACGAGAATACTAGGGATGATTATAGTAGTTATTCTAGCAGGTGTTTCTGTTTCAGCTGTTGGTTCTATTGGATTTGTAGGACTAGTTATCCCGCACATTGCTAGAAAATTAGTTGGTGTGAATTATAGACTCATTATTCCTATGTCAGCATTATTAGGAGCTATGTTATTAGTTGTAGCTGACCTAGGAGCTAGAACAGTAAATCCTCCTAAGGAACTTGCGATAGGGATTATGGTAGCTCTTGTTGGAGTTCCGTTCTTCCTCTATATAGCACGTAAAGTTGGGAGGGAGTTATAAGTGAAAGATCTTTTTAACACGGATAAAAAGAGAGCTATTACTGTAACTACAATATTCGGATGTGTAAGTATCGCTGTAATTTTAATCAGTCTAAATACAGGGACACTGAGTATAGAGCCACTTAAAGTAATTGAAACACTTTTTGGTTATGGTGATTTTGAGAGCGCAACCGTGTTATATGATTATCGTATGCCAAGAATTATAATCACAATGTTAGCCGGTATTGGCCTTGGGATTTCCGGTGCGATTTTGCAAGGATTATCCCGTAATGCACTTGCAGACCCTGGTATTCTTGGACTGCATTCAGGTGCATCTTTCGGGCTAATTATATTCGTTACATTCTTTCATTCTATTAATGAAAGTGCATCTATTTTAATACCGTTATTTACATTTGGCGGAGGAGTATTAGCTGCATTTCTTATTATTTTACTTGCGAGTGATCGGTCAAATGGTTTACTTCCCATTAGACTTATTCTCGTTGGTATTGCAGTTTCAGCTGGTTTTAGTGCAATTTCGTTATTTTTCTCTCTCAAGTTAAATGATGAGACGTATACATTCGCTTCTAGATGGCTAGTTGGTAACGTGTGGGGAAGGGATTGGATTCATGTCCTTGCATTATTACCTTGGATTTTCATACTAACCCCTTATGCGTGGCTAAAATCTAAAACGTTAAATGCATTGTCACTAGGTGATAGTATAGCGGCAGGACTTGGTGTTTCTGTTCAAAAAGAACGGTTATTACTTTTAGCTACAGCGGTTGGATTATCTTGCGCAAGTGTATCGATGGCAGGAGGGATTGGTTTTATCGGTTTAGTTGCTCCGCATATCGCAAGGAAGTTAGTAGGTACTACATATCAACACTTTCTTCCTTTAGCTGGCATTATCGGAATGATTATTTTAGTGCTAGCAGATACGATAGGTCGTTCTATATTTGAGCCAAACTCTATTCCAGCTGGTGTAGTAGTGGCGGCATTAGGAGCACCGTATTTTCTTTATTTACTTACAAAAACAAAATAAATACTTCAAAGAGGAGAACATATGAAAAAGAAACTTACTATTTTATTTAGCATGATGTGTATTTTAGTATTAGCAGCATGTGGTCAAACGAAAGCTAATGAAGAGGCAACGAAAAAAACGGAAAAAAGTAATGATCTAAAAATCGCCTCTATGTCCATTCATTTAACAAATAATTTACTTGCATTAGGAATTACACCAGTAGGTTCTGTTATTGGCGGAGATTTAAAAGATTTCTTACCGCACGCAAAAGAGCAGTTGAAAGATACGAAGAAACTTGGTGTTGTAACAGATCCGAATATGGAAGCGTTACTTCAATTGAAGCCAACTGACATTTATGTGGATGAAAAATACGCGGGCAAAGATTTAGCGAAATACGAAAAAATTGCAAAAACACATTCTTTCAACTTAGATGAAGGCACGTGGAGAGATCAGTTAAAACAAGTTGGTAAACTTGTAAACCGTGAGAAAGAAGCGGATAAATATATTCAAGATTACGAAGAGCAATCAAAACGAGTAAAAAGTTTAATAGATAAAGAATTAGGTAATAACGAAAAAGTAATGGCAATTCGTGTTACTGCAAAAGAATTACGAGTATTTAGTACGAAAAGACCGATGGGACCAATTTTATTCCAAGACTTAGGATTACAACCTGCAAATGGTGTAGAGAAAATTGATGGAAACCGTCCTTTCGAAGTCATTTCACAAGAAGTATTACCTGACTTTGATGCAGATGCTATTTTCGTTGTCGTTAACAGAGATGATAAAGCGAAAGCTGCATTTAAACAACTTCAAGAAACACCAATTTGGAAAGACTTAAAAGCTGTTAAAGGTAAGCACGTATACATTATTAATGACCAACCATGGCTTGACTATTCTGCTTTAGGTAACAAAATGGCAATGGATGAAGCGGAGAAAATGTTTACGAAATAATATAGTTTCGCTATTAGGAAAGGTCCTCTAAATTTGGAGGGCTTTTTATTATTGTTTGAATAAACGAAAAATTATACAATGAAGTTAATTTCGTGTAGAGGAGATGTGCCAATGTCAGCGCTTATTGTAAGTATCCCGTGTATAAAGCAGTTTATAGAATAAGGGGATAAATAGGCTAATAATTATCCCTGTTATTAAAAAAGGGGGAGTTTGAAATGACAATGAATCTTTTTCAAAATAAAACGATTAAATTATCAGCTATTAGAGAAGCAGATGCTGAAGTAATGGCTATGTGGCAAGAAGATAGTGAGTATTTAAGGAATGTAGATACAGATGTAGCATTCCCGCAATCGATACAAGAAATAGCAAGTGATGGGCTATTAAAGGGACGGAGATCGAATAGTGTTTCTTTCATGTTAAGGACAGTTCAAGATGATCGCTTAATTGCTTTTGTTGCAATTCATGGCATAGAGTGGAATAACAGAACGGGTTTATTAGCTATTGGTATAGGAGATGCGAATGATAGGGGGAAGGGATATGGAAGAGAAGCGATCTATCTTATCTTAAAATATGCTTTTTATGAATTGAATTTACACCGCGTCGGTCTTGATGTTATTTCTTATAATAAAGCTGCTATTGAGTTGTATAAAAAGATGGGTTTTCGGATGGAAGGCTGTATGAGAGAAGCGGTTCAAAGAGATGGGAAGTATTTTGATCGTATCATTATGGGGATATTGCGGGATGAATGGATAGAGCTGCAAGATTAGCGAATACATTCAATATTATATATGTAGTATGCAGGAGATATAATGATAATTGGCGAAAATTTACAATGAACTGATTGAATTTATAAGGAGTTATGTAAAATGAATTTAGAAAAAGCAAAACCAGTAAATGAAGAGGTCGCTGAATTAAAGGAACTAATTAAAGAGTTACACGGAAGTGTACATCAACTGCAAAGCGAAGTGCAGCAACTAAGGCACGAAAGACCAGTTGTTGAAGTGAGAAAAGGTGTTCAATTATCACCAACAATTGTCGGACAAATTGGTGGTATGATTTTAGGTGGGTTAGCAATTATAGGTATATTTTGGTGATGAAAAAAGGTTTGCAGCACGATGCTGCAAACCTTTTGGATTTGACGATATAATTTCATGCAATACAACTTTTACATTAAATAACGTAAATATATATAAGCATGTGATAACAAGAGTGCAACAATAGTTAATGGTAAACCAATTTTTAAGAAGTCCATATAAGAGAAAGCATGTCCTTCACGTTTTGCAATACCAGCAACGACTACGTTTGCAGATGCTCCGATTAGCGTTCCATTTCCTCCTAAGCAAGCTCCAAGAGATAACGCCCACCATAGTACTTCGATTTGCGGAGAATCGACAGATAGTCCGAGTCCTGTAGCTAAGTCTTGAATAAGAGGAATCATCGTAGCGACAAATGGGATGTTGTCGATTGTCGCAGATGCGATGCCAGATACCCATAAAATAAGTATAGCTGCGAATCCGATGTCACCGTTTGTTACGCCGATTACTTCTTTTGCAAGTGAAGAGATAAGTCCGATATCAATTAACCCGCCAACGAGAACAAATAGTCCGGCGAAGAAGAAAATGGTTACCCATTCAACGTGGGCAAATACATCTTCAATATCATGTTCTTTCACGCCGATTAACATAAGAAGTGTAGCGCCTGTCATCGCGATAACAGCAGCGTCTACATGAATAATCGAATGAAGTACGAAGCCTAAAATAGTTAGTCCTAAAATCGAAATAGATTTTAAAAGGAGGCTTTGATCTTTAATGTAATCTTTTTCGTTTAATGCCATTAGTTTTTCGATTTGTTCAGGTGTTGTTTTTAGTTTGTTACGATACATAAAGTAAATAATGCCAAGTGTCACGATAGAAATAATAATTACGATTGGAGCTAAGTTAAGTAAAAAGGCGTTAAAGTCTAAATGCTTGTTTGCTGATCCAATCATAATATTAGGTGGATCACCGATTAATGTTGCTGTTCCGCCTATATTTGAAAACAGCACTTCTGAAATCAAATAAGGCACAGGATTTACTTTTAAAATACGTGTAATGGATAATGTAACAGGAACGATTAATAAAACAGTCGTTACATTGTCCAAAAATGCTGATCCGACAGCAGTTAATAGGGATAGTAATAATAAAATGCGAATCGGTTTTCCGCCAGCTGCTTTTGCCGCTTTAATGGCCACAAATTCAAAGACGCCTGATTGACTCGTAATATGTACGAGAATCATCATCCCAATTAAAAGGGTAATCGTTTCCCATTGAATATGTGATGTGAAAGCAGTATGTAAATCTACAACTCCAAAAATAATCATAATAGCAGCACCGAATAGTGCGATTACAGCACGATTCAATTTCTCAGAAATAATAAATCCGTACGTGATTAAAAATACGGCAATTGCAAAATAATATTGCCAATTTGCTACTTCATGTGCTGATTGTTCCAATCATGTCACCTTCTTTAAATTATGTATTCAATTGTCGAAATGTATCTCGCTGCAATAATGCGGGATAAAATATATTGTAGCAAATTCAAAAAAGAAAGAAAACTATTTAACAAAGTGAAGGAAAAAATGTATTTTTTACATATCATATAAAAAATATAAAAAACACAGTGCAAATTATTAGGAAAAGTGAGCGTTGTCCTCTAATATAGAGATAGCAATTTACATTATTTTTGCGTAAAATGGTTTAAAGAGGTGAATTCCGATGGAAATAGTAAAAGATAGTTCTCTTATTCAAAATGAAATTGAACGTTTTGTAAATAAAGATGTATATATTCATTTAGAAACGACAAACGGAGCGTATGCATCACACATAAATGAAAAGATGATGACAGTTGGTGCTTTCATTCGAAATGCAATTATCCGTTTTGAACGCGGGAAGATAACTGGAACAAATCCATACCGAGTTGGTCTAAAAATGGATCATGGTTGGGTATATGCTGAAGGTATTACGCACTGGGAAGTAGATGGTCAAGAGCGTTTATTACTAGCTGGACATGATAATTTAGGTCGTCTAGCAGTTGCACTTGAGTTAAGCTTAACACCATTTAAGTAAGAAGGAGGGAAACTTATGGAGAGACATGTACTTGTTGTATTTCCGCATCCAGATGATGAAGCATATGCTGCGGGAGGAACAATTCGCTTATTAACAGATCAAGGAGTACCTGTAACATATGCATGTGGTACTCTAGGACAAATGGGACGTAACATGGGTAAGAACGTATTTGCTAACCGTGAAACGATCCCAAATATCCGTGAGAAAGAATTGAAAGATGCTTGTGAAGCGATGGGCATTAAAGATTTAAGAATGCTTGGCTTCCATGATAAAACGTTAGAATTTGAAGATGTTGATTTCGTTGCTGACAAAATTGAAGCAATCATTCAAGAAGTAAATCCATCTCGAATTATTACATTTTATCCAGAGCACGGTGTACATCCAGATCATAATGCATTTGGCCGCGCTGTCGTTCGCGCTGTATCACGTATGCCAAAAGAAGAGCGCCCAGTTATCCATGCTGTTGCGATTACGAAAAATCGTGAAGCAGTATTAGGAGAACCGGATGTTGTAAATAACATTAGTGAAGTATTTGATCATAAATTAACTGCATTAGGTGCGCACCGTTCACAAACAGAAGCAATGCTTGAAGACACGCATGCAAAAATAAAAAACAAAGATGCAGCAACATTAAAATGGCTGCAACTTGAACAGTTTTGGACTTATAAATGGGAGTAGGCTAGAAGGATACCTTCTAGTTGCTCTTACATAGAAAAAGCGCCGTCACTTGTGATGGTGCTTTTTCTTGTTGAAGACTATATATTTCTTAGGGTGCTTCAAAAATTTTAAATTAACGTGCAGTATAGCCTCCATCAACAAGAAGTGTTGTACCGTTAACAAAACTAGCATCATCACTTGCTAAAAACAAGACAGCTTTAGCGACTTCTTCTGGTGTTCCAAGTCTGCCTTGTGGATGAAGTGAAGCTAAATATTCTTTTTGTTGAGGATTAACACTACCTAGTAAAGGGGTGTCAATATAACCAGGGCACACCGCATTAATACGTATTCCATATTTAGCGTAGGCAGTACATAAATTTTGAGTTAATAGTTTCACACCACCTTTTGCAGAGGAGTATGCTGTTGGGGTAGGTAATGAAACAAAACTATGAATCGAACCAGCGTTAACGATGACACCACCTGTACCTTGTTTAAGAAATTGTTCAATCGAATATTTATCAGAAAGGAATACCCCAGACAAATTAATATCAATAGTTCTTTTCCACTTTTCATAGGATAATTCGTTTGCCGGTGCATCATCAGCAACGCCGGCATTTGCATACATAATATCTAATTTACCGTATGTACTTACTGTCTCATGAATGAGCTGTTTAATATCTGCCTCATTTGTTACATCGGTTTTAATAAATAACGTATTGTATCCATGTGCATTCAATTCATCTGATAGTTCTTTTCCACGTTCAGAAAAATCAGCAATAACTACTTTTGCACCTTCTTCGATAAAAAGACGAACAGTAGATTCGCCAATTCCACTTGCACCACCAGTTATGATTGCTACTTTGTCTTTTAATTTCATATAAACCTCTCCATTCATCAATGAATTTAAGTCGAATTTTTAAATCAGGTTATATCATTATTAACCTTAAATAGTAAGTAGATAGAAGAAACAGTTTGCGTTTACTTAATTGTGAGAGTGCTATTTTTTTATTGTAATTTTTTATACAGTGATGGAAGAAAATATTAATTAGGTCAATTTTATCATCAGATTGAATATTCAGTAAAGTATTCTTGAATAGAGTGAGTGCTGAAGTTAAACTACTAATCTACATAGATAGAACGAGAGAGACTACATATAGTTGCTCTTTTTATTTTATTAATTAACAAATTTTCAAACTTGCTGATGATGTAGTGGACTTAAATAAGTCACTTGTTTTTAAATTGAATCAAAAATAAAAAACAGTAAAAATAAAACGCTTAATAATAATTATTTATTGGAAAACAATAAATAAAATGATATTATCAAATTGAAAATTAGTAAGAGAGGTGCTTTTTATAAAATGTAAAACGAATGTTATGTATTAAAAAGAAATTGATGTAAATTAGAGAAAATATATATTAATAGAGAAATAAGAAAAGGGAGTTAGAGCATGATTAATAAAACAGTAAAGAAAGTTATCTTGATTGCAGGTGGTTTGTATATTACATATTTAGTAGGTGTAGTTATTTTAGCGGAATCTATACCGTATCCTACATCTCAACAACTTAAAGAAGCCGAAAGAGTAGTTGAACGCTATGTAGGTGAAAATAATGGAGTAAAAATGATAAATACATCTAGCAGCTTCACGGCTGAGATGTTCAATCATACAATTCATATTGAAGGAAATTCAAAAGAAAATCCGGAACAATTATATCGAATGAATTTAGATCAAGTTTCTAATGAAAGTGAAAAAATAACCGAAAAATCGATAAATACAGTTTGTAAATCAAATGATGGAGGAAAGAATTTTACGTGTGCTGATACTGAATAGCTAAAAGTAGGATCCGTAGCAGCATAGTAACAGTTGATAACCATTACTCTAGTTAAATAGGAAAAAGCCTCGCAGGGGGGTGAGGCTTTAAACAGGGTATTAAAAATTATCGATTCATTAAGAATAACTTCTTTTGAATAAGCTAATTTTAGCATGATAACTCATCTATATGTGTTACGAATTTATGCACAAAAAATCAATGATAAAAATACAGAAAAGACAATAATTTATTTGGAATCTGTATCATTACATAAAGTTTGAGTGAAAAAGAAAGTATACTTTTGTATTGAGGAATAAAGATATAGTCTGCCAACGGAAATAGGCAGGCTATTTTTTTATAAAGAAAAGACAACTTGAGGTAGAGTCCGTGTTAAGAAATAAGATCGTTCAAAAGATAAAGATATTGTATTGAAACACGTCATTATTAGTGGAATAAGTTATATTTTTGATAAAAAATCTTTAAAAAGCATTATAATCCCTAGAAGAGATAAGACTTCAATTGAAAACCAAAATACACTTTTTTGAGGTTTTTTAAACTCCATTAGTATGGAGAAAAATAAAAAGATAGCAATGAGAAATATAATTAAGAGACGAAGTATATCAAACATAAATAGCACTCCTAATAGTTAATTTGTTTTACTATATAGTTATTTCCAATATTACAGAATGTAAGAAGCGACTTATCAATATTAAAGCAAAAAGTTCTCAGAAGCTATGAATTAAAAATAAAAATTTTTTTGAATCACTGAGCACAGGGGGATTATCTATTAATTAGCTTGGTGATTGAAAGAGTAATTTTTTAATCTCTTAAATGTCCGATTGGTTTAACTAAATAATCAGCGGGGAATGGACAAACCACCTACTGATTAGAATTTCACTTTATTTGTTTTCTTTTTTATCTAAATCCTTAGAATTGATATTTAGTAGTGATTTATAAGAAACATATATTTTGAATTATTTAATAGAATAATATATATTTATATTGATTTAGTGATTTTAGTTTGTTAAAAATGGGGAAATCGATATGAAAGTTAAATTTGCCGTAATAAAAGATGAGAATTTTGATTGTAGTATATTGGAAACAAAATTATTGAAAACTTTTAAAGAAGTAGATTGTGAAGCAGATATTGTAAAGGTTGAGGATGAAATTTTTGAAAACAATGATATACAAACGCATTTATCAGAAATAACCATTCATGTTACTGGAAAAAATATTGGATATAGATCCGTTTCAGCCAGTATATTTATTGTTCTAGAGAGTTTATCAATACAGCTATTTCGTATTCATATTAGTATACTTTAAGCAGTTCAAAAAGTGGATTCTTCAGAAAATCATACTGATTATATTGAGTTGTAAATATGAAAACAATAGAAATTATCGTAGGTGCTCCCGAATGTTGGATTGCACCTTGTTTGTTGTTAAATAAACAAGGGATTCCTTTTTAAATTTTAATCTATCTTAACGCTAATTTATAAATAGAAGAATGGAAACATGTGAGTAATTCAATTAGATTGTACAAATAATTTGGTACGCGGATATACGCAATGTATTCACAGGTAAGAGGGTTGTCTCATAATATATATAGATTTTTCTATTAAGATGAACAGAGGGTGTGAATATATGGAAGATGTTTACGCTAAAATTGACAGTCTCAAGGCGGAGCAAAAAGAAATGATGAGAGACATTCGAAATTTAGAAACGCGTACTACTATTAATGAGAAAGACATAGCAACAATCAATAAGCAATTAGAAAAAATAAGTACAAACACTACTTGGATTTTGCGAATTATTATTAGCGCGATAATAATGTCAGTTTTAGGATTGATATTAAAAGGGATGATTTAAAAGAAAGAGGGGAGCTCCCTCTTTCTTTTATGTAAATGAGAAACTATAAATTTTCCGTTTCCTTTTCGTCTGCATACTTATCCTCTAAGGAAATTAATAGAGGGATTGATATAGTTACAAGAATGATTAAAGTGGTGATAAAAGATTTAGAAAGAGAAAAAGAACCTTGAATTAAAGGTGATAAAAACTTGAATGAAAGTATACTTGTTATGAAGGAAATTACTAAAAAGCTCAAAAGAGATATATTTTTATTCTTTATAGATGTCTCTATAAAGTCTTTAACACAGGTTATTACGACAAATATAGTTAATATGATAAGAGAAACAAAATAATGTGTTAAATTCGTCATATTAATAGTAGGATCGTCTATTATGTAAGCAAGTAACTTAGATACTAATATTCCTCCAAACAATAAAATAATAAAAGAAAGTAATCCTTCCAATATATAAGTGCTGAAATTGTCTTTCTTGTTAAAGAGTTTATAGTTTAGAGTAGATTGGGTTATTTGAATTAGGAATAGGGTAATAATCCATACATAATATACAAATGGTAATTCTCCTGAGAATAGAGAAATTAGAAAGTTTACTACTGTCCTTAAAATTTCAATCATTACGAAAGTCCTCCTACTTGTTCAGCTTTATGACATTAGTAATATATGAGTATATCATTTTATAATTAGGTTTATAGATTCAAACTATTTCTAATTATTCCATAATAAGGTGGTTATATCAAGTAGTTATCTTCTATGGCGTGTATTAGTTGTTCACTAATATAAAAAGAACATTTGAACGTTAATACTAGAAAAATAAAAGTAATATGTAATATAATTGAAAAAGTATATTTAAAAATCGATGTTAATATTACCCTCCTATAAGTATTAACATACGTAATTGAGGTGTTTTCTTTGTTGTTTTATGACCGGATTTCTATAATGGCCCCTCCTGTTCCGTAGCTAAGGAAAGTCTTTTTATTTCTGGGATTTTCAAAGTTATAGGAGGGTATGAAAAATGAAAAAAGTCTCAGTACCATCACTTTTGTTAATGATTGTTCTTGTCGCATTTCCGCAAATTAGTGAAACGATTTACACACCGTCTTTACCTGATATTTCAAAGGCGTTACATGTAAGTAATAATGAGGTGCAGTTAACGCTTAGTGTGTATTTTGCTGGATTTGCTTTAGGTGTATTTTTTATTGGATGGCTATCAGATATAATTGGCCGTCGCCCAGCAATGTTATTTGGAATTGTAATATATGGCGCTGGGAGTTTCTTATGCTATATTGCAAATTCCATTGAATTTTTATTGGTAAGTCGTTTTATTCAAGCGTTTGGAGCAAGTGCAGGATCAGTTGTGACCCAAACGATTCTTCGTGAAAGTGTAGAAGGGCATAAGAGGCATGTTATGTTTGCTCAAATCTCGGCAGTCATTGCTTTTACACCAGCGATAGGACCGTTAATTGGTGGCTTTCTTGATCAAATGTTTGGATTTAAAATAGTATTTTTAAGTTTAGTAGTTATGAGTATCGGTATTTTTCTGTATACGTTTGTTTCTCTTCCTGAAACAAAAACGGGCTCAGTAACGAATAAAATAAATGTGTTTTCAGTCTTGAAGAGGCTAATTACAAATCCGAAAGTAGTAACATATGGGCTATTAATTGGAGGAGCAAATGGTGTTTTATTTAGCTATTATGCAGAAGCGCCGTTTATCTTTATTGAATACTTTCAATTATCGCCTAGTATGTATGGATTTCTAGGAATTGTTGTAGCGTCTGCTTCTATTGTTGGAGCGAAAGTTTCGAAACGTTTACTTGCTACTTATAAACCAGAGAAAATTATATATATCGGTTGTCTCGTAATGACAGGAGGAGCTATCCTTTTATCTGTTATTACGTTTGTTGGATCAAATTCAAACATAATATATATGATTGGATTTTTAGTAGCGATGTTTATATTGCTATTAGGAATTGGAGTAGCGTTGCCTAACTGTTTAAGTTTAGCATTAGTAGATTTTCAAGATGTTATTGGTACAGCAGGTGCATTGTTTAGCTTAGGGTACTATGTAATTGTAACGATGACAATTTGGGGAATGAGTCAACTGCATACGGGCTCGTTACTAGTGATGCCACTTTATTTTCTAGTTATTGTAGTTATAATGGCAGTGTTTACTAGGGTGTTTATCTTTGGTAAGCAAACTTTGAAATCGGTTTAAATATGAAATCGTAAAAGAGTCTCATTTTTAAATGAGGCTCTTTTATATTTTGGCTGGGGTAAAGAAGTTAGTAGTTTATTAATATATTAAATTTCTCATTGGTATATAAATCGAATGTGTGGGAAATTACGTTATCAACTATAAAGGTTGAAGTATTTGACATATGAAACCGAGAAAGAAATGCTCTCCTCTGTTATTTATATTGTAATAATATACATGCCGGAATCATATTGAATAGATGTATTTTATTGTTAATTTAGTTAAAAATTAATCAGACTTATGTATAATAATTTATTGAAAAAATAATTGAATTTTTCAGATTAATGAATTAATATAAGGTAAGTAATTTTAAGATTTATAGAATATTGGAAGATGAAAGGTTTTGAGAATTTTATTAGGAGCACAAAACGATTTTAGGATAGCTTTAAAGCTAGTGTAAAATGACGTTTGCTTCATCATTTTCAGGGCCGAAAGGAATTAGGGGAAAGCATCTTGTGTTAAAATGCGGTTATGAATCATCTAAGAGGGGGAAGTGAAGTGGCAAACAAAGAATTGAAAAGAGGTTTAGAAGCACGTCATATTCAAATGATTGCTTTAGGCGGAACGATTGGTGTTGGTTTGTTTATGGGGTCAGCCAGCACAATTAAATGGACAGGTCCGTCAGTAATGCTTGCTTATGCAATTGCAGGTATTTTCATCTTCTTCATCATGCGTGCCATGGGAGAAATGTTGTATATGGAGCCAAGTACAGGCTCATTTGCGACATTCGGTCATAAGTATATTCATCCACTAGCTGGTTATATGACAGCGTGGAGTAACTGGTTCCAGTGGGTTATCGTTGGGATGTCAGAAATTATCGCGGTTGGAGCGTATATGCAATATTGGTTCCCGGATTTACCAGCTTGGATACCAGGTATAATTGCAATGGTTATTCTTGGTGCAGCTAACTTAATTTCTGTTAAGTCATTTGGTGAATTTGAATTTTGGTTTGCGATGATTAAAATCGTTACGATTCTATTAATGATTATTGCAGGATTTGGCCTTATTTTCTTCGGAATTGGTAACGGCGGAGAAGCGATTGGCATATCTAATCTTTGGTCAAATGGCGGTTTCTTTACAGGTGGTTTTTCAGGATTCTTCTTTGCATTATCACTTGTAGTTGGAGCGTATCAAGGTGTGGAATTAATCGGTATTACTGCTGGTGAAGCGAAGGATCCGAAGAAGACACTTACAAGAGCGATTCAAAGTACAATTTGGCGTATTTTAATTTTCTACATCGGTGCTATTTTCGTTATTGTAACTGTGTATCCGTGGGATCAATTAAGTACAATTGGTAGCCCGTTCGTAGCAACTTTTGCGAAGGTTGGTATTACGGCTGCTGCGGGATTAATTAACTTTGTTGTTATCACAGCAGCAATGTCTGGTTGTAATAGTGGTATTTATAGTGCTAGTCGTATGCTGTATACGTTAGGTGTAAATGGACAAGCACCGAAATATTTCACGAAACTTTCTGGAAATGGTGTACCTTTATTCGGTACAGTTGGCGTAATTATCGGTCTGGCGGTTGGTGTTGTTTTAAGTTACATCGCACCGAAAAATTTATTCGTATATGTATATAGCGCGAGTGTACTTCCTGGTATGGTACCATGGTTTGTTATTTTAATTAGTCAAATTAATTTTAGAAAAGAAAAGGGAGCAGAGATGAAAGATCATCCGTTCAAAATGCCGTTTGCTCCTGTTACAAACTATTTAACAATTGCCTTTTTAATTATGGTATTAATCGGAATGTGGTTTAACGATGATACGCGCATTTCATTAGTTGTAGGTATTATTTTCTTAGCTATCGTTACAATTAGTTTCTATGCTTTTGGAATAGGAAAGCGAGCTCCGTTAGACGTTCAAAATAATAAAGAGATTTCAAGTAAATAAAGAAAAGGCTGTTCATCTGGAACAGCCTTTTCATATTGTTGCTATTTGTCGATAAATCGATATAATTTGATTTGTGATAGATATATTTGAAAAATCGTTGATATATTGTACGTTATGATAGATATATTCGAAAAATCGTTAATATAATTTCACATACTATCTGTCACTATCATGATTAAAATTTCTCTAATACGATTTTCCCAATGGTGTGCCCGCTTTCAAGTAGTGCATGTGCTTTCTTTAAGTTTTCAGCGTTAATCGGTGTTAATGTTTCATTTAAGGTAGTCTTTAAAATGCCTTCATCTAGTAGTTCGCTTACTTTATTTAATAGTTCGTGCTGCGTAATCATATCGCCAGTTTCATACATCGCTTTTGTAAACATAAACTCCCAAACGAGTGTAGCACTTTTACTTTTTAAAATACTCATTTCAAGAGGGTGTTCATTTTCTACGATAGAGCAAATTTTGCCTTGTGGTTTAATGAGGTCACATATTGCTTGCCAATGTTGATCTGTATTGTTTAAGCAGAAAATATAATCTACATCGCTGAATCCAAGGCTTTGTAATTGCTCTTTTAAAGGGGTATGATGGTCAATTGTATGGTCAGCTCCAAGCTTTTTAACCCAGTCTATCGTTTCGCCGCGGGAAGCAGTTGCGATTACATTTAGTCCAGCCCATTTTGCAAGTTGAATTGCGATTGAACCGACACCACCAGCTCCGCCGATAATTAAAATGTTTTTAAATGAATTCGTATCTTTTTTAGTATGATCAATGCCTAAACGCTCGAATAAACCTTCCCATGCTGTAATCGCTGTTAAAGGAATTGCGGCAGATTCAGCATCATTTAACGTTTTTGGTTTCTTACCGACAATTCTTTCATCAACTAAATGATATTCACTATATGTACCTTGTCTCGTAATGCTTTCAGCGTAAAATACTTCGTCGCCTTCTTTAAATAATGTACAACCTTCGCCGGTTTGTACAACAACACCACTAGCATCCCAGCCAAGTATTTTCGCTACATCTTCTTTTTTCTCTTTTGGAGATCGAACTTTTGTATCAACTGGATTAACGGAAATAGCGTTAATTTTTACGAGTATATCTCTTCCTGTGGTAACAGGTTTTTCAATTTCCAGATCAATTAAACTGTTTTCTTCTTCAATAGGTAAGTATTCATGTAAACCAATTGCTTTCATTTGTAATCCCTCCATTAAAGTAAGAATCCTTTATTTCTATATTATAGTTGGTGGAATACTGCTATGTAAAAAAATACCCTCTTTTTTATGCAAGCTGTACTGATAGTCTAGAAGGAGTTTATTTCTAAAAAGAAGAATTTTTTAATGTATTACTTTATCCAAAACTAAATGTAAAGGTGGATACATAATGACAGTAAAGAAACTTTATTTCATCCCAGCAGGTCGTTGCATGTTGGATCATTCGTCTGTTAACAGTACGTTAACACCGGGGAAACTATTAAACTTGCCGGTTTGGTGTTATCTTTTGGAGACGGAAGAAGGTCCTATTTTAGTAGACACAGGTATGCCAGAAAGTGCAGTTAATAATGAAGGGCTTTTTAACGGTACATTTGTTGAAGGACAGATTTTACCGAAAATGACTGAAGAAGATAGAATCGTGAATATATTAAAGCGTGTAGGGTATGAGCCGGACGACCTTTTATATATTATTAGTTCTCACTTACATTTTGATCATGCAGGAGGAAACGGTGCTTTTACAAATACACCGATTATTGTACAACGAACGGAATATGAGGCAGCACTTCATAGAGAAGAATATATGGACGAATGTATATTACTGCATTTGAACTACAAAATTATTGAAGGGGATTATGAAGTGGTACCCGGTGTTCAATTATTGTATACGCCAGGTCATTCTCCAGGCCATCAGTCGCTATTAATTGAGACAGAAAAATCCGGTCCTGTATTATTAACGATTGATGCATCTTATACGAAAGAAAATTTTGAAGATGAAGTGCCGTTCGCGGGATTTGATTCGGAATTAGCTTTATCTTCAATTAAACGTTTAAAAGAAGTTGTTATGAAAGAGAAGCCAATTATTTTCTTTGGTCATGATATAGAACAGGAAAAGGGATGTAAAGTGTTCCCTGAATATATATAATGCAAAAAGTCATGAGCTTACGTGCTCATGACTTTTTCGTTTAAATAATTTTTTTGAATAAGTTATAAACCTTTTTTGAGCTATCTTCATTTAATTGATAGTACGTAAGGTTTACATCATCAGGAGTATCTTGCTGAGCAATCATCACTTCGCTGCTGTGATGATCAACTACCCATATGAAATATTTTTTATAAGTTCCATCCTCGAAAGTAATCCACATATCACAATCTATTAAGTCTGATCCTTCTTCATCTAATGTTAATTTACCTTTTTTTGCGGTATTCATACTGTTAATAAACGTTTTTAATTCATCTGTTTTTGTGAGAAAGATATCCTGTTTTGTTTTAATTGATTCTACATGTATATCTTTTATTTCCTGTTTTCCTAAAAAAGCAGGGGGCTCATTTGGATCTCGCGAGCTTGAAATAATAGTAGCTTTCTTTTTCGGTTTATTTGCAGTATAGAGATCTTGAATAGATTTTCCCGAGTTTATAAACCATGCAATTCCAGAAATAATTAATACGCTACCTAGCAATAAAATAATTTTTTTAATAGGATTTTCTCCTCTCTATTACTTCGTGTGAAGAGCTTTTCTATTAATATATGATAGGTAAGCGTAAAGTATTATAGTTGAACTTGGTTATGCTTCACAGTTTTTATCGGGCGATCTATGAGTAAATTGTAAGTGAGCCCAATTAATACGAAAATGCCACCGATAACTTTACCAATTGAGAGTTCATTTGTCAGGAAGAAATCAATAATAGTCCCCGCAAATAATTGTCCGATAAAGATGAGTAATGTTAAATAAAAGGCTGATATTTTAGGAGTAATATAGTTGGATAATGAAATAACGATAACGCCTACTAATCCACCTAAGTATACGGCGATAGGAATAGATTGCAACTTATGAATAGGGATATACAATGAATCTGAACTGAAAATTAAAAATAACATAGAGAAAAATAATCCAGTAATATAATTGAAAAACGTGCCTTCCCAGTTTCCAATTTCCTTTGCTAAATTCGCGTTAATAATTCTAGCAACAACGATAGAAACACCAGCTAAAATAGCGATCGTAATATATAACATTTTCTTGCCCCCATTAATAAATTGTCATGATTATAATTCCAGAAGAGATGAAACATAATCCAATTAGTTTTTTCTTTTCAAACTTTGCAACTTTCATTCCTAATAAGCCGAAATGATCAATAATAATGGAAGCAATGGATTGGCCGAGTAAACTTAATGCGATCGTAATAGAGGCACCAAGGACGGAGAAACTTATATTGTTAAAAAGAACAGTGAATACTCCAATCGCTCCAGCGCTATATAAAAAAAGCGGAATACTTTTATCGAAATGAATTTTATGTTTGTTTAAGATTAAAATGAAAATAACTGCAATTAAACCGACAAGGTGAATGACAACGCTTGCTGTGTACTTGCCAATTAACTCAGATAAAATCCCATTCAATGGAAGCATAACGGCGATGAGCACACCAATAAAGACAGAAAGAAAGTTATACAATGTAATATCCCCTTTGTATTTCATATTTGTAATGACTGTATCATGCTGAAATTGTGTATTGTTATGACATATGTCATAGTGGAAGAAGAAAATTTTGATTACAATGGGGATGAGTTGTAAAGGTGGGGAACTATGAAGAAAGTATGTAATTCTATTAAATTAGCAGAGTATATGAAGAAAAATAATATTGATTCATTTTTTAGTCATGATATGAAGCCATATATGGAACTTATATTTTTTAAAAAGAATGAGTTTATTTGTAGAGAAAATGAAGAGATAGATTATTTATATTTCTTTGTTGAAGGAAAAGCGAAAGCGTTTAACACATTAAGTAACGGGAAATCCGTATTACTGTGTTTTTATGATAGTTTGCAGTTACTTGGAGATGTGGAGTTAATTCATTCCCAAAGGATTACTTCAAATGTACAAGTAATGGCAGATTCATATTGTGTTGGTTTACCATTAGGAAAAGTGAGAAATCAGCTATTTCATGATGCGAAATTTTTAAGATGTATTTGTGGATCGTTAGCACATAAGTTAAATCGACTTTCAAAAAATAGTACAATTAATTTATTGTATCCGCTTGAAAATAGACTTGCGAGTTACATGTTAGCAGCAGGGGAACGAGCAGTTCAGCATGAAAATAGAATTGTATTTAGTGGGAATTTAACGGAAATAGCGGAATTGTTAGGAACGAGCTATCGGCATTTGTTGCGAACATTAAATATTTTTTGTGATAAAGAGATAATAAAGAAGAACGATGGATGCTATGAAGTAGTAAACGTGGATGTTTTGAGAGAATTGGCAGCAGATGTTTATAAATAGGAGGAGAGTATAAATGATAACACCTATATTTAGAATTTTTGATATTGAAAAAGCAAAACTATTTTACTTAGGTTTTTTAGGATTTAAACTGGATTGGGAACATCGGTATGAGGAAAATATGCCATTATATTTGCAAATTTCGTTACAGGATGCTGTGATACATTTATCAGAACATCATGGTGATGCCTCACCAGGTGGTGCGATTCGGATTAAAATAGATGATGTAAAGGATTATCATTCTGTATTATTAAGTAAAGAATATGCTTATTCGAAGCCGAATATAGAAAAAACACCTTGGGGTACAATTGAATTAACTGTAATTGATCCGTTTTCAAATAGAATTACACTATACGAGGAAAAATTGTAGAAATGGAATGAAGAGTAGTTCATAGAGCAGTGAACTGCTCTTTTTTATTTTGAGTAGATATTGAATTATATAAAAATAAAATGTTATGATTATGGAAACGTATGAATATATGAACAAGTATTCATACGTTTAAGAGAAGGAGGGATTAGAATGATAGACCTAATTATTATTGGAGCGGGTCAAGCTGGATTAACAATGGGATATTACTTGAAGCAAGAAGGGTATAATTTTTTATTACTTGAGGCAGGAAAACAAGTTGGTGATTCATGGAGAAATCGATATGATTCTTTGCAGCTTTTTACCCCAAGGTCTTACAGTAGCTTGCCGGGTATGGCGTTAATAGGTGAAAAAAATGAATTTCCATATAAAGATGAAATTGCAACTTATTTAGAAGAATATGCAAGACATTTTCAATTACCGGTACAATTACAAACGGAAGTTCTAAAAATAAAGAAAGAAAAAGAAATATTTGAATTACATACTCCTACAGAAGTTTTACAAACGAAAAAAGTTATTATCGCATCAGGTGCTTTTCAGCAACCGTTTATTCCCTCAGTTTCAGCAAATCTATCATCACATATTTTTCAAATACATTCATCACAATATAAATCACCATCACAAATTCCTAAGGGAAAAGTACTAGTAGTAGGTGGTGGGAATTCAGGAATGCAAATTGCAGTAGAACTGGCAAAGACTCATGAAGTTACGGTGTCTATTAGTCATCCTTTAACGTTTTTACCGTTACAACTTTTTGGAAAAAGTATTTTTAATCTGCTAGAAAAAGTGGGTTTATTGTACGCTGAAATAAATACAAAGAGGGGAAGATGGTTCCAGAAGAGAAAGGACCCTATTTTCGGTTTTGAAGGTAAGAAACTTATTCGTAATGGAGCAATCAAACTGCAAGAAAAAGTAGTAAGTGCATCAGGAAATAACATTATGTTTCAGAATGGTGATACTTATAGTGCAGAAAGCATTATATGGTCAACTGGTTTTGTTCAAAATTATAATTGGATTGAAATTGAACAGGCAGTGAATGAGAAAGGATTTCCTAATCATATAAAGGGAATCAGTCCAGTAAAAGGATTGTATTATATCGGTTTACCATGGCAATCTCAAAGGGGTTCCGCACTTATTTGTGGTGTAGGAAAGGATGCAGAGTATGTACTTTCTGAAATCAAAAAAATAGATCAGTAGCAATAACTACTGATCATCCATATGTACATGAATTAGGAGAGGTCAAACATTTATTAACTTTATTATAATAGATTTTTATAGAATTAAAAACTGAAAATTCAAATTTAATGTTGAGAAAGTTTTTTGTATCGAAATATATGAAAAAATAGGGATTTTTATTAAAACAGAAAAAGATATTTCTATTTTAGTAAATTATGATATAGTCTAAATAAGTGTGTTTTTCCATAAATGTAATTATTTTCATTGTAATTTTGTTTATATGAGGGAAGGAGAAGTAATTATGAAGTTTGATGATCAACGCTTACTAGGAGTCCGATTAGGTTCTGTACTTGTGACAGAGGAAAATCAATATTTAGTAATTAAGAAAAAAGATCATTATGCACTGTTAAATATACATAATTTAGAATGCACTCATGTTGAAGTGCAGTTAGAACATTTGGAAGAAATGTTGCGGGAAGATTTCCAAGAAAGTATAACGGAGATTATCGCACCAGAACATATAAAAATTGTTGCGAAAAATGTTATATAGATAAAGAAGCTGGAAGGAACAGCTTCTTTATTTTCATTATAAGGATAACGTTTTTACAACCTCACCAATGATCCCTTCCATTTGATGAACACCTAAATCGGAATTAGTCATAATAACAGCACCATTCCCGCAGTATGGATAACAAACCATCATACATTGAAATCCAACGCCCCATCCGAGTGAATAAATCTGTAATTCTTCATTAGAATCATCTAGAAAAACACCTAATCCAGTCCATTTTGAGCAACCTTGAGGAGAAATCATGTCTATTACTAATTTTTGAGAAAGTTTTAGTTTGCCCTTTCCTTGTAAGGAATGAATGATTTCAATAACTAAAGCTGATAAGTCAGTTGGTGTTGTCCAAATACCTGAAGCAGCTGCGAATGGATAAAATGGATACTTCTCATTTGTTACAGTTCTATCTTTATTATGTCCGCAAGCAAAAACATCGGTTTTATCTATGTCTTTTGGAGAAAAAAGTGTACTATTTTTCATTTGTAATGGCTGGAAGATGTGTTCTTCTAATAACTGACTAAATAATCTTCCTGTAATATCTTCTAGTAGTAGTTCGATTATACAAAAGTTTGCGTCTGAGTAGTGAAATTCACTTTCTGGTTTATAAGTTACCTCTATAGGTACGGGGCAATATAGTGTTTTACCGGAAAGGAGCTCAGACATATTAGGTAAGCCTTTTGCAGGTGTATAATGTTCAAAACTATTAGGTGGATCAATGAGTCCAGATTGATGGCTTAATAAGTTTCTCAAAGTGATGCTTTTTTGTGAAGTAAATAGATTAGTAGGAATGTTCCAAGATGTGAGTTTATCATTTACGTCTTCGTC
The DNA here is from genome assembly GCF_003217275.1 of Bacillus sp. 196mf. NCBI lineage: Bacteria > Bacillati > Bacillota > Bacilli > Caryophanales > Bacillaceae > Bacillus > Bacillus sp. 196mf. The sequence continues at coordinate 32,977 of NZ_QJTG01000022.1, forward strand.
TAAATGCAAGATTTCTTGATCTGATAACATTAGTACGAGCATTGTAGTGATGAATTTGCTGATAGAACAAGAATTAAAGAGAGAATTTGTAGTAACAGCTCTAGTTGTTCCAGCTTCAAGTGTTCCAAAGGCAGTCGCTTCATCTAGTTTGCCATTACATATAACAGCGAGGCTTAAACCTGCAATGGAATATTGGTTCATTTTCTCGTATATATTGCTACTTTTTAAGTTCATGGTGACTCCTTTCTTTAAAGACAGAATAGTATTTTTATTATACAGTAGTAAAAAAAAGAAAACACTTCGTCATTCACCAATGAAGTGTTTTCTTTTTTAGTTAGTTTGAAGTGAACTTTTGAAAAAATTTGTCTCGGTACATGTACATAACCCATGAGATTGTTATTAAAGAAATGATGATTTGTTTGTTTTTAATTGGTGCATTGAAAACAAGCCAACCAACTATATCAAATAACGAATGTAGCACGATTGAAAGAACTACAAATTGAAGTAACGTATTTAAAAATCTTTTCATAAAGTGTCCCCCTAAAATAATAGGTTTTATTAACAGTTTGATATAGTGATATTATACATTAAATGTTTATTGTGGTAAAATTTACATAAGTTAGTGGAATAAAGCAAATGAAAGTTAGTAAGGGGGAACATTCATGGAATTCTGGATGGTTATACTGATAGTAGCTGTTGGTTTCATTTATATCGCTGAAAAATTAACTACAATTGAAAAGAAAAATGATGCGCGTTTAAAGAGAATTGAAGATAGATTACAATTAATTACGAAAGAAATGGGAATTATAGAAAGAGAACCTGAAATTAATAAAGAACTACGCCAGCTTGTAGAAGAAGGCAAAAAAATTACAGCAGTTAAGAGAGTAAGAGAAGCTTTTGGTTTTTCCTTACTAGAAGCGAAGCAATATGTTGATAAATTATAAAAAAGATCATCCATTTGGGTGATCTTTTTTACTGCACCATGCGTGTATTTACATAAGCCGCGATTATAAAGTGTCCAATTAGAGTGATAGGAATAACGATTGTGACATTAGGCGTAGTGAAGACACTACCGATTGTCGCAATGACACCAGCAATTAAATTATAAAGACCTACTATTTTTGATAGTTTCACTTTATCAGGCACGCGGCGTTCGTTGAATCCTGATAAGAGCCAAGTGTACTGCTTTACTCCGATGAAATAAGCTAGTGCAAATGAAATGATTGCTACTATAAATAATGTTGGTGAAGCGAAGAGAGTCATTGCAAACACCTCCGTTAATGGGCTATAAATAAATTATAGTCCGAATGTTATAATTTAACAAAATATAATTTTGGTTTTAAGTGTAATAGAAAAATAGAAAAGAAAAGTATATTGATTTAAACGTATTTTATGGGAATGAGGAAGAGTTTGAGAATTATGGAATGAAAGATTAAGTTTTAAAGTGTACAAAATTTTGTACGCTTTTTTTGTTAATTACATAAAAGTATGCAAATGAAGATGGAACAAACATTTGAGATGAATTGTCTAATATAGGTAATAACTATTTGGCTTGAAAGAAAGGGTTGATGACATGAAAAAGAATACGTTGTTAAAAGTAGGATTATGTGTAGGTTTACTAGGAACAATTCAATTTGTTAGCACAATTTCTTCTGTACAAGCATCACAAAAGGTAGAGAAAACAGTAATAAAAAATGAGACGGGAACCATTTCAATATCTCAGTTAAACAAGAATGTATGGGTTCATACGGAGTTAGGTTCTTTTAATGGAGAAGCAGTTCCTTCGAACGGTCTAGTTCTTAATACTTCTAAAGGGTTAGTACTTGTGAATTCTTCTTGGGATGACAAATTAACGAAGGAACTAATAGAAATGGTAGAAAAGAAATTTCAGAAGCGCGTAACGGATGTCATTATTACACATGCGCACGCTGATCGAATTGGCGGAATAAAAACGTTGAAAGAAAGAGGCATTAAAGCGCATAGTACAGCATTAACCGCAGAACTAGCAAAGAACAGTGGATATGAAGAGCCGCTTGGAGATTTACAAACAATTACGAGTTTGAAGTTTGGCAATACAAAAGTAGAAACGTTCTATCCAGGGAAAGGACATACAGAAGATAATATTGTTGTTTGGTTGCCACAATATCAAATTTTAGCTGGAGGCTGTTTAGTAAAATCTGCGGAAGCTAAAGATTTAGGGAATGTTGCGGATGCGTATGTAAATGAATGGTCTACATCGATTGAGAATGTGCTGAAGCGATATGGAAATATAAATTCGGTAGTACCTGGTCATGGAGAAGTAGGAGACAAGGGATTACTTTTACATACATTGGATTTATTAAAATAAGAAATTGTAGAAATACAAAAGAGAGGAGAAATAATTTTCTCCTCTCTTTCTTCTAACTATATTTAAATGCTGAATCTGTCGATTACGTCAGCATATATTACTGAGATTTTAATTCCAAGTATACAAATACTAGTACTGTCATAATTGCAATAACAACGTAAGTAGCATCAAGCATTATAAGTGTTTTTAAAGTTTCAGTCATCGTAATTCACCCCTGTTATAAAAATATAACATGATCTTTTTATTGATTAGATTAGAGATCATAAAGATAAAATGTATATGAAATTTCTTAAGTAGCTTCTATATAAATATATCATATAAATAATGTAAGTAATGTTAAGATAGTGTAAATGTATTGTAAATAAAGAGGTTTACAATGAAGGCTTTAATAAAAAAATGATAGTTCCTTAAAATAAAAAATACGCTATTTTCATATGAGATGAATTGCAATTATTTGTATAAGGGATTCAAAAAATTTTTTTCGTTGTATATATTTCTCCAAATTAATTATTTAGCTATTTAAAAGTATCGAAAGATGTGTGCACACTAATGTATATTTTTTGGATGTCAATAAAAGTATTATGTCAACAATATGAACTGTCACAAATCTTTATATATTATTGTGATTGATATCACATCACTTTTTTTCAATGGGTATTATGCTTAAGATGTAATGAATGATTGGGAGAGGGTGGGATGATATGTTTTGTTATCAATGTGAACAAACGCCAACAGGCGGATGTAAAGTAATGGGTGTTTGTGGCAAGAATGAAACGATTGCGAGTTTACAAGATACGATTGTGTTTGGGCTAAAAGGAATTGCAGCTTATCGCACACATGCTGCTCAGCTAGGGTATACGGATGCATTTGTAGATGCTACAACACAAGAAGCTTTATATATGACATTAACAAATTCTAACTTTAACGAACAAGAGCATATTGATATGGCTATGAAAGTCGGGAAATCAGCTTTACGGGTGATGGAGTTATTGGATGAGGCACATACGAATCATTTTGGTGTGCCAGAGCCTGTACAAATTACACAAAATCGTGTAGAAGGTAAAGCAATTGTAGTTACGGGCCATAATTTATTTGCACTAGAAGAACTATTAAAGCAAACAGAAGGAAAAGACATTAATATTTATACACATTCTGAAATGCTACCAGCACACGGATATCCGCAGCTGAAAAAATATAAACATTTAAAAGGAAACATCGGCAAGGCATGGTATGATCAAAGACGCCTTTTTGAAAAATTTACTGGTGCCATATTAGCGACAACGAACTGTGTTATGCCAATTAAAGGATCATACTCTGATCGATTCTTTTCATATGATATTGCAGGTTTAGAAGGTGTACAAAAAATTGAAAATGATGATTTTATACCATTGATTCAAAAAGCACTAGAACTTCCAGAAGTACATATGGAGTCGGATGAACAGTTAGTGACAGGGTTTCATCATAATACAGTATTATCATTAGCTCCAGAAATTATTGATGCAGTAAAAGAGGGGAAAATAAAGCGTTTCTTTGTTATCGCCGGTTGTGATGCACCGGGAAAAGGCGGAGAATATTATCGTGAATTAGCAACGTCACTTCCGCCAGAAACGGTTATTTTAACAACTTCTTGCGGGAAATTCCGCTTTAATGATGTGGATTACGGTGTTGTACCTGGTACAGAAATTCCGCGTTACATTGATTTAGGACAGTGCAATAATTCAATTTCTACAGTGAAAATAGCGGCTGCTTTAGCTGATGCTTTTCAATGTGAAGTGAATGAATTGCCAGTAAGTATTGTACTATCATGGTTTGAACAAAAAGCAGTTGCCATTTTACTAGGGCTATTTAGTCTTGGGATTCAAGATATTCGCATCGGTCCAAAGGCTCCTGAATTTATTTCACCTGGCGTGCTTGATGTATTACAAGAAACATTTGGTTTAAAACTAATTACAAATGCAGCAGAAGATATGACTATGATGTTATCGTAATAAAAAATGATCTGTCTTATTAATAAGAAGAGCTAGCCATATTCATTAACTTTGGTATAGTATAGCGCCCCAAAATAAAAATGTAGAATTTTTGTTTTGGGGTAGTTTCTTTTCTTAGTGGGATAGGTATGGGGCAAAATAAAAAAAGAAAATAGGCTGGTATTGAATAGGTAATAGTTGATTTTAGAAAAAATATAAAAATCGAGTTGACATTCATCGCTACTTAGTCATACAATGTACTTGTAATAAGCAATACTGAGTAGTGTTGTTTCTCAAAATATTTTCAGTAGACAATAGGTAATAGCGGATTTTAGAAAAAATTTGAAAATCAGTTGACATCCATAACTACTTAGTCATACAATGTAGATGTAATAATTGATACTGAATAGTTCGGATTCACAAAACTGTTCAGTAAAAAATTCGCCTTAGTACTCTGTGATACTGAATATAAGTCAGACAGAATAGGGGTAAAGGAGGATCAGGACATGGAAAATTTAACTGAAATGCTGAAAGGTTCACTGGAAGGGTGTGTACTGGAAATCATTAGTCGCCGTGAAACGTATGGCTATGAGATTACCCGCCACCTGAATGATCTTGGGTTTACCGAAGTTGTGGAAGGTACGGTGTATACCATCCTCGTACGATTAGAGAAGAAAAAGCTTGTGAATATTGAAAAGAAACCATCAGATATGGGACCGCCTCGTAAGTTTTATTCATTAAATGAAGAAGGCCGCCAGGAGCTTGAATTGTTTTGGAAAAAATGGGATTTTGTATCGTCAAAAATTAACGTCTTGAAGTCAAAATAGGTTCATAAGATAAAATGTTCCGGCCGATATTTTGAGAATTTCTTGTTCGGTTTTATAAAAAAGGAGGAAAATAAGATGTTAGAAATGTTCAAAAAGTTAATTGGTGATAAAAAAGAGTACAAAATGATGATGGCACGAGTTGAGGCTCTGCCAGAGGACTACCAATTTGTATTTAAGAAAATTCAAAACTACATGTGGAATTTTTCAGCGGGTAACGGGATGGATATGTTACACATACAGTATGAATTAATCGATTTGTTCGAAGCGGGTGCAGCGGAAGGAAGACAAGTGCTTGACATTACTGGGGATGACGTGGCTTCCTTTGCTGACGAACTAGTGGCAAATGCTAAAACTTACGTCTCCAAGTATCGTGAAGATTTGAATGAAAGTATTATGAAGAAATTGAGAAAAAAATAAATGGAATAAGTAGTACCGACTGATTAGCTGGTTACACATATGAATTGCCATCATAGCTATTCAGTTATATTTTTAACTTGGTACTAAGTAATACAGAATATCAGTGATACTAAATAGATAGAGGTAAATAAATAGTCTTCGCAAAACATTTTTATAGGGAGGAAAAAAGTATGAGTCATGCAGCGATTTCTGTAAAAGGCTTGAAAAAATTCTTTAAAGACAAGGAAGTTTTAAAAGGGGTAGATTTTGAGGTGCAGCGTGGAGAAATTTTCGCGCTGCTAGGCTCAAATGGAGCTGGAAAGACGACAACGGTTAACATCCTTTCGACGCTAATGAAGCAAGATAGCGGTGAAGTAAGTATTTGCGGATTTGATGTACAGCGTCAACCAGACCATGTTCGTCAAAGTATCAGTTTGACAGGGCAGTTCGCAGCTTTAGACGGTATGCTGACAGGGAGGGAAAACTTGATAATGATCGCCAAATTACGTGGTGTTTCCAATCCCGCTCAAGTTGCTGACAATCTACTTGCAAGATTTAGCCTGACTGATGCGGCAAACCAAAGGGCAGATCAGTATTCAGGCGGGATGAAGCGCCGGCTTGATATCGCGATGAGTTTGATTGGGGCGCCAGCAGTTATTTTTCTTGACGAACCAACCACTGGACTTGATCCTGAAGCGCGAATCGAAGTGTGGGATACAGTCAAGGAACTTGCTGGTAGCGGTACAACTATTTTGCTTACGACTCAGTACTTGGAGGAAGCAGAACAACTGGCAGACCGTATCGCTATTTTGCATGGCGGAAAAATTATTACGACAGGTACTCTTGCTGAACTAAAAGAGATGTTCCCGCCAGCAAAAGTGGAGTATATCGAGAAGCAACCGACATTGGAAGAAATATTCCTTGCGATCATTGGCAAAAAGGAGGAGATGTAAATGAAAAGTAAAACAGGTGTATTACTAGGTCGTTTAATGCGTAACATTATGCGCAGTCCGGATACAATTATTACAGTAGCGATTACACCGATTATGATGATGCTATTATTTGTCTACGTGTTTGGCGGCGCAATAAAAACTGGAACGGAAAACTACGTTAATTATTTATTGCCGGGAATTTTGCTAATGGCTATCGCATCCAGTGTAGCTTACACTTCCGTGCGACTCTTTACGGATGTAAAGAGTGGGCTGATGGCACGTTTCATTACGATGCCTATTAAGCGCTCATCGATATTGTGGGCTCACGTTCTAACCTCTCTGGTTGCTAATGTACTTACTATCGTGGTGGTTATTCTTGTTGCACTCTTAATGGGTTTCCGTTCCAGTGCTAATATTCTAGATTGGCTCGCGGTAGCTGGAATACTTGGGATGTTTACGCTGGCGCTAACATGGCTAGCTATCATTCCAGGATTGAAAGCGAGGTCTATGGAAGGGGCGACTGCTTACTCGTACCCGCTAGTTTTTCTTCCATTTATTAGTTCGGCCTTTGTGCCTACCGAAACGATGCCAAAAATTGTTCGTGTGTTTGCAGAGAATCAGCCTGTAACTTCAATCGTGAATGCGATTCGTGCTCTTTTATATGAAGGAACTGTTGGAAACGATATTTGGATTGCGCTCGCTTGGTGCGTAGGTATAATGGTCATCTCTTACTTTTTCGCCAGTAAAGCATTTAAACGTCAGTTAGGGTAAGAAACGTGATAAACGAAACCTTCAGGAATAATATATATTTAGAAAAGCACGGGAGATTTTCCGTGCTTTTATTATTTATCATGCTCTCATTGTAGTAAATGAAATGGTATTTAAAAATAGGATAATTATCCAGTGATAAAGCTTAATATTTGAGGCTCACTGCTTATGGAATGTATAAGCACACTCGTTTTTGTAAATCTGCTAATACTTCATCGGGTATTTCTTTGATTTTAATATCCTTCCCTAGAAAAAGCAGCCAATTTATTATTTCCGTCACTTCATCGGGATTGTTAACATTGATAAAAGTTTTTAAAATGGCTGTGGATTGGTAAGGATTAGTATAAGATATTGAAAATTTTTAAAGGATGGTATTTTTTGAACTGGGCAATTGCTGTTGGACCAAGTTCAAGTACAAGGTTAATTGCTTCAGCCTTCTTACTTAGTTTTTCTAAAATCTTTTTCTTATTGAGCCTTTTATTCGTCGTGTATGGTTCGATATTGATGAGATCATCGACAGGAAACATTAACTTCTTTTCTTCTTTTAAGTCAAATCCTTCAATAATCCAATGGCTTTTTTCTTGATAAAGGTGTAATAGATAAATTGGATAAGACTTAATTTCTTCATCTTTTTTAATGGTAATCAATAAATGGTTATCCAAAAGAAGGATTTGAATGAGTTTTTCTAACATAGGATGGGGGAGATCAGAAAGCTCAAGTAGATCGGGATTATGAGGATTAGTTCCTTGGAACAGCAAGAGTTGATTTAAAAGAACAAGGTCATCCTGCTGGGTTTCTGAGATGAGTCCTAGTAGTTTTTCGGCTAAAGATTGACGACTCTTTAGGTAGGGAAGTTGTTGATTCCTCGTAGCCATAAAGGCAATAAAAAGAGCTTTCACTTCATTATCAGTAAAGCGAACAACGGGCAGGATAGAATTATGCATAACAAAATATCCACCCGTTCTCCCAACTTCAGCGACCAGTGGCATTCCCATAGCTTCAATTTCTCTAATGTCTCTGATAGCTGTCGACCGTGATATGTTAAATTCTTGTATAATTTCAGAAATTGTAAAGTGAGAGCGGTTGTTGATATACCGCATAATTGTATTAATCCGTTCAACTTTTTTCATTTTGGTCTCCTAAACAGTATCATTTTTTGACATGGTTTAAAGGTATTATAAACGTATCAGATGAAAAGATAAATCGTTTGATTAATAAAAAAAGAGGCAGGTTTTGAATATGAAAAATTATACTATAGAAGAAAAAGATAGCTTTATTGTGTTAGGTATTGGAACTGAAATTAAGAGTGAATACACAAACTTTGCTGGAATAAATAAAGAAAAGGAAGACTTTTGGTCGGCTGTTAAAGAAGATGGAAGGCTGGACACTTTAAAAGCTTTAGCTACAAATGAATACATTTTTTCCGTGAGCGAAGCGGTGAATAACAAAATGATGTATTATGCGGGTGTCATGACAGAAGCACAAATAGAAGAAGAATCTAGAGTGATTCAGTTTCCGAGGGGAGAATACTTAGTAGTGAAAGGGGAAGACAAAACGGCTAAAGAGCTAAGTAATAAGCTTACTGGCATCGCCTTCGGTCAAGCTTTACCAGAAGCAAAGGATTTTGCCTATGTTGGTGGACCGAATACAACGGTTGAGATGGGACAGAGAAATGGCCTAGTATTTGGTGAAATGTGGATTCCGGTTGTTAGGAAGTAAAGTGATAAAAGGTGCGAATATGGAAAGTAGAGGCTAACGATCTTGTATTGTTGGCCTTTTTGAAATGAATATAATATTCATATACTGCTACACAGTATGTTCTGATAAAATGGAATAAAAAGGAATTGTTGTAAGGTGGTGGCAGATTGAATAAAAAAAGATTATTTGAGCTATTCATAGTAACGTTTGTTTTTCTATTCCTTCATGTAAGTATATTTACTAATGAAAAATTTAACGATAAATTGGGATCTTTTACTTTCATTGTGCTACTTCTTATGCTTTCTATTTACACTGCATTTATAGAAAAGTATTTTGATGATATACAAAATTGGATTCGAAATATTACATGTTGCTTTGCTTTATTCGTAGTGGTTTTAGTAGCTCTATGGATAGGTTATTTTTAGTCCTTACTTAAGAGAATGAGAAATATGTGATTACACTACATTCGATCCGATACTATTACTTAGCTGCATCGGTTTATATTAATTTTTTCTCTCCTCAATCATGATAAAATGTACAATAGGAAATTTTATGTAACATAAAGAAGGAAGGTTTATGGTGAGCCTGAGTACTTTGCTAGCTTTTGCGCTTGTTTCACTTAGTATGGTTTGTTCACCTGAGCCTATTTTGATTTATCTTATTTCTCATTCCATTACGTAGGGGCGTATGGCAGGATTTATTTTTTTATTGAGCATCATGCTTGAATTTGTAATTCATATAAATGAAGCAACTTTAGTATTCACTCAAAAATCCATTGTCTATGAAACAACTAGATTTGTAAACGGCTTTAATAGAAAGATGTCTATTGTATTTTTTGCGGCAAGATTAAATAGCTTTTTTGTTACTTTACAATAAAGTATACTTAATATCAGTAATTCATGTAATTAGGGGTGGTTTCTATATTTAGAGAAAATACAAAAAGGATACTTCTGTCATTAGTAACAAATCCAATACTAATAATTGTATACGGGATTTTTTGTTATGAGTTGGCCTTATACTGTAAGTACGGAAGAATGAATTATAATATTTACATTTTGTTATTATGTATAGTACTTTTTATATCCATAACTACATTTACTACAATGCGGGTGATAAAAAATAGAGAATATGAATCTAAAAAATTAACAAATTCAATAGCATGGAGATCCATTTCTATTATCATTATTGTTGCAATTACATCATTTTATGGGATGCAGATTTATAAAAGTGCAATAAATTACAATGGTAAATTGGCATGGTTTATAGAAAAGTTAAAACATGAAAGGTCAGTTAAACTTAAACATAATAATATATATAAGTCTGGAGTAGAAGGTATTTTTGAAGATATAAATAAAAAATATCCTTTGCCAAAGAAATTGTATATGGCAACTGATTTTGATCTTACATTTCATTCAGATGGAACAATCACAGCGTTTGATACATTTGTTTATGGGAAAAATGATGATGGGAAAGAAGAAACTTATTTAATCTCTTATAATAAGAAGAAGTCAGAAGATATTACTATAATACGAGACGGATACGCAAAGCCTGATTATAATGATGATAAATTAGTAGAACCTTTAATTGAAACGGTTAAGGCGATTCCAGTTAAGCAAACGGTTAGAAAATGGAATGAAAGTAAGTATGGGTTGATTTATTATGGAAAAAGAAATTGGGGATCCAATACAGAGGGAATTATTAATATTACTGAGGATGGTAAGGGGCAGAGTCTTAAAAAAGCAGCTTCTGATATCATTGGATATACTGTATCTATATTTGTCCCTGGAAAAGAGCAAGAGCTAGTCCCTGCTAGATATAATTTAATAAGTGACGCAAGTTGGAGTAAATCAAAGACGCCTCCAAAAGAAGATATGCTTAAAGAGAAGAAACAACAAGATTTAAAGAATGAAAAAGAACAGTTTTTCCTATCGAAAGAAGTTGGTTATAAACTAAATATGACAGATAAAGCATTAGGGAGCGCCTTTTATTCATTAAGCAAGACTAGTGATGAAGGGAAAACATGGGAGGTTATCAATCCAGATCCATTTAATGGGGGGATTGGTAGTGTATCAGGAATCACTTTTATAAATGATAAACTTGGGTTTTTAGGAGCAATTAGGCCTTCTGGTAATGAAGGAGAGTTATATCGCACAGATGATGGGGGAGTATCTTTCAAAAAGGTAGAATATCCGCCGCATGAAGTGAAATTAGATCATACACAGTCCACAATAAGTCCTTTTGATTCACCTAGTATGCCATATGAGAAAGATGGGGTTTTTAATATGTTAGTGGGACAAGGGGCAGATGGAGACTACAATGGCGATAGTAGTGCACTTTATCAATCAAAAGATAACGGAGAGACATGGGAATTTGTAGAAGAAGTGAAAAAGAAATAATCAGAATTTTTTTGGGGAAATAAGGTAACTACTCAGCTATACATTTTATTTAGAAGTTTGGTAAGGGGTATAATTCCAGCCATGAAGATAAAAATGGACCTATACCTCGCTGCCTTTCTTTGTTTTATTTCTTATGCTTACTATCAACGCTATATATAGAAAGGTATTTTGGTGATATACAAAAGTGGATTCGAAATATCACATGTTGTTTAGCTTTATTTGTAGTGGTTTTAGTAGCTCTATGGATAGGGTACTCTTAGATCCTTACTTAAGAGAATGAGAAGTATGTGATTACAATACATTCGATCCGATAATATTACTTAGCTGCATCGGTTTATATTAATCTTTTCTCTCCTCAATCATGATAAAATGTACAATAGGAAATTTTATGTAACATAAAGGGGGAAGGTTTATGGTCAGCTTGAGTACATTGGTAGCTTTTGCAATTGTTTCGCTTAGCATGGTTTGTTCACCTGGGCCTAATATGATTTACCTCATTTCCCGTTCCATTACGCAAGGACGTATGGCGGGATTTATTTCTTTATTGGGCATCATGCTCGGATTTGTAATCTATATAATCGCAACTATGTTTGGACTTACAGTTCTATTCGTTGCTGTTCCCGCTGTATATGAAGCGGTAAAGTGGGCAGGTGCTGCTTACTTGCTCTGGCTCGCCTGGAATTCGATTAAACCGGGTGCTACATCTATTATGGAACCTCGTATGATTTCTAATGAGCCACCAAGGAAATTATTTCTGATGGGACTCATGACGAATCTTCTGAATCCAAAGATTGCTATTTTGTATGTATCACTTCTACCTCAATTTGAAGATCCAGAGAAGGGGTCGTTGCTTTTTCAAGGTGCAGTTTTGGGGCTTACGCAAATCACTGTTAGCTTTATAGTTAACCTTGTAATTGTATGTACAGCAAGTAAAATTGCAAAATGGTTTGGCACACGCCCGACGTGGCTACGAGTACAGCGTTGGCTTATGGCAAGTGTTTTAACGGGGCTTGCTGTACGTCTTGCTTTTGAACGTCGACAGTAAGAGCCTCTTTACCGTCAGTTTCTATAATATAACCTAATAAATATTAATATAATTTATGTATAGTAGATATTTACCTTATAAAATAAGGGGGGAATATTATGACTGAGACAAACGAATCTTCAGGAGTTAATTTGAAAAAAGATGTGAAGTTTTCTATTATAATTCCTGCGCATAATGAAGAAAAGTACATTAGAAAATGTTTAGATTCAATTGCAAAGGCATCAGAGGCATATAAAGAGCAAACGGAAGTTATAGTTGTTTTAAATCGTTGTACAGATAAAACAGAGGAAATAGCAAAATCTTATAATTGTGTTACATTGAAAAATAACGATAAAAACTTATCTAAAATTCGAAATGCAGGGGCTAAAATAGCTAGTGGAGAAATAATCGTTACTATAGACGCTGATACCATAATGACAGAGTCTATGTTGTTTAATGTAGATAAATATTTAGCTTCAGGTACATACATTGGTGGTGGGGTGAATGGTAAGTTTGAAAGAATATCTTTAGGAATATTTCTCTCCGCAATGTTAATCATAATCCCCTTACTTTTTAAGTACGGAGCTATATCTGTAGGGATTTTTTGGTGCTATAGAAAAGACTTTATGGCAATCAACGGATTTAATGAAAACATGCTTATGGCAGAAGATGCAGATTTCGCTAAACGTTTAAAAGAGTGGGGAAAGAAAAATAATAAGAAATTCGGTACTATTAAAAATGGAATGATAACTTCATGCAGAAGATTTGATACATATGGAGACTGGACTTTACTTAAAAATCCAAAAGTAATTTTAGCTTATCTAAAAGGAAATGATAGAAAATACGCAGATAAGACATATTATGATAACCAAGAAAGATGAAAATAGAGAAAATCGGCAGAGGATAGCTAGTACTTTTTTAGATATAATGAGAATCCAACTTAATTTAATAGATATTATAAGAAAACCATCAATTTGATTATCTTTTTTCAAATTGATGGTTTTTATTTTTGAAATAAATATGTATTTTTTTATGAAAATATTTTTTGACCCCCATAAAACTATGTATTCCTCCGAATATGTATAGTGAAGAAAATAAATAGAAGAAAAATGACTATGAAAGAATATAGAAGCATTAATAAAATTACTAGATTAAGTGGGCATCCAAAATGGAAGGATGAAATTACCAATTATATAAAGAAGAGTTATTCAAGGATTGCAGATAAAATAGAAAGAGAATAAGCAAAACGAACGGTAGAAAATAAGAAAGTAGATAAAAATACAAACTTAACTGTAGTGCCGAGAGAAAAGGAAAAATCATTAAGAAAACGTTAGACTCTAAAAATATAACTAACAGCAAGAAAACAAGACCGAAGAAAAGTACCAAGAAAATCTGGTTAAATGGTCACTTGTGTAGTGGCCATTTTGCTATTTGAAGGAGGCTGGGAGATTACAAGTGTTGAGTTTAGTAATGAAGATCTTAAGAAAACCGAAAATAGAAGATATCGTATGTAACATACAAAACAACGAAGAAGATAAAGAAGCATTTATCGTACAGTATCAACCTTTTATTAGAAAATCAATCTCATCTGTCTGCCGCCGGTATATTACAGAACAGGATGATGAATATAGCATTGGATTGTTTGCGTTTAACGAAGCAATTGAACAGTATTCATATACAAAAGGAAAATCCTTTTTAGCGTTTGCTGATCTTCTTATAAAAAGAGATGTAATTGACTATATACGTAAGGAGTCTAAACATAACTTTGTCTTTTTAAAAGAAGATGAGCAAGAGGAAATGTTAGAAATGCAAGTGTCGCTTACAGAGTATATGAAAGAGATGGAAAATAGTAACCGTAAGGAGGAAATTCTTCATTTTCAAAGTGTGCTAGCTGAGTTTAAAATCACATTCTCAGAGCTTGCTAAAGAATCTCCTAAGCATCGTGATACGCGTGAGCACTTAATAGAAATTGTAAAAGTTATTATAAAAGAAGAGGAAATGATGGAAGAGCTGTTCCGAAAGAAAAAGTTACCGCTTAAACATATTGAACCGCGTGTTAGGGTAAGTCGTAAAACGTTGGAACGACATAGAAAATACATTATTGCAATGTGTATTATTTTTGCAAACAACTATACATATATTCTGGATTACATAAGAGGGGAAAAGCATGATGAATAAAGGAATTGTGATGGATATAAAAAAGCATAGCGTAGTTGTTTTAACACCAAATGGAGAGTTTATTACGTGTAAAAGAAAAGGGGATTCTTGCATGATTGGGGAGGAAATCTCATTTGATGAGCAAGAACAAAAAGCATCGCATTTTTCGATCCCTTCCTTTTTAAAACCTGCATCAATACTTGTTGCTTGTTTTCTATTTGCAGTGCTGTTTTTCTACAACCAACCAGAAGAAAAAGTATTTGCTTACGTCTCAGTTGATATAAATCCAAGTTTAGAGGTGAGCGTAACGAAGGATTTTCGTGTTATAGATTTACAGGCTTGTAATGATGATGGAAGGCGTATTTTAAAAGAATTGAAGCAATGGGAAAATAAACAATTGCAAGAAGTAGTACGTACTATTATACAGCAAAGCCAAGAGGATAAGTATTTAACGAATGATAAGCAAGTTATGCTAACAGCAGTTGCAAAGGACAAGGCGCTAGAACCACAGTTAGAAAAGGCAATGAAAGAATTGAAGAAAGAATATGAGTTAAAACATATTACAGTTGAATATCAAAGTAGCACGATGCAAGTACGAGAGAATGCTAGAAAAGCTGGAATTGGCACAGGTGTCTATATAAAGCAAGAGAATGAGAAAAACAAATCGCTTACGCCTCCTGCCACGCCGCCTAATCAGGTGGAAAATGAAGAAGAGGTGCAATCACAGCCGGAGTCATCTCCTGATGCATCAATGGATTTATCTCCTGTAGACGAAAAAAAATATGAAAAGCAAGAGCAGAAAGAACAAAAGAAAACAGAGGAACAGTCATCGAAGCAAATAAAAGAAAACAATGGAAGAGGATCTCAGCAAGAAAATAGAGGGAATCAACAGGAGAATAAAAGTAGAGAAGCTCAACAAGGAAATAATGGGAATCAGCAAGGGAACAACGGAAGAGGATCACAACAAGGGAATAATGGAAATGGGCAAGGAAGCAACGGAAGAGGATCACAACAAGGGAATAATGGAAATGGGCAAGGGAACAACGGAAGAGGATCACAACAAGGAAATAATGGAAATGGGCAAGGGAACAACGGAAGAGGATCACAACAAGGAAATAATGGAAATGGACAAGGGAACAACGGAAGAGAATCACAACAAGGAAATAATGGGAACGAGCAAGGAAACAACGGAAGAGGGTCTCAACAAGGGAATAATGGAAATGGGCAAGGGAACAATGGAAGAGGATCCCAGAAAGAAAATGGTGGAAACGAGCAAGGGAACAATGGTAGGGGGTCTCAACAAGAAAATAGAGGCCACCAGCAAGGGAATGAAAAGAAGAATCAATAGAATATGGAAGTGAGAGATTCATTTCAAAGCTAAAAGGATTTCTCTCGCTATTGTGGGAGTTGGGCTGATAATCCGTGGGGGATGAACAAAGCCCTCACTGATTAAAGTTGCACTTTATTATTCTATAGTTCTATTAAGAAGGAGTATGTGAAAAATATAATGGAGAAAAACATTCAACAAGAGAAAGATAAAGAAAAACCTGTTTTTTATGATCCGAAAGGAAGGAGAAACATAGCCTTTATTTGGTTTCTATGTATCTCAATAGTTAGTGTAGGTGTTGTATTTTATTTTTTCTTTCAAAGTATTTTTTCAACACCAGAAATTCCAAATATGAATACCGCTGTACAACAAGATACTAAACTTGTACCAATTAATCAAAAACTTAGTGATCAGCAGTTAAAGAAGGAAGAATTTAACCTAAATACCGAAACGAAGGATAATAAAAATTTGGTGAATCCGCCGAAGGATAGTAAACATCCTAAAGAAGTGTATGGTTTTTATGTAAACTGGGATGAAAATAGTACCGCTTCTCTAAAAGAAAATATCGATTCATTAACTACGTTAGTACCAGAGTGGTATCATTTAAAAGCAGATTTAACGATTAGAAGTGAGATAAAACCTGAGATAGTAAAGTTGGCAGAAAAGAATCAAGTGAAGATTATGCCTTTGCTTACTAACTATACTGAGGAAGCTTCTGGTCCTGATAGTGGGCTAATTCATAAGTTACTGAATTCCTCAAATGATGTAAAGACAAAGTTTATTAATGATTTAGTAAGCCAAGTTAAAAAGAATCATTTTTCAGGAATCAATATTGACTTTGAGGCCGTACCTGAAAGTGATAGAGAAAACTTAACAAATTTTATGAAAGAACTTACTACGAAATTTCATGAACATGATTTGCTCGTTACACAAGATGTTCCAGCTAATGATAAGGCTTTTGATTATAGTGCGTTAGCAAAAATAATAGATCGAATGATTGTAATGATGTACGATGAGCACTATGGAGCCGGGGAACCAGGACCAATTGCTTCAAATAAATGGTTCCAACATACATTGAAAGAACTGAATATTCCGTCTAATAAGCTTATAGTTGCTTTCGGTAACTATGGATATGATTGGCAAGTAAATAGTAAAGAAGCTGCGAAGTCTTTAACTTTCTCAGAAATTATGGCAATGGCTCATGATTCAAATATGAAAATTCAATGGGATAAAATGAGTGGAAACCCTTATTTTAGGTATAAAACAGAAGGGAAAGAACATACTGCTTGGTTCTTAGACGGTGTAACTCTTTATAATCAAGTGAAAATCGCAATGGACAATAATGCAAAGGGATTTGCGTTATGGAGACTAGGAGCAGAAGACCCTACAATATGGAAAGTTTTAAAAAATCCGATTGAGGCACAAAAAAATCCTAATGTATTACATAAAATCAATAGTTTAGATGAAGTAAATTATTCTGGACAAGGTGAAATTTTACAGATTGAGAATGAAAGAAAAAATGGATTGAGAGATTTTAAAGTAGGCAAAGATGGTTACCTTACAGATGAAGTATATCAATCCTTACCATCTGCATATGAAGTGCAACGATATGGAAAACCAAATGGGAAACAAGTAGTATTAACATTTGATGATGGACCAGACCCGAAATATACGCCAGAAATTTTAGATATATTAAAAGAGAATCAAATAAAAGCTGCTTTTTTTGTACTTGGTGAAAACGCACAACTAAATACTAGTATTGTAAAAAAAATATACGATGAAGGGCATGAAATTGGCAATCATACTTTCAAGCATCCTAACATAGCTGATACGTCTTTACTACGAACGAAAGTAGAACTTAATACGACGCAACGTTTAATTCAGGAAGTAACTGGACATTCTACGGTTTTATTTAGACCGCCATATGAAGCGGATGCTAACCCGGATTCATCAAATGAAATATTGCCTATTTTACGTGCACAAAATATGAACTATACAATGGTAGCGGAAAAGGTTGATCCCGAAGACTGGGCAACACCATCAACAAATGAATTAGTAAAGCGTGCTCTTAATCCCATTTATAAGGGAGAGGGAAATATTATTCTTCTCCATGATGCGGGAGGGAATCGTACACATACAGTAGAGGCGCTCCCAATCATTATTAAAGACCTAAAAAAGCATGGATATAGTTTTGTAACAATTTCAGATTTAATGAATAAAGAACGAGATGAAATTATGCCTCCTGTTTCTTCTGAGGGGAAGCAATATTTACTTTACAATAAAGCTGTCTTTTCAGGAGCTGGATATTTTAAGCATATATTAACAACTATTTTTTATATTGCTATTGGATTAGGGATTTTTCGATTTTTATTCTTAATTTATTTTGCATGGAAGCAGAAAAGACAGACGTTATCTCGCTATATTAATTCGTCTTATCAACCTTTTGTTAGTGTTGTCATAGCGGCATATAATGAAGAAAAGGTGATAGCCAAGACGATTCACTCAATTTTGGATAGTAATTATAGAGAATTTGAAGTTATTGTTGTGGATGACGGATCGACAGATGGTACGTCAAAAGTAATGAAAGAAACATTTTATAAACACCCTAAAGTTCGTTTCATTCAGAAAGAAAACGGCGGGAAATCATCGGCAATGAACCTAGGGTTTCAACAATCGCGAGGAGAAATCATTGTCACTTTAGATGCGGATACTATTATTGCGCAAGACGCTATTTCTTTAATGGTTAGACACTTTGAAGATCAGAATGTAGCTGCAGTTTCAGGTAATGTCAAAGTGGGGAATAGACGGAATTTGTTAACTACTTGGCAACATGTTGAGTATATTACAGGGTTTAATTTAGAACGTAGAGCTTTTGATGAGTTAAATTGTATTACAGTCGTTCCAGGAGCTATTGGGGCGTGGCGCAAGAAGAATGTAGTTGAATCTGGATATTTAAGCGAAGATACATTAGCAGAAGATACCGATCTTACTATTACATTTTTACGTCAAGGGCATAGAATTGTATATGAAGAAAAAGCGCATGCTTTTACGGAATCACCTGAGGATGTGAAAAGTCTCATTAAACAGCGATATCGTTGGTCATATGGTACACTTCAATGTCTTTGGAAACATCGAAAAGCGTTGTGTAATTCAAAACATAAAACATTAGGATTTATTGCACTTCCTAATATGTGGTTATTTCAATATGTTTTGCAATTCATTGCTCCTTTTGCAGATATATTAATGATTATAGGACTATTTAGTAGTAATCCGCTAAAAGTTTTAGGATTTTATTTTGTATTCTTTTTAATGGATCTTCTCGCTTCTCTGTTCGCATTTAAATTAGAGGAAGAAAATCCGAAACCATTAGTATGGTTAATTTTACAACGTTTTATTTATCGTCAATTTATGACTTATGTTGTCATTAAATCTATATTCTCATCGCTTCGAGGAGTAGCGGTAGGGTGGAATAAACTAAAGAGACTGGGGAGTGTTAAACATTCCACGGAACATAAGGAGGCATCATAAAAGAGCGGACTATCTGCTCTTTTTTTCATTGATTTTAGTTAGTTGAATGTAGAGTTGTAGCATAAAAACTGCTGCTTCTATAACGAGATTCCTATTCATTATGAATAGTGAGACATTATGTTAAGCTAATCCTTTAGTTTCGGATTAAAGTTTTTTTATATTTTTTTAAAATGACGGACACAAAAACGCATATACCTTCGAATTATATATATGGATAACATAAATATGTATATAAAAGGGGAGAAATAAGATGAAAGAAAAAAAAGAAATGTTTCAAGAAATCGCTGAGGTGTTAAAGGTATTGGCGCATCCAGTTTGTCTATCTTTAGTAAAAATAATGCTTGCAAAAGGTCCTACTAATGTAACAACAA
Source organism: Bacillus sp. 196mf (assembly GCF_003217275.1). NCBI lineage: Bacteria > Bacillati > Bacillota > Bacilli > Caryophanales > Bacillaceae > Bacillus > Bacillus sp. 196mf. The sequence goes on from NZ_QJTG01000022.1 coordinate 52,715, forward strand.
TGTATGGGGATTTACAAATGCCTCAAAGTACAATTAGTCAACATTTATCTAAACTAAAAGCTGCTAAAATGGTTACAGGTACTCGGAAAGGATTAGAAATTTATTATGAGGTAACTGACAATCGCACAAAATCAATATTAGCATGTTTAGTTTAAATGATGATTTCTATTTCAAAATAAAAAGCGCTATTCTTTTCTATGATTTTAAAGAGAGAATAGCGTTTTTTATTTTTAAGGAGTATCTTTTTATATGCCTATAGAATGGAGTGAAAGGTTTATGGGTTTAAATGTACCTACTATTACCTTAAGGTTCTAATGCGTCTAATAATGAAAAAATTCTCGTTTTAGGGGTGCTTCTTTATAGCTTACGTACAATTGAGATTAGAAAAAGTAGAGCGAGCGTTTAATGAGGCTGAAGTAGTGTTTATATGCGAAACTTTATAGAAATCTCATTTTTCTAATTGTATCTTTTTAGATTGATGGATGTGGGGTCACGTCCATCAATCTAAGAAAACAAGTTAGCTAAAAAATGATGAAAATAAACTTTATAGAAATAAAAAATATGAACGTAGAGGATTAAACAAAGTATATAGTGCTTTTTTAGTCATGTAATCTTTTAATCTGATGATCTTTTCCCCATTCAAACAGATTATTCATTATTTGCATTAAAGATTTTCCGTATTCACTTAGTGTGTACTCAACCTTTGGTGGAACTTCTTGATATACGGTACGATAGATAATCCCATCAGCTTCAAGTTGCCGAAGTTGTTGTGTAAGAACCTTTTGTGTAATGTTTGGGATTTCTCGTTTAATTTCATTTGTTCGCATTTTTCCATCCGACAAAATACATAAAATATGAACTTTCCATTTTCCACCGATTACATCGAGTGTTGTGGCAATTGGGCAATTATCATTTTGATTCATATAACACCTCCACAGGTACTTTAAGGTTCCTATAGCACTTTAAAGTACGTACTTTTCAATTATATGTAACTCATTCATACTAATACGTAAAGGATTGATTAATTTATAAAGGGGCTGGAAAATGATGAGAACACTTGTAATTGTAGCACACCCTCATATTGAAAAATCAAAAATTAATAAAAGATGGATAGAAGAACTTGAGAAACATTCAGATGAAATTACGGTGCATGAATTGTATAAAGTGGCACCGAATTGGGAGTTTAATATTGAAGAAGAGCAAAAGTTATTAGTAGAACATGACAGATATATATTCCAATTTCCACTTTACTGGTACAGCACACCACCATTATTAAAAAAATGGTTTGATGATGTATTAACATATGGATTTGCGTACGGATCACAAGGAGATAAAGTGAAGGGGAAAGAATTTGGTGTAGCTATTTCTATAGGTGGATTAGAAAAAGACTATGAAAATAGTGGGATTACAATGGATGAGTTGACGAAACCATTCCAAGCTACATGCTTATATACAGGTATGGAATTTATACCTTCCTTTTATTTATATGGTGCAGAATATAAACTAAGTGATGAAGAGATTGATAAAAGTGCACCTGAGTATGTGCAATATGTGATGAACAAGAAGTATTCTAATATATAATGAAAAATAGCCATTTACTTGTGAAGTAAATGGCTATTTTATATTCTTCTTATATTCACTAAGTGTAATCTTTAGTAAATTAATAGTTAATCTGGTAAAATAAAAAACCTAACATATATAAAGGGGAGTTTTACTTGAGAACGATGCGACAATTATTACAAAAGAGAGCAATGCAGTCACCAAATTTGGAAGCGCTTGTAGGAGGAAAGAAAAGATATTCGTTTCAGCAATATAATGAACGAGTAAATCAGCTTGCACATTATTTGTTACATAATGGTGTGCAAAGAGGAGATCGTATAGGAATACTATGCAAAAATAATCACCCATTTCCAAGCGTTATGATGGCAAGTTTAAAAATTGGAGCGGTATTTATTCCGCTAAATCATCAGCTTACTGTATATGAATTAGAAACGATTGTAAAAGAAGCGAAATTAAAAGTGTTAGTTATTGATGAAGAATTTAGTGAAGTGTTATTAAATGTTGATGCTGTTAAAGAAATTCCTTATGTAATTCAAACAACAAAAGAAGACTTTGGTTCATTTGAATTAGAGTTGCAAAAACAGCCAACGACAGAACCGAACGTAGAAGTTCATGAAGAAGACGATGCCATTTACTTGTTTACATCAGGAACGACTGGACAGGCAAAAGCATGTGTAATTGGACATAAAAACTTACATCATTATTTTGCTGAAATTGCGGGACAAAGAGAAATCCCAGCAGGTGAACGCTTTTTATCTGTGCATCCATTGTTTCATATGAGTGGCGTGCTTTCTATTTTAAATTGTATTTATCATGGCGTTACGATGATCTTCTTAGCTGATTCGAATCCTGCTCTTATTTGGGATAAGATTGAAGAAGAGAAAATTACTACGATGCTTGCTTTCCCAGCCGTTTATAGTTACATGCTTGATGAACTAAATAAAAAAGAACGTAACATTTCAACCTTTAAAGTAGCACAAAGCGGTGGTACAAAAGTGCCAGAAACACTCATTCAAAAATATATGGAAAAAGGCATATATATGGTGCAAGGCTATGGTAGTACAGAAGGTTGGGTTGTAACCTCATGGCATCCAATGATGGGAAAAGAAAAGATGTCTTCTGTAGGAAAGACCTTGAAAAATGTAGAGGTGAAAATTGTTCATCCGGAAACAGGACATGAACTAACAACAAATGAAGTTGGAGAGATTCATGTGAAAAGTCCATACATGTTTAAAGGATATTGGAATAATGAAAAGGCGACAAAGAAGGTAGTAAAAGATAACTGGTTTAACATGGGTGATGCTGGCATGATAGATGATGATGGATTCCTGCATATTATGGGAAGATATAAAGACGTTATTATACGCGGTGGTGACAACGTATATCCAGATCAAGTAGAAGATGTTATTCATGAAATACATGGTGTTTTAGAAGTTGCAGTAGTTGGAGTTCCAGATGACTTTTGGGGAGAGATTCCAAGAGCTTACATTGTGAAGGATGGCGAAACAACATTAACAGAAGAAAGTATTACTCAGTATTGTAAAGAGAAATTAGCAAGCTATAAAATACCAGAAGTAGTATTCATAGATGAGTTACCGAAAAACGCTTTAGGAAAAGTGTTAAAGAGGGAATTACGAGATGCAGTTCTTGTGAAATAGAAAATTATGAAACGATGGAGAACCCAGTTATGTATAAAGCATGACTGGGTTTTTGTTAATGTTTCTGTTAGTGGAGAGTATAAACGTTTTTGTTTTTTTGATGCAATTTTTTAGCTTGGTAACGCTCGAACGATATTCGGCTATTAGGCAATTTAAACCTCGCTACCTCCACTTGAAATTGTTATAATTAAAATGTTTTTAATATTTCAATAATTAGGAGGCTAGAGAATGAAAATTGCGATAGTCTGTTTCGATAACTTTACTGATATAGATGTTTTTTTACCATGGGATTTATTAAATCGTGTACGTTTAGTTGGCGGTATTTCTGATTGGAATGTCCAGCTATTAGGAACGGAAAAAACGCATATATCCATGTCTGGCTTACGTATCCCCATGACAGGAAGCATATCTGATATACCTTCCGCTGACGCAGTAATATTTGCAAGTGGCAAGGGGGTCCAAGGTTTATATCAAAATCAAGAATATCTTAATAGCATTCATGTAGATCTTCAAAGACAATTAATAGGCTCTATGTGCTCTGGTTCACTACTACTAGGAGCTAAAAAATTGTTAACTGGCAAAAAAGCAACTACATATCCATCTGTAGTAGAACAACTTAAAGAATTTGATGTAGACGTTATTGAACAAAGCTTCGTAAATGAAGGGAATATCTCGACTGCCGCAGGTTGTTTTGCTGCTCAAGACCTCTCAGCTTGGATTATAAGAACCTTGATTAATGAAGAAATGGTTGACACTGTGCTTGAAACTGTTCAGCCAGTGGGCAAAGGTTTATATTTTAAATAATCAAGTTAGAAATAGATAATCTGACTTGATTATTTAAAATGACGTTTTGGTACAATTTCTTCATTAGTGAATTCAAGTAATTCTCCTAAGGAGGGCGACCGTCACATCGTTATCAAGCCAAGGGTTTGGAATTACCTCAAAATGAAAAATTTCCCCTTATACAGTTAATTATAGAATTCGACTTATTTTTTTCGTATTGGGGAACTACTAATTTCTTAAGTTGATCGGCATAAGGTTTGTTACTAGATTTTGTATTTCGTGTAAGATGACAAAGAATATTCAATCAATTACTGGAGGAAGAGATGTAAATGAAGCTGCCGCTATTACAAGTAGAGACAGAGAAACTTATGATCCGTCCGTTCCAAAAAGATGATTACGAAAGTTGGTTAGATGGATTTAATAAGAGACTGCCATCGCAGTATAAATATGACGATGGCTATCAAGTTATGGCATCACGAACAAAAGAATGGTTCACGGAATGGATTAGAGGGTTTGATGAAGCAGCACATCGAGATGAGATGTATGTATTAGGTATTTTTCGTAAAGAAGACGGAGCTAATATTGGTAAGCTAGAGCTGATTAAAATTTTACGTATGGACTATCAATGGGCGATGATGGGATACTCCATACATAATCAATATTGGAGAAATGGATATGGTGTTGAAAGTGTGAAAGCTGCGCTACCGTTATTTTTTAGTTGCCTTGATTTTCATAGAATCGAATTACATATACATGTTGATAATGAGCCATCAGTGCGTCTTGCGGAAAGCGCAGGCTTTTCATTTGAATGCAAGAGAGAGGCATTTTCATTAGAGAATGGTAAGTGGATGGATTTTCTTATTTATTTTAAAAATAAGGAGATGAGTATATGAGAGTGGTTATTACAGGTGGAAATCGGGGATTAGGGTTACAGTTAGTAAAAGTATTTCATGAAAAGGGGCATATCGTTTATCCGTTAGTTAGAACTGAGGTTGCGGTAACGCAATTGAAGCAAATGTATAGTTGTAGATGTTTTCCTATATTGGCAGACTTATCGGTTGATGAGAGTACGGAGCAAATTGAGAAGCAGCTTGGGGAATATACAGAGCATGTTGATCTAGTTATAAATAACGCTGGCATTACTGGGAAGGAGACTGAGATTTTACATACAAATTCAGAAGAGTTAACGGATTTATTTAATATTCATTGCTTAGGTGTAATTCGGGCTGTAAAAGGTACATATATGGCGTTAGCTAAATCGGATCATCCGAGAATAGTAAATGTGTCCTCTCGATTAGGGTCATTACATAAAATGGCGAACAAAGAGTTTCCGCAAGGCCAGTTCTCATATTCATATCGAATTGCTAAAGCAGCACAAAATATGTTAACACTCTGCTTACAACAAGAGTTTGAGAATAAAGGAATTCGTGTAACGGCAATTCACCCTGGGAAATTAAAGACTGACATTGGTGCTTTTGATACGAATATGAATCCGGCTGAAGGAGCAAAGAATATATATGATTGGGTAATAGATTCAAATGAGGATGTTTCAGGGAAGTTTATTGAGCCTGGTATGGGGGAATTAAAGTGGTGATATACGATCTTGCAATCATTCAGAATCTGTTTGGTCCTTCTAAAAAAGTATTAAATGGCTTACCAAATGCAGTGACAATTGAAGAAATAGAAGAAGATGTTTTGTATAACGTACAAACATATAAAGAAAAGATAAGTAGATTTGAAGAGGTTTGTTTTAATTGGGAGTTAAAAAGAGCGAGTATTGTATTAAACAAGAGGTTTAGTAGTTATAACTCAAACGCAAAAGTGTTACTTGATGCCGGTTTTTCTTTACATGCCGCAAAGATAGAAGTATGTAGAGAATTGAACAATATAGAAGGGCTTGAAAGACAATATACATATCGATCAATAGCAGAAGGAACGTTATCGGAAAAAGAATTTAAATATATTTGGGAACAATGTATGTCGGGTTCAGGGAATCAAACTTCAATTTTAACTATCGATGAACATTTTTATTCCGTGCAAACAGAGTTAGGTGAGGGTTGGGGAAAGTCATGTATTGTTTTTTATGATAAAACTGAGCCAATTGGTATGTCCATACCGCATATAGAAACTGGAACAGAAAGTGAAGGACGATTATTTTACTTGGGAGTAATGCCTTATTATCGCGGGAAAGGAGTTGCTTCTCATATGCATCTTCAATCTTTACATATGTTAAAGGAAATGGGGGCTACTTATTACATCGGAAGCACGCATACTTCAAATGAAAAGATGCAGAGGATATTTTGGAGAAATAATTGTTCGATGAAAACGGAGACAGAGCTTTATTATAAAATTTTTAAAGTAGATTAGGAGAAAAGAAGATGAAGACTATAAACGTATTTCATTACGATGCATTTACGAATAAACCAAATAAGGGAAATCCAGCAGGTATTGTATTAGAAACAGATGGATTAACGGAAGAGGAAATGCAAATTATTGCTGAAAAAATTGGATATAACGAAACAACTTTTGTTCTTTCCTCAGAAGTAGGAGATATAAGAATGCGCTATTTTACACCTGGTTTTGAAATGGATTTATGTGGTCATGGGACAGTAGGGACGATATGTGCCTTGCGTGAAAAAGGTTTATTAGAAAAGAAAAGTAACCTTACTATTGAAACGAAGGCAGGGATTTTACCAATACAAATAGGTTTAAATGAAAATGGAGAAACCTTTATTAAAATGAGGCAGACAGCACCTCAGTTTAAAGATTTTGCAGGTTCAAAAGAAGAATTAGCTCATAGTATTGGTTTAGGAGTAAATGATTTAGATGTAAGTTTACCGATAGTATATGGAAGTACAGGAAACTGGACTGTAATTGTGCCGATTAAAAATCTAGATGCGTGTGAGAGAATGAAACCTAATAATGCTGCATTTCCGTCAGTATTAAGAGAAATACCTAATGCTTCTATTCACCCAATTTGTCTAGAAACTTATGATGAACTAGCACAAATGCATGGCCGTCATTTCTCGTCAGCTTATGCAGGAACGATTGAAGATCCAGTGACAGGAACAGCTTCAGGTGTAATGGGAGCGTATTATGCGGAGTATTTAGAGAAAGATTTTGAACATGAATTGGATTTAATCGTTGAGCAAGGACAGGAAATAAATAAAGATGGTCGTGTAACCGTTTATGTAACGAAAGGGATAGAAAACGAAAAGTTACAAATAGATATCGCTGGAACAGCGGTGTATGTGAAAGAGTTTGAAGTTTCAATATAAAAAAAGAAAGCCCGGCATACATCCGGACTTTCACTATCTGTTCAATACTTCAATATACGAAGCATTTCCAGTTGTTCTTAAAGCAGAGCGAAAATTGTTATTTTCTAGCGTTTTAGCGACTTGTTGTAATTGCTGTGCATCATCATGATGGATAAGTAAGCTGTCAGCACCGTTTTCCTCTATATGAATGTGTTCAACATTTCCAATGGCATCATGTATAGCTTTTAAAAATTCAGGTTTCATGGTGTCCTCCTATATGTATGTAACGTTTTTATTTAGTATTTCCTTATTTTTGAAATATAAAAGTAAATGAAAGGAGAAATAAAATGAATATAAAGCAGTTTAACGAACATATAACATCACTATTTGGAGAGCATCTTCATAAATACGGCGATGATGAATATGGTTTTACTCATATAAGTAAAGATGAATTTCACAAAATCGGTTACACAACAAATTTAACGTTAGAAACTATTGAAGAAGCGTATAGAAATGGAGTCGATATGATAGTTACACATCATGCGCCGTGGAGTTTTTTATTTGGTATGGAAGAGGCTTGTATTGAGAAATTGAAGCAATATGAAATGAATCATTTTTGGGTTCATTTGCCGTTAGATTTTGTAAAGTTTGGCACGTGTACATCGTTATTTAACGGAATTGGGATAGATACAATACTGGAATATTCCACGTATGAGGAAGAAGAACTACCGGGAATAGGAGAATATAAAGAAGCGATTCCTTTTTCAAACTTAGTTGGAAAACTTGAAGAAAAAATGGAAGAGAAAGTGAAGAGCTGGAGAAATCACGATAAACCAGTAAAACGGATTGCAATCTTAACCGGTGCAGGAAACAATACAAATTTGATTGAACGTGCATTAGAAAAAGGATGTGACACGTACATAACAGGTGAAAAAACATTATATACAGTGCAACATGCGAAATTTAAAGGAATTAATTTAATTGTAGGCAGTCATACGTTTACAGAAGTGTTTGGTGTAGAAAGTTTGGCTCATAAATTACAAGACATAGACCCTGCAATAGAAATTATTAGAGTATATGAAGAGCATTTAGAGTGATAAAATCACGTTATCATAAATGGGATATTGAAGAAAGCCATTGTAATAAAATAAAATTGTTGTTTGTAATATTAGGATGGTTGGGAGGATTTTCCTTGTGTTTGTCAAATAATAGTAAAGTTGTCTTTTGAATTAAGGGAATCTTCCGAATTAAAGGGTGAGAGAATGGACATTTCAATAATCACTGCACAACTAGTTAAGGAAAAAGTTATTTCATATTATCCAAATAGCGTAAAAGCATTAAACGGGGGAACGGCAAGTACTATATATTTGTTAGATGAACAATACGTTGTAAAGTTGAATGAATTGGATGTCATACGTGAAGAAGCTTATTTTCTTCAGTTTTATAAAAAGGACGAATTATTTCCAAAGCTTTTATATAAGGAATCTTTAAATCGCTATATTGTTTACTCATTCCTTGAGGGCACAACTTCTTGCAAACTAGGCTATAAACGGAGTGTTCTTTGTAAACTTGTAAAAGAAGTTATCAATGAGTATGAAGTAGCTACAGAGGTTGATGGCTGGGGATGGAAAGAAAATCCGGTTCAATCTTGGAGTGAATTTTTAACGACAAATGTGATGGAAGCTCATGAAAATGTAAGATGTTACATAAGTGAGGAAGAGTATAGAACGGTTTTTAAGTTAGCAAATAGTCCAAGTAGGGGGACTGGAATAAATCAGCCATTTTTATTGCATGGTGATCTTGGATTTCATAATTTTATATTTCAAGAGAATGATCTGTATGGTGTAATTGATCCTTTACCAGTGTTAGGAGATCCTATATATGATTTAATTTATGCGTTCTGTTCAACTCCGGAAGATTTAACAAAAGAAACGATTGGTTATGCGATGAAACAATGTGTATTTCATAAAAATGACCGTGATTTATATGAAGAAATAGTCATAGGATTATATTTGCGTATAGATACATGTTTACGGCACCACCCGAAAGATTTAGAAGATTATTTAGAAGCTTGGCGTTATTGGATGGGTGAGGTTGAGGTGACTTTATAGTACAAATATTTTTAGGGGAGATGGTGAGATGAATGTTGCAGAAGCGAAAAAGGATTTAGCAATAAAAACGAAGAGAGGCTTACCGATTATATTAGCCGGCGTTTTATTTTGGGTAGTTATGAGTATAACAGGATTTGTTCTTTCTGAAAAACAAGTGGTGTGGGTATATTTAATCGGTATGGGCTGTGTGTTTCCTTTTGGCTTAATGATAGCGGCTATATTGAAAATTGATATGTTTGCGAAAGGAAATCCGTTAGGGATTTTGGCTGGATTAATTGGTGGGATAAATGTATTGAATATTCCACTTGTATTACTTGCCTATTTTCAATTTCCAGAATGGTTACCTTTTGTAGTAGCAATGTTAATAGGTGTTCATTTTATCCCGTACGTATGGATTTATGAAAGTAAAAGTTATGGTTTATTGTCAGTAGGGACTGTATTTGTAACGTCAGTTTGCGGGATTCTTTTTGCAGAAAAAGGATTTACTGTAATTCCATTATCGGTTACAGTTGTCTATTTACTTACTTTTATAAGTTTAATAATTGAAAATAAAAAAGCAGATCATTATCAACAAAAGTCAGCTTAATAAAAATATAGGGATAGGGGAACTTATGATGAAAAATTTCGTTTGTACAACGTGTGGCGTGCAGTATGCAGCGAGTGTAGAAGAACCAGTGAGTTGTCATATTTGTGATGAAGAAAGGCAGTATGTGAATCCGAAAGGGCAGTCTTGGACGACTTTAGAAAATTTGCAAACAGATGATACATATAAAAATGAAATAATTAAAGAGGAAAATGGACTTTATAGTATTACGACAAAACCAGGATTTGCGATCGGTCAAACGGCATTTGTAGTGAAAACAGAGTCATATCGTTTACTGTGGGACTGTATTACGTATTTAGATGAAACGACAATTACGAAAATAAAAGAGCTTGGCGGATTAGATGCGATTGCATTGTCTCATCCTCATTATTATTCAACGCAAGTAGAATGGGCAGAGACATTTGATGTACCAATTTATATACATGAAGATGATAAAGAGTGGGTGATGCGTCCGAGTAGTCGTATTATTTATTGGTCTGGTGAGTCTTTACAATTAGCTGATGGATTAGTCATTCATCGTTTAGGGGGACATTTTAAAGGTGGATCTGTCTTACATTGGGAAGAAGGTAATGACGGAAAAGGAATTTTGTTAACAGGTGATATTATTCAAGTTGTAGCAGATGAGCGGTGGGTGAGTTTCATGTACAGCTATCCAAACTTAATTCCATTACCAGCGAGAAAAGTGGAAGAAATGGTGAATCGAGTGAAGCCATTACAGTTTAATCGTTTATACAACGCTTTTCATCGAGTAGTAAAAGAAAATGCAAATGAAGCAGTTGAACGTTCTGCTGAAAGATATATTGGAGCATTAGAAGGTAAATTATTTCATACGTAAAAAGGGGAGCAAGCCTAATGAAAACGTTAGTATGTTTTGGCGATAGCATTACAGCTGATGAGACGTTTTTTGATGGAACACCGAGATTAACGTCAAGGTTACAAGCAATGTTTCCAAATTGGAAAGTAGTGAATGCAGGTGTTCCAGGGGATAATACATTTGATGCGTTAAATAGGATTGAAGAAGATGTAATATCATATAAACCAGATTTCGTAACAGTTTTTCTTGGTACGAATGATGCAGTTTCTTTTTCTCAAGTGTCATTACAAGCATATAAAGAAAACTTAGAGAAGATTGTGAACCAGGTTTCCTCAGATAAAATACTACTTATTAGTCCTGCACCAGTTGATGAAGAAAGACAGTACAATAGAACCAATAAAGTGCTCGGTCAGTATACAGACGTAGTAGAGGAAGTGGCGAGGGAAACAGGAAGTTATTTTCTAAATGTATATGCTGAAATGATTCAAGAACGGGATTATAAAAGGTTTGTAGAAAATGATGAAAAAGATGGGTTACACTTTGGGCCAGAAGGTTATGAGTATGTAGCGAAGTTAATTGGTGAAAAGTTAAAAGGGATTTTATAAGGAGCAAAGCACTTAGTGCTTTGCTTTTTCGTATTTCTTTCGCAGTCCATAAACTTATTGATCGCTGTAATTTGGACAGATATTTTGCGTTTTTATCCCGCATTAACTGTCCGTAAACGCCCCATTGGTGAGGGCTAATAATCAGTGGGGGATGAACAAAAACCCCACTGATTAAAGTTTCACTTTATGTGCTTAAAAGGCGAGTTCTGTTTTAAAGTAATATAAATTTATTTTTAAAAATTTATATTTCGTAGTTGAAAATCAATAAAGGTGTAACTATAATAGTTACAGTAAGTTTGTTATTTTGAAATCTACACATTGAATTACAAGAATGAAGGGAGTTTTTATGTAAATCAAAAAGTTATAAAAATCTATTAATTTTTATAATAAGATAAAATGATTTTCGGTTCATACACATTATGAAATATGTTATTTCTAATAGAAAACTAGAGGTGGAAAAATGAAAAATTTTAAAGGTATGTTGATATCATCACTTGCAATTACAACTTTTGCTGGGGCAGGTACGACATTTGTAACAAATACAGTATATGCTGCTAATGACGATTCTAGTAAAATACAAGTTCGTTCTAATAAGAGTATAAACACAACAACTGGCTCGAGATTGCCTGTATTATCAGTCAATCCTTATGATGAACCTAGATTTTCAAGACAGGGATATCTTGAAGAGGCACCTTTAGGAATTAATGCTCCTTATGCTTGGGGAATTAAAGGAGGAAATGGCCAGGGAGCAACTTTTGTAGATTTGGAAGAAGGTTGGTTATTAAATCATGAAGATTTAGTCGGTCAAAATATTGAATTTATGTCTGGAAAAATGAGTAATGATCTTTCTCACGGTACTTCAGTTCTAGGTGTTGTTTCTGCAGCTGACAATGGGATTGGGAACATTGGGATTGCACCAAAAGCAAAGGCAAAAGTAATTTCAGTGATCCGAGATAATGGGAGAATCGATGTAAGAGATGCTATTTTAAGTGCCGTAGATTCTTTACAGGCTGGAGATGTTTTATTAATAGAAGAATCCTTTAAATATGATGGATATGGAGATGACCCTTTACCAGTAGAAGTATACCCGAGTATATTTAACGCAATTCGCAAAGGTACAGATAAAGGCATTATTATTGTAGAAGCAGCTGGTAATGGTGGGATTGATTTAGATGAATTTAAAGACCGTAATGGTAAGCAGATTTTAAATCGAAATAGTCCAGACTTTAAAGATTCAGGAGCTATTATAGTTGGAGCATCTACTGCAAGAGTTCCTCATAAACGTTTAGCTTTCTCTAACTATGGTAGTAGAATTGATGTATATGGTTGGGGAGAGTATGTTGATACATTAGATACATATCAAAATCAAAATAGTAAAGGACAAAAAGTTACAGATCAGAACATAATTAATCGTTATACTTCTAATTTCCGTGGTACTTCTAGCGCTTCGCCTATAATTGCTGGGGCTGCTGTATCGATTCAAGGGATTGCTAAAGAACATTTAGGTAAGGCATATACACCAAAAGAATTGAGAGCAATTTTAAGTAATCCTAATACAGGCACAAAGTCTAATAACCCATCATCTGATAAAATAGGGGTTTTACCAGATTTAAAAGCGATTTTGTCTAACCTTGGATTTCATAGTGATTTGACTACCAATGATCCTATGGTATTTCCAGATAACGTAGAAAAAAATGAAGGAAAAGAAAATTCAACTTTCGTATTTCCAGGTGAAGAAACAAAAAGAACAGGTGATAAAAATTCAACTGTAACCTTCCCAGAAGAAGATTTAAAACAGGAGGAAAAAGAAGAGGGATTAATTGTTTTTCCTGATTAATAAAAAAATACTACCTTCCATTTGGAGGTAGTATTTTTTATTTCTTGTCAATAACAAGCAGGCATGAAATTTGTATTTGTTTATCTTTCATAATGAACTTAACCACAAAGTCGAATGTTTGACTGTTAATTAACTTTTTCGTCTCAATCAATTACATGAATTAATCTAGAAATGCTTGCTGTAATGCTTTCAGTCCATCGCTGTAAATACCATGAAACAGATTAATTGCCTCTTCATCACTAACCTCAACAGGAGTGAACGTACCAGACCACTCTACTAATGATGTGTTACTTTCAGTACCTTTTTTCACCCGGATTGTAGATAAATAATTAGTGACCGGGAACGGTGCATTCATGATTGAATACGTGTAGTAGCGTTCCTTATCATTGAATACTTCTAAGCGTTCTATAATTGTATCACCATCTGGATTAGCTAGATGACGTACACGACCGCCTTCAGTTAATTTACTACTAGGTATATAAGGTAACCAGTCTGGAAGGGAGTTGAAACCTCCGATTAATTGCCATACTTGTTCAGGTGATCCGAAAATTCCCATAGATATAGTAGTATATGCCATGTTCATTACGCTCCTTTTTATCCCGGTATTTACGGGTAAATAATCAGTAGGGGATAAACCGCCCCACTGATTAAAGTTTCACTTTATAGGTCCATAACTTATAGTGAGAATGAATTTTATCGTGGATTTTTTATTTGATATATAATTATAAAGTTAAAACTATATACTTTTAATGATTAAATTATATAATAAATATAGAAACGAAAATTTATGAGCAAGGAAGTTGAAAAATATGACATTAACAATGGGCTTTATTGGATTTGGAAAGTCAGCTAACCGCTATCACTTACCTTATGTAAACACACGTAATAATATAAAAATAAAAACGATTTTTGTACGTCAAATAAATGAAAAATTAGCGGCTCCATATAAGGAAAAAGGTGTTTACTTCACTACTGATTTGGATGAATTGTTGAATGACAAAGAAATTCAAGTGGTGACGGTCTGTACGCCAGCACATACGCATTACGAATTAGCGAAAAAAGTTATACTTGCTGGAAAGTCAGTTATCGTTGAAAAACCATTTTGCGATACAGTGGAACATGCGAAAGAATTATTAGCTTTAGGACGAGAAAAAGGTGTAGTAGTTATGCCTTATCAAAACCGCCGTTTTGATGGTGATTTTTTAGCTGTGAAGCAAGTAGTTGAACAAGGATTCCTTGGTGATATTATTGAGATTGAATCACATATTGATTATTTCCGTCCTGGTTCAATCACTCATGAAGCTCCAAAAGAAGAAGGTTCATTTTACAGTTTAGGTATTCATACGATGGACCGTATGATTTCACTATTCGGCCGTCCAGATACGGTGACATACGATATTCGTAATAATGAAATGGAAGGTGCGGTTGATAATTATTTCGATGTTGGTTTACATTACGGAAATCAGTTGAAGATTAAGCTGAAAACGAACCATGTCGTAGCAAAAGATTATCCACGCTTTATCGTTCATGGAACAAATGGATCATTTATTAAATATGGTGAAGATCAGCAGGAAAATGATTTGAAAGCGGGGATTATGCCTGAGAGTGCAGGGTTTGGTGAAGATTCACCGATGTACTATGGAGTTGCTAAATATCGTAATGCAAATGGTGACTGGATTGAAAAACAAATTAAAACGCCGCTTGGTGATTACGGTCGTTTCTATGATTCCGCGTATGAAACAATTATAAATGGTGCACCAAAACTTGTGAAAGACGAAGAAGCGGTAACGAATATTGAAATCTTAGAAAATGGATTTGCTGCCCCATCACCTTCAGTTTACAAACTTGAGGCTTTACATTTGAATGAATAGAAGAGAGTTTGCAGTATAAAGGAGGTATGAAAATGGCAAGCGGATCAACACAAGTAAAATACCTCGGCATTTATCAAAAGATTAAACAGCAAATTTTAGACGGTGAATATAAAATCAACGAAAAAATTCCGAGTAGCCCCGTCCTTGCTGAAGAATTTGGTGTTTCAGCCCTTACTATTAAGAAAGCGCTGGATCTATTAGTTAGAGATGGCTACATCATCCGCCGGCGCGGAAGCGGAACAGTGGTGCAAGATTGGCGTCAACAGGAAAAGGCACGAATGATTCAAACTTTAACGGGTACGAAAGCTGTATACGGCAGTGAGGTAGAAAGTAAAATTATCGAGTTTGCGATTGTTGGGGCTGATGAAGTAGTTGCTGAGAAATTGGGAGTTTCAATCGGTGATTTCGTCTATAAAATCATTCGCCTCCGCATCATTCACAGCATTCCGACGATTATGGAGCATACATGGATGCCAATTTCGGTTATCCCAGGTGTTGGGGCTTCTGTTTTAGAGGAGTCGATATACTCACATATTCAAAATAAACTTGGTCTTGAAGTAGGGACATCTGTTGTCAGGGTTAAAGGAATTCGCCCAGATGATAGGGAAAAGCAGTTTATGAACTTAACAAATCAGGATTTCCTAATGCGAGTTGAACAAGTAGCTTATTTAACGGATGGACGAACTTTTGAATATTCTTATGCAGATCATCTACCCGAAACCTTTGAGTTTGAAACAGTCATTACTGCAAAAAATTATAAAGAGATATAAAAATCGGTTGAGGCAAGTATTGTCTCAACTGCTCCTATTATACGTTAATAGAATGAATCCAAGACTTAACATTTGATTTATAGAACTGTAAAGTTTAAAATTACAGTATAGTTTTTAGAAGTGAGTTGTTATCGTCTGTAAAATGTAGATAAATTAAATATTCTCGAATAAATAATATTGCTTGTATTTGATTCTAAACTGTAATTTTTTTTAATACATTTCAATAACCGATGTTTAAAATGTACGTTTCATAACATTAAAGGAGTGAGTTAAATATGGTAATTCTATATACAACAGCAAGCTGTGCCTCATGCCGAAAAGCGAAAGCATGGCTTGAAGAGCATCAAATTGATTATATTGAAAAAAACATCGTATCAAATTCTATGACAGTTGATGAGCTTAAATCGATTCTTCGTTTAACTGAAGAAGGGGCTACTGAAATTATTTCAACTAGATCCAAAACTTTTCAGGACTTAAATATAAATATTGATGAGCTCTCGCTAAATGAATTTTATACATTAATAATTGAGCATCCACTAATGTTACGTCGCCCGATTATGCTGGACGAAAAAAGATTGCAAATTGGTTTTAACGAAGAAGAAATTCGTAAATTTTTACCACGTAGCGTCCGAACATTTTTAAACATTGAATTACAAAAGTTGGCTAATTAATAAATAATATTTCTTATGGAAAATTTTCTTGAAAGGAGGAAGCAGAAGATGATTGAAGTATGTGTTACAGTTAATTATAATGATAGAAATTATCAAACAAATGTTATTGTGAGTAAAGATACGATTTGGACAAAAATTAAACAACTGGCAGAAGAACAAGTGAAGAAACAGTGGAGTGTTTAATTTTATTTTCAACTTAAAAAGCTAAATGAAGTTATCAGATATAGGTGGGCCCGGATAGAATATAAGAGAATTAATTTTTTATGGCAAGAAGTATTCTATATGTTTTAACGTTCTAACCTATCTGTAATATTTATGGCTATAGTATATTAATATATGAAAAACAATATTTTGAATCGTAGGAGGAAAATCATGAACAGCGACTTTACCTTGGCCATACACAGTTTAACTTATTTAGCTTTACAGCCAGATCGGATGTCAACAAGTAATGCTATTTCAGAAAGTGCAGGTGTACATCCAGTACGCATTCGCAAAGTACTAAGTTTGTTAAAAAAACATAAGTTTATACAATCGAAAGAGGGGACTGGTGGCGGTTTTATTTTCGCTCGCGATTTAGATGAAATTAATCTTTGGCATATTTATCAGATAACCTCTGAAGGTGCTTTGCAGCCGAAGTGTCCAGAATCAAACAATCAGTGTGTTGTAGGTTCGAACATGCGAAAAGTTCTTTTCGCTATTTTCTTAGGTGCTGAAGAGCATCTAGGTGAATACTTAAAGAATTATACAATGAAAGAAGTTGTTGACCTTATCAATCAAGAGCGTTAAGCGGCTTAATTATTATATAGCCGTGAGTTCTTAACACTTAAATGTAATGAAAAATATTACAGTATAATTGTTTTTATATCTTTTTTATCGTCATAAAAAATATTTATAGGAAGGTGAAACGGTATGATGTCAAATAATAATCATGTTTTAAAAGTAGGAGATTGGGTTCGTGGAATATCAAATGAAGGTGAGTTAATAGTTGGTTATATTGTGTCACTTGATGATGTGGAGGATATAGTTACAGTTAGTATTGTGAAACGTGACGGCAAGTACACAATAAATGAAGCGATTTTACTCTTTAGTAAACACGTTAACAAACTTCCTGAATCAAAGGTAATAAATAAGGAACAAATCCTTTATCTTATAGATCTTGCATTATTAACAGGGGATGAAGAATGGTTTATCGAGCTTTCTTCAAAATTAAACTCGATAAAAGAGCTAGTTAATGAGGGATTTTAAAATTTAAACTTTTGAGGATGTACACAATCCGCCTTATGGAGAGGACATAATTACTTTTCGCATAAAAGGAAATGATGTAAAAACGATTCATTACAAACATAGAGATATTCCTGATAACGATAATTATGTAAATGAGCTGTCCATATGGGGCAGCTTTTTTGTTTTTTTACTCAGTGTATCTTTTTAAAATGTATATGAATTCAATATCAATAATATATATCCTAAAATTTGGTTTTTTTATTTTGGAATTTTTTCTTTTTACCTACATTAATTATTTATTATATAAGTTGAATTTAAGCTTTACAATTGAACGCACAATCGATTAATCACTTTTTCAGGTGTGCGATTTAACTCCTGGATAAAAGCCTGTACATTTTTTTGAATCTCGTAGACCGATGAATAAAAAACGTTATGGATGACGTCAGATTTGAGCCATTTCCATAATCCTTCAATTAGATTTAAATCCGGGCTGTAGGGAGGTAAAAATACCAATTCTAAGCGATGCAGATGTCTACTTAAAAACGGTTGGATGAGCTTCGCATGATGAATACGCGCATTATCAAGAATTATGGCTATCTTCCCGTTGGGATAGCGTTCAAGTACCTTTTGAAGAAAACGAAGAAAGGTATCCG
>NZ_QJTG01000023.1:0-66772 GCF_003217275.1 Bacillus sp. 196mf
ATTTGATAACAATCAAGCAGAACGGGATATTCGAATGACGAAAGTTAAACAGAAAGTGTCTGGGACTTTCCGAAGTGAGAAAGGTGCAGAATCTTTTTGTCAAATACGAAGCTTTATGAGTACCATGAAAAAACAAAAACAATCTGTCTTACAAGCGATAGGCCAGGTTATAGAAACCGGAACGGTTCCTTGGAAAATCACGACTTCATAAGAGAATTTCTCGATTTGATCTAGATTCATTCTCTGATTGGAGTCTTTTCTTTATCATGTTTTCAAATCGGAAACATGTATTTGGCATGCCTTGTTTCCTAACTAAGCTGAGTAGTTACGTAAAATTTATGCCAGAAGAGGTGCAACATACCGATGAAGTGTTCCACTTTGATTTCATTGGAGCATTTTTATTATTTGTATTGATTACGACCGTTTTATTAGGAGTGAATATTAATAGTTGGCTTTTTGTGTTATCTGTTGCTTTCCTATTTTTATTCAAGGCTCATATGAAGAGAGCAGAGTCGCCGTTTATTGATATTGAGTTGTTTACAAATAAACCATTCCTGCGTTTAATAGCGGTCGGATTTATCATTAATGTGGCGTTATGTGCTAGTTTATTATTATTACCATTACTGTTAGGAAGAGGGCACGGATTGTCTCCGTTCGTTATTGGAATTGTATTGTTTGTTGCATCTCTCTTTGGTATTGTATCTAGTTTTATTACCGGAAAGATTATTCCTGCGTTTGGGAATGTGAGGATGATGTATGTAGCGTCTGTAGTTATGATCATTGGCTTTTTAATTTTAGGGATTATTCCAGACGGGAACTTACTCTTTATTTTATTTGCGGTTATTTTAACATTTATGAGTTATTCGGCAATTCAAGTATCATTAAACACATTTATTCCGAAAACATTAAATCCAGCTAAAGTTGGAGTCGGCCTTGGTTTATATAATTTAATTAACTTTTTCGGTATGGCATTCGGACCAGCTGTAGCAAGCAAAATTATGGAATCAACAAATAGTTATCGATTGAATTTTATTTTGATCGTCATTTTAATTTCTGTTCATTTCGTCTTATTAATGGGAATGTCTTCTTTTCAAAAAAAGATGGATCAATGAATATGCACTTTATATAGAAGAAACCGACTTTCTTATAGAAGGTCGGTTATTTTTCTATCTTGCAAATTATGAAAAAAAGGAGCAAAATAAAAAAGGTCCTAGTCTATACATGGGCAAATGAAAAATTTCATACAGAAGCATTTGAAGTGAGCGAACTTAAAGTGTGTAAAATATAATGATAAACATAAAAGATGATGAATGAGAAAACGGGTGATGAAGTTGAATAGAGCAATCGGTGTTATCGATTCAGGAGTTGGCGGTTTAACAGTAGCGAAGGAATTAATTCGTCAGTTGCCGAAAGAGCGTATCATATATTTAGGAGATACAGCACGTTGTCCTTATGGTCCACGTTCTCGAGAAGAAGTACGTCAATTTACGTGGGAAATGACGGAGCATTTACTAGATTTAAATATTAAAATGTTAGTTATTGCGTGTAATACAGCAACTGCAGTTGTATTAGAAGAGATGCAAAAACAATTACCAATTCCAGTAGTAGGAGTTATTCACCCAGGATCACGTACAGCTTTAAAAGTGACAAACACGTATCACGTTGGGATTATTGGAACGATTGGAACGGTGAAAAGTGGTGCATACGAAGAGGCGTTAAAGTCTATTAATAACCGTGTTATGGTAGAAAGTTTAGCTTGTCCACCTTTCGTTGAACTTGTAGAGAGTGGGAATTTCGAAAGTGAAATGGCGTATGAAGTTGTAAGAGAAACGCTGCAACCACTGAAAAGTACCGATATTGATACACTTATATTAGGGTGTACACACTATCCGATTTTAGGACCTGTTATTAAAAAAGTAATGGGAAATAAAGTACAACTAATTAGTTCTGGTGATGAAACAGCACGTGAAGTAAGTACAATCTTATATCATAGTAAAATGTTGAATGAAGGAGAAGAACAAAGCGATCATCTCTTCTTAACAACAGGAAAAATAGGCTTGTTTAAAGAAATTGCATCAAAATGGTTCGGTCAACCGATTGAAAATGTGAAGCATATTCATTTAGAAAAAGAATAATAGTAGAATTCATATAAGTGAGCTCCTGAGAAATCAGGAGTTTTTTGTTTTATCTTGCTATTTGCTGGGCAGTTAGACCCTCCACTGATTAAAGTTTCACTTTATAAGAGGCACAGCTTGTTCTAAAATGTGAAACGGCTCGTATACATAATAGTACAAACTTAGATTTTAGGGGGGAATGGCATGCCTAAATCCACTTTTAAATGGGTTGTTGGTGCTACTGTGAGCGCTGTTTTACTAACAGGGTGTGGCTTTATAAATCAGGAGAAAGCAACTGAACAAATTGATCCGCCAAAACAAGTTACGTATACAGAGGGTGGGAAGAAAGAAGTAGCTAAAAAAGATAAGCAAGGGCAAATGGTAAATAGAGAACTATACCTTGTTGATAAAAATGGTTATGTTGTACCACAAACGTTAGCTATACCTACTCCGAAAGCAAATGAGACTGTGAAGCAAACGTTAGAATACCTTGTGAAAGATGGACCGGTAACGAATTTATTACCGAATGGGTTTCGTGCAGTCATTCCGGCGAATACAACGATGACTTTAGATTTGAAAAAGGACGGGACGGCAGTTATTGATTTTTCTAAAGAAATGAAAAACTATGCGAAAGAAGAAGAGCGTCAAATCATTGAATCTATAGCGTGGACGTTGACGCAATTTACAGAGATAAAACAAGTGCAGTTCCAAATAAATGGTGAGAAATTGGCGAAGATGCCGGTTGCTGGTACACCGCTTGGTGAAGGAGTGAGCCGTGCAAATGGTATTAACTTCGATGATGAACAAGTAGCAGATGTAACAAATACAAAACCAGTCACACTGTATTTTATGGCGCAAAATAATAATAAACAGCAATACTACGTACCAGTCACACGCCGCGTTGCGGAAGGTAAAGAAAATGACTATGCAGCAATTATAGATGAACTTGTAAAAGGTCCGATCCATCAATCGCTCCTGAATGATTTTAATCCAGGCGTTAAGCTTATTACGAATCCGAAATTACAAGACGGAAATCTTACATTAAACTTTAATGAAAATATATTTGTAAACCCAGATAAAAATATGATCTCAAATTACGTATTGAAGTCGTTAGTTTTATCTTTAACAGAAAAGAAAGGTGTGAAAAATATTTCTATTGAAGTGAATGGAAAAGCAAATCTTATAGATGAAAAGGGCGGAAAGTTAATAAAACCTGTAGATCGTCCAGAAAACGTGAATACAGGTAGTTTTTAATCTTGAATAATTTGATATACTTAAGTAAGAAAGGAGAATTGCTTTTTGGGTTCTCCTTCTTTTATTGTATACATATCATACATTTAAATTTGGCTATACTAACGAGTAGTAATTAAGAGGAGGTTATTTTTATGCGAGTAGATGGTAGAGAGAAAACAGAATTACGCCATATACATATTCATACGAATTATTTAAAACATCCAGAGGGATCTGTATTAATTGAAGTTGGGGATACAAAGGTGATTTGCTCAGCGACAATTGAAGAGCGTGTCCCGCCATTTATGCGTGGAGAAGGAAAGGGCTGGGTAACAGCTGAATATGCGATGATTCCACGTGCGACAGAACAACGTACAATTAGGGAGTCAAGTAAAGGGAAAGTAACAGGACGTACAATGGAAATTCAACGTCTAATTGGACGAGCATTACGTGCGGTAGTTGATTTAGAAGCGCTTGGCGAGAGAACAGTTTGGATTGACTGTGATGTTATCCAAGCAGATGGTGGAACGAGAACAGCGTCTATTACAGGTGCATATGTAGCGATGGTATTAGCTTTCGAGAAATTATTACAAGCAGAAAAAGTATCTAAAATTCCAGTAAAAGATTATTTAGCAGCAACGTCAGTAGGAATTGTTGAAGAGCAAGGTGTTGTTTTAGATTTAAACTATGCAGAAGATTCTAAAGCAGACGTTGATATGAACGTAATTATGACTGGAAAAGGCCAATTTGTTGAAGTGCAAGGAACTGGAGAAGAAGCGACGTTTAGTAGAGCGCAGTTAAATGAACTACTTGATGCTGCGGAAAAAGGCATTTTCCAACTGATTGATATACAAAAAGAAGCTTTAGGTGACATCGTATCTCATATAGAGTAGAGGTGGAAAGTATGAAACAAGTTGTTGTAGCGACAAAAAATATGGGAAAAGTACGTGAGTTTGCTGAGTTATTTGAGCGATTTGATTTAGAAGTGAAATCATTACACGATTTTCCTCATATTGAAGAAGTCGAAGAAACTGGTGAAACATTTGAAGAAAATGCGATCTTAAAAGCGGATAGTTTGAGTAGACAGTTGAATTCTATCGTAATTGCGGATGATTCGGGTCTTATTGTAGATGCTTTAAATGGAAAACCAGGAGTGTATTCAGCGCGTTTTGCTGGTGAACCGAAAAATGACCAAGCAAATATCGATAAAGTGTTACAAGAATTAAATGGCGTTGACTTTGAAAAGCGTAAAGCTCGTTTCTATTGTGCATTAGCAGTTGCTTTCCCTGAAGGTGATAAAAAGCCTGTCATTGTAAATGGGACATGTGAAGGATTTATCTTAGAACAACGCCGCGGAGAAAATGGCTTTGGATACGATCCGATTTTTTATGTGGAAGAATACAAAAAAGCAATGGCGGAATTAAGTTCAGATGAAAAAAATGCTATTAGCCATCGTGGCCGTGCTCTTCGTAAGTTAGAAGAAAAAATCCCGGAATGGTTTTTAGGAGAATAAGGGAGAGAGAATGATGAAAGCTTTAATCGTAAGCGATAGTCATAGCTCTGTGAAGGAATTACAGCAGTTGAAAGAGAAATATGAAGGGAAAGTAGATATCATGATTCATTGCGGTGATTCAGAGCTAACGCCTGCTCATGAAGAACTGCAAGGTTTCCATGTTGTAAAAGGAAACTGTGATTATGCTAACTTTCAAGATGAAATTGTAACTGATGTAGATGGAATTCGCTTCTTAGTAGTGCATGGACATCGCCATAATGTGAAAATGACATTACAAACGCTAGCGTACCATGCTGAAGAAGTGGGAGCGCAAGTTGCATGCTTCGGACATTCTCACGTATTAGGTGCGGAATTAATCGAGGGCGTTTTATTTATTAATCCAGGCAGTATTTTATTACCACGTCAGCGTGTAGAAAAGACATTTGCTTTATTAGAAATGGATGAAAATCAAATGGAAGTTCGTTTCGAAACGTTAGACGGACAACTAGTTGAACAAGCAGTTTTTAAAAGAGGATAAGAAAATTTATCCTCTTTTAAAAAAGGTGTTGACTTTATGTGTGGTTATACATATAATAAATATTGTCGATAGGGCAACGGCGCTAACGAAGAAAAGAAAATAACATATGCGGGTGTAGTTTAGTGGTAAAACAAGAGCCTTCCAAGCTCTGGTCGAGAGTTCGATTCTCTTCACCCGCTCCATGTCCCAGTAGCTCAGCCGGATAGAGCATACGCCTTCTAAGCGTACGGTCGGGAGTTCGAATCTCTCCTGGGACGCTAAAAAAACCTTGTTATCTTTTGATAACAAGGTTTTTTGTTTGTCTACAAATTGATGTATGTGCAAGAGGTTTAAAAATATTATAACGGGATATATGATAATGAGTATATGCAACAGATTAAAGTGCATTAAAAAGAGCGCTTAAAAAACGCTCTTTGCTAGTCAGTTATATTATTTGTTTGTTCAGGCTCATCAAATGGTTTATGCACGTATTGAAAACCATATCCAGATTCTCTTAATTGTTTACTTACAATATTATCAAACTCTTTACCATTCTAGTAAGATTGAGCATCGATTGTCGGAACTTATCCCCGGCAGTGTGTTACAATTAATAGAAGCGGAAAACGAGAATCTCCAATTGACTGGACCTGTGATTGGTTAGAGGGTTTAAGAAGGTCGTATAAAAAAGGGAGATGGCGCAAAGATGGCGAGATCAAATGAGAATGATTTAACGGAGAAATTGGCAGAAGGTCACCGGAAATATGGTGATGGCAATTTTACAGTACAGAATATCGGTGATGAAACTAACCCGAATTGGACTGTCGTAAAAAATGTGAGGAAGGGATCGGCAGGCATTCGCGAAGGAGAAGATATATTAAGACTGCGATCCAAATATATAAAATAGTACGGAAATGGGCGGAGCGGGAGTTCGAATCTCTCCTGGGACGCTAAGAAAACCTTGTTATCTTTTGATAACAAGGTTTTTTGTGTATTTAAAATTAGTTGTTAATAAACTTGTCAAAGACAAAACCATAATCTTTCACATTATATTGTTTCTTCGTATCAACAAGCCAGTTAAAGGCAATCTCGTTCATTTCTTTAAATTGCTCTGCTAAGTTTACTTGTGCGTTTGAAATACGGCTAAAGGCATTAGATGCCATATCTAAACTTTTATGTGCATATTGTAATGTAATATCGTTGTCGTATGAAATTTCTTCGATTTTAAGTAAAGCCTTATATAAATCTTTTAATTCTTCAATATGTTTTTTATGAACATCAATTGAGTAATGTTCATCGCCCATTTGAAACTTAATTTCTACATCTAAATCAATCGTTCCTGCAGTTTCAAGTGCTACGTTTTTAATTTGATATTTGCTATAACTAAAGCGGCGTAGTGTACGTTTTTTACTTGTTGCGCTTGTACCGTCTAAGTGAATTAACCCTTTGTTTGTGAAGCAATATTCATCTGATTTGGATTTAATTAGAAAGTAAATTTTCTCCCCATCTTCATGCATCACATAATCATCAGCATCGACCTTATCATAGTCTTTAGGTGTAATGACAGAACCTACATCGCTTAGTCCTAATACATCTGCCGCCATTTTTTTAAACATATATAATCCCCCTTGTAAATTAAATTCTTAATTGTACAAAAATATATTAACACGATTTTCACCAGTTGTTTTCTTCTAATACGAAAATATCTGAAAGTAAGTTAAGAAAAGTAACGAATAATTATTTTGATTCTAAATTATTTAGTAAATCTATTAGTTTAAGAGTCGATTCGTTCAAAAATAACTAAAAGAAAAAAGTTGATTTTACAAGTAATTATAGAGAAATTCCGTGAAAGCACCTCAAGCGATATGAGGTGTTTTTCAATCTCTTTTTGAAATCTTACAATTCTGTAAGGTAACTGTAAGGTAGTTCGATGGTAAGAAATTGCTAATCTTTTATAATGAAGATAACAACGATAAAACAAGGAGGAAGAAATGATGAAAGGATTAGTTGTAACGGGCTTAACGGTTGCTTTTGGATTTGTAGCGTATGAGAAATTAACGTATGTAGTTGATGTTGTGAAACATTTGATCGCTTAGAGAAAACAGCCATGAGAGGGAAAGGGAATGAGTGAATGAATGGAATGGTTATTTGGAATTATAGGTACTTGTAGTGTAGTGTTATTGTTCTTTGTCCCAAGTGGTATACTTAGTTCGACAACAAGTTTGTTCTTCTTAAGTTTGTTTGCTTGTACGATGCTTATTATTATGTTTTTAATGAAGCGAAGTAAACCAATCTTCTATTTTAGCATGATTGTTATGGCAATTATTGTTCTCCAAATTATTACCCTTGTAATATACCCCACAATTATAAAAGCTTTCCATTAATGATGAATCCTCTGCGCTTGTTGCTGGGGATTTTTATTTGTACAATTTTAATTTTTAGTAGAAATTTATTCGTATTGGAATGTAAAAATTAAATATTTTTATATTTCAAACAAATAGTTTAGGGATGTTGTGTTCTCATTACGCATTTGATATATTTACTTTGAACATAATTAAAATCAAGAAAAAGAGGCGGACGTATGGATAAAAAAGAAAATACGGTCGTATTGTTTCCACAACTATCAGAGCGCTATATTGATGAAGGTTTTTTAGCGCTGAAAGAGCGGGAATTCGAAGATGCATTGCGTTGCTTTGAAATATTACGTCAGTATAATGCGGAAACGGAACAAACGGAATTAGCTTCAGTTATTTGTTTACTCGAATTAAAACGTATGGAAGAAGCGAAAGACAAATGTGAACAGTTGCTTAAAACAGGAGTTGTCTTATTTGGTGATATTCTTGAAACGTACGTAACTATTTTAGTTCAAACAAATGATTATGAAGGTGTTATTGAAACTGTTGAAAAGGTTTTACAAACGAAAGATATAATGCCTGATCAAAAGGAAAAATTAGCGCAGCTTGCTTTATTTGCAGAAGGTATGCTAAATGAGGGAGACGCATCGCTAGTGGATTCAAATTTTGAATTGGATGAGTTTACTAATGAAATTTTTGGAGAAAACTTTGGACAGAAGCTAAGAGCGATTCAGCGACTTTCGTTAAAAGACTTAGATCTTGCATTACCTGTTTTAAAGAAATTTTTAATAGACGAAGAGCAGCACCCCTATTTGAAAACTTCTATTTTGTATAAAATGATAGAAAGTCAGGTAGAAGAAGAAATAGAGGTAGAAAAGTTTGGAAATACGATTAAGGTGATTCCAGCATTTACAGGTCATAATGAGGAGCAATCCAATAACATTATACATAAATTATCAAGCCGATTAGAGCAAAATTATCCCGATATATTTGAAGCAATGGTTACATATTGGAAAGAGTTGCAAATTAGCGTTTTCCCATTCGCTCTATTAATGGATAAAGAAGAGATTTGGTCAGCTGTTTTAGAGAGAATTGGAAGAAAGCGTTTCGGATTGGCTATAGATGAAGAAGAGCTTATGGCAGCATATAATATCGAATTGGAAGAGTTTCATATTGCCTATCAATGGTTATTACGTGTTGAAAGAGAAGGATATTTGCCCGTATAATTATGAAAAAGAATCGTTCAGTTCTTGAAACGAGCATATTCTATGTTATAATGTAAGGGTTGCAAAAGGCAGAAATCTGCCTGTTTGTAAGAGAAGAGAAGTGTAATTCTCTTACTTAATATGTTTCATATTATTCTCGAACAAAATATACCGTAGTTGTCTTCTGGGCAATTAGTAGATTGGAACATTATATCTGAAAGCTTTTGCTAGAGGATTATTTGTGTATTTGTTATTTCAAAAAAGAGATAATGAAGATCTTAATCTATAGAGGTATGTGCATACATTATTATAGTTGGAGGGAAAGAATAAATGTCTACAAAATGGGAAAAATTAGAAGGTAACGTTGGCGTTTTAACAATCGAAGTTGATGCTAAAGAAGTAAACAACTCTATCGACGCTGCGTTCAAAAAAGTAGTAAAAACAATTAACGTACCAGGTTTCCGTAAAGGAAAAATGCCTCGTCCATTATTCGAACAACGCTTTGGTATTGAATCTTTATACCAAGATGCTTTAGATATCATTTTACCAAAAGCATACGGTGAAGCGATCGAAGAAGCTGGTATCTTCCCAGTTGATCATCCTGAAATCGACATCGAGAAGTTCGAAAAAAATGCTAACCTTATCTTCACTGCAAAAGTTACAGTGAAACCTGAAGTTAAATTAGGTGAGTACAAAGGTTTAGCAGTAGAAAAAGTTGAAACAACTGTAACTGACGAAGATGTAGAGAACGAATTAAAATCTTTACAAGAGCGTCAAGCTGAACTAGTTGTTAAAGAAGAAGGAACTGTTGAAAACGGTGATACAGCTGTAATCGACTTCGAAGGTTTCGTTGATGGCGAAGCATTTGAAGGCGGAAAAGGCGAAAACTACTCTCTAGCAATCGGTTCTGGTACATTCATCCCAGGTTTCGAAGAGCAAGTAATCGGTCTTAAATCTGGTGAGTCTAAAGACGTTGAAGTATCATTCCCAGAAGAGTACCATGCTGCTGAATTAGCTGGCAAACCAGCAACATTCAAAGTAACAATTCACGAAATCAAAACAAAAGAACTTCCTGAGTTAAACGACGAGTTCGCTAAAGAAGCAGACGAAGCGGTTGCAACTCTTGATGAATTAAAAGCAAAACTTCGCACAAACTTAGAAGAAGGCAAAAAGCACGAAGCTGAGCACAAAGTACGTGACGAAGTAGTAGAATTAGCTGCTGCTAACGCTGAAATCGAAATTCCAGAAGCTATGATCAACACTGAGTTAGATCGTATGGTTCGTGAATTCGAGCAACGTTTAAGCCAACAAGGTATGAACCTTGAGCTTTACTACCAATTCACAGGTACTGACGCTGACAAATTAAAAGAGCAAATGAAAGAAGATGCACAAAAACGTGTAAGAATCAATCTTGTTCTTGAAGCTATCATTGAAGCTGAAAACATCGAAGTTACTGAAGAAGAAGTAACTGCAGAAGTTGAAAAAATGGCTGAAATGTACGGTATGCCAGTAGACGCTATCAAGCAAGCTCTTGGAAGCGTAGACGCTTTAGCTGAAGATCTTAAAGTGCGTAAAGCTGTAGACTTCTTAGTAGAAAACGCTGCATAATAAAATAACAAGGCACGATTTTAATCGTGCCTTGTTTTATAAATATAGAAATATATTTATAAAACTTTTCGATGGAGAAGGAAAAGTTCCTTTACAAGTCGAATATACATATTTCAAAAGTTTTAAAATTTTTTTATTTGTACATAACTAGTCATATTATTTGTATTTCTCGCCACGTAGTGACATAATATGTATTTACATACGATACATTTATCGTGTACATACGAAGGCAAGAGGTTAGCACTTTGTAAGGGGTGTGAAAATATGTTTAAATTTAATGATGAAAAAGGGCAATTAAAATGTTCTTTCTGTGGTAAAACACAAACGCAAGTTCGAAAGTTAGTAGCAGGTCCAGGTGTTTACATTTGTGACGAGTGTATCGAACTTTGTACTGAAATTGTACAAGAGGAGCTTGCGAAGGACGAAGAAGTAGAATTCAAAGATGTACCGAAACCGGTAGAAATTCGTGAAATCTTAGATGAGTATGTCATCGGGCAAGATAGCGCGAAAAAAGCACTAGCGGTAGCGGTATATAACCATTACAAACGCATTAATTCTAACAGCAAAATTGATGATGTAGAATTAGCGAAGAGTAATATCGCACTTATCGGGCCAACAGGTAGTGGTAAAACATTACTTGCACAAACGTTAGCGCGTATTCTAAATGTTCCATTTGCAATCGCGGACGCAACATCTTTAACAGAAGCTGGATATGTTGGGGAAGATGTAGAAAATATCTTACTAAAATTAATTCAAGCAGCTGATTATGATGTAGAGAAAGCGGAAAAAGGAATCATTTATATTGATGAGATTGATAAAGTGGCACGTAAGTCCGAAAATCCATCAATTACACGTGATGTATCTGGTGAAGGTGTGCAGCAGGCACTTCTGAAAATTTTAGAAGGTACTGTAGCAAGCGTTCCACCTCAAGGTGGTCGTAAGCATCCGCACCAAGAGTTTATTCAAATTGATACAACGAACATCTTATTCATTTGTGGTGGAGCGTTTGATGGCATTGAGCCGATTATTAAACGTCGCCTTGGTGAGAAAGTAATTGGATTTGGTTCTGAGAAGAAAAATGCTGATGTAAATGAGAAGCATGTTTTATCTCACGTATTACCAGAGGATCTTTTAAGATTTGGTTTAATTCCAGAGTTTATCGGTCGTCTTCCAGTTATTGCGAACCTAGAGCCACTTGATGAAGATGCTCTTGTTGATATTTTAACGAAACCGAAAAATGCACTTGTTAAGCAATTCCAAAAACTATTGGAGCTTGACGATGTTGAGTTAGAGTTTGAAGAAGGTGCACTAATCGAAATTGCGAAAAAAGCAATTGAACGTAAAACGGGTGCTCGTGGACTTCGTTCTATTATTGAAGGCTTAATGCTTGATGTAATGTTCGAACTTCCATCTCGTAAAGATATCGAGAAGTGTATTCTTACAAAAGAAACAGTAGCTGATAATGAACCGCCAAAATTGGTGTTACAAGACGGTACTGTACTTGATACAAAAACATCTGCATAATGCGAAAGGGAAACAGCAATTTTTATAATTGCTGTTTTTCTTTATGTTTAGCTACGTTCCTCCGCGGAAATACTAAGAGATAAAATATTGCGGGAGGAAATAAATAATGAGCTGGACAAATATATTTTTAGT
Source organism: Bacillus sp. 196mf (assembly GCF_003217275.1). Taxonomy (NCBI): domain Bacteria; kingdom Bacillati; phylum Bacillota; class Bacilli; order Caryophanales; family Bacillaceae; genus Bacillus; species Bacillus sp. 196mf. Next base: position 12,174 of record NZ_QJTG01000023.1, read on the forward strand.
TGTTCAACTTGTTTTTGGTGTAATTGTCGGATTATATTTCTGGCATTTACTTCGAAATCAACGAACACAAAAAGTTTCAATTGATCGAGAATCGAAAAAAGAATTAGAACAGCTTCGTAAAATGCGTGAGATTTCTTTAACAGAGCCGCTAGCAGAAAAGGTGCGTCCTACAACCTTTTTAGATATTGTAGGGCAAGAGGACGGGATTAAGTCCTTAAAAGCGGCTCTTTGTGGTCCGAATCCGCAACATGTAATCATATATGGTCCGCCAGGTGTTGGGAAAACAGCGGCAGCACGTCTTGTATTAGAAGAAGCGAAACGAAATCCTAAATCTCCATTTCGTACGAATGCAACATTTATTGAACTTGATGCGACGACAGCTCGGTTTGATGAACGTGGTATCGCAGACCCTTTAATTGGTTCGGTGCATGATCCGATTTATCAAGGTGCTGGGGCGATGGGGCAAGCAGGTATTCCGCAACCGAAAAAAGGTGCTGTAACAGATGCGCATGGTGGTATTTTGTTTATTGATGAGATTGGCGAACTCCATCCGATTCAAATGAACAAAATGTTAAAGGTGTTAGAAGATCGAAAAGTATTTTTAGAAAGTGCGTACTATAGTGAAGAAAATACGATGATCCCAACATATATACATGATATTTTCCAAAAAGGCTTACCGGCAGATTTTCGCTTAGTTGGAGCAACGACACGTTCGCCAGAGGAAATTCCTCCTGCTATTCGGTCACGTTGCTTAGAAGTATTTTTCCGTGAATTAGATACGGAAGAGATTCAAAAAGTAGCGAAAAACGCCGCGGAAAAAGTGGAAATGCAAATAGGTGAAAATGGTATTGAAATGATTGGGATGTATGCAAGAAATGGACGAGAGGCGATTAATCTCGTACAAATTTCTGCTGGTATGGCGATAAATGAAGAACGTTCTTTCATTAAAGATGAAGATATAGAGTGGGTTGTTCACTCAAGTCAGCTTACGCCGAAATACGAAAAGCACATTTATCCGATTCCAAGGATTGGTCTTGTAAATGGTCTTGCTGTATACGGACCAAATACAGGAGCGTTATTAGAAATTGAAGTAACAGCAATTCCGGCGAAAGATAAAGGATCGGTAAATGTTACCGGAATTGTAGAAGAAGAAAGTATTGGTAGTCAAACGAAATCGATTCGCCGTAAAAGTATGGCAAAAGGCTCTGTTGATAATGTATTAACAGTACTTCGTTCTTTAGATGTGTTGCCAGAAGGATACGATATACATATTAATTTTCCAGGTGGTATCCCAATTGATGGACCTTCTGCAGGAATCGCTATGGCAACAGGTGTATATTCTGCGGTGCATCGCACATATGTAAATAATGAAGTAGCGATGACAGGTGAAATAAGTATACACGGAGAAGTAAAGCCTATTGGTGGCGTGTACGCAAAAATAAAAGCTGCGAAAAAAGCGGGAGCTAAGAAAGTCATTATTCCTGCTGAAAATATGCAACCATTTTTGTATACGATAAAGGGAATCGAAATTATTCCTGTCCGTAAATTAAAAGAAGTATTTGAGTTAACGTTTATGCAAGAAAATATGCATAGAGAGCTAGATGTACATACTAACGTAGACGAAACAGATGCACAATCTATGTAAAAATAAACAATAATAAAATTTGCCAGACTTCGTTTAAGTTTGTATGCTTAATCGGAGTCTTTTTTCTTTTCGTGAGGTAGAAAAACAAGCTATTTACAATTGCGAGGAATCTCAGCAATTGCATCTAGGTGTATTGTAATATAAAATAGTTGAACAGGAGTTTAATTTATTATGGAGGTGCTATGTCTAGTATGAATACGAACGAAAGAATCGTGCCCCTCCTACCATTAAGAGGCGTTCTCGTATATCCAACGATGGTTTTGCATCTTGATGTAGGACGTGATAAATCGATACAAGCACTAGAGCAGGCGGCAATGGATGAAAATATCATCTTTTTAGCAATGCAAAAAGAAATGAATATCGATGATCCGAAAGAAGATGACATATATAGTGTAGGTACAGTGGCGAAAGTAAAGCAAATGCTAAAATTGCCGAACGGTACGCTTCGTGTCCTTGTGGAAGGTTTACATAGAGCAGAAGTAATAGAGTTTATCGAAGAAGAAAATGTAGTACAAGTGTCTATTAAAACGGTAACTGAAGAAGTAGAAGATGATTTAGAAGAGAAAGCTCTTATGCGTACGTTACTGGAGCATTTCGAACAATATATTAAAGTTTCGAAAAAAGTTTCAAATGAAACATTTGCAACAGTAGCTGATGTAGAGGAACCAGGGAGATTAGCTGATTTAATTGCTTCTCACTTGCCGATTAAAACGAAGCAGAAACAAGAGATTCTAGAGATTGTATCTGTAAAAGAACGATTACATACACTTATTTCAATTATTCAAGATGAACAAGAGTTACTTAGCCTAGAAAAGAAAATTGGGCAACAAGTGAAACGTTCAATGGAGCGCACGCAAAAAGAATATTTCTTACGTGAGCAAATGAAGGCGATTCAAACTGAACTTGGCGACAAAGAAGGTAAGGGCGGAGAAGTAGAAGAACTTCGTGAAAAAATTGAACAGTCAGGAATGCCTGAAGAAACAATGAAGGCTGCGCTGAAAGAATTAGATCGTTATGAAAAGTTACCAGCAAGTTCTGCGGAGAGTGGTGTTATTCGCAATTATATTGATTGGTTATTAGCGCTTCCGTGGACAGAGGCAACAGAAGATATAATTGATCTTGCTCATTCGGAAGAGATTTTAAATAACGATCATTACGGTCTTGAAAAAGTGAAAGAGCGTGTACTTGAATATTTAGCTGTACAGAAGTTAACGAATTCATTAAAAGGACCTATCCTTTGTTTAGTAGGCCCTCCTGGGGTCGGAAAAACTTCGTTAGCGCGTTCAATTGCAACATCATTGAATCGTAACTTTGTCCGTGTATCTCTTGGTGGTGTGCGTGATGAATCTGAAATTCGTGGTCACCGCCGTACATATGTTGGAGCAATGCCAGGACGCATTATTCAAGGTATGAAAAAGGCGAAAACAGTTAATCCAGTCTTCTTATTAGATGAGATTGATAAAATGTCTAACGATTTCCGTGGAGATCCATCAGCAGCATTACTTGAAGTATTAGATCCAGAACAAAACCATAACTTCAGTGATCATTACATTGAAGAACCATATGATCTATCGAAAGTTATGTTTGTAGCAACTGCTAATACACTTTCAAGTATTCCAGGTCCATTACTTGACCGTATGGAAATCATTTCGATTGCTGGCTATACAGAACTTGAAAAAGTACACATTGCTCGTGAGCATTTATTGCCGAAACAATTAAAAGAGCATGGCTTACGAAAAGGTAATTTACAAGTACGTGATGAAGCGCTTCTTGAAATTATTCGTTATTATACACGTGAGGCTGGTGTTCGTACGCTAGAACGCCAAATTGCAAAAGTTTGCCGTAAAGTAGCGAAAATTATCGTTACAGCAGAACGTAAACGTATCGTTGTGACAGAGAAAAAGATTGTTGATTTACTTGGTAAACACATATTCCGTTATGGGCAAGCTGAAAAAACAGACCAAGTTGGTATGGCAACAGGTCTAGCTTACACAGCAGCAGGCGGCGATACACTTGCAATTGAAGTTTCTGTAGCGCCAGGAAAAGGGAAACTAATTTTAACAGGGAAACTTGGGGATGTTATGAAAGAATCCGCACAAGCTGCGTTTAGTTATATACGTTCTCGTGCAGAAGAGCTTCAGATTGATCCGAATTTCCATGAGAAAAATGATATTCATATTCATGTTCCAGAAGGAGCAGTTCCGAAAGATGGACCGTCAGCAGGTATTACGATGGCAACGGCACTTATTTCTGCACTAACAGGTATTCCTGTAAGTAAAGAAGTAGGTATGACAGGTGAAATTACACTTCGTGGTCGTGTATTACCAATTGGTGGCTTAAAAGAAAAAACATTAAGTGCTCACCGCGCAGGCTTAACAAAAATTATTTTGCCAGCAGAAAACGAGAAAGATTTAGATGATATTCCAGAGAGCGTAAAAGAAAACCTTACGTTTGTGCTTGCATCTCATTTAGATGAAGTATTGGAGCACGCATTAGTAGGAGTGAAACAATGAAAGTAACAAAAGCAGATATTGTAATTAGTGCTGTTAAACCAGAACAATATCCAGACAGTGATTTACCAGAAATTGCATTAGCAGGTCGTTCAAATGTCGGGAAGTCTTCCTTTATTAATAAAATTTTAAATCGTAAAAAGTTAGTGCGTATTTCTTCTAAACCAGGAAAAACGCAAACGCTGAACTTTTTCTTGATCAATGAGATGATGCATTTTGTTGACGTTCCAGGTTATGGATATGCGAAAGTGTCTAAATCGGAGCGCGCGGCATGGGGGAAAATGATTGAAACGTACTTTACAACGCGCAAGCAATTAGACGCAGCTGTATTAGTAGTTGATTTACGTCACCAACCGACAAGTGATGACGTGATGATGTATGATTTCTTAAAGCATTATGAAATCCCAACAATTATTATTGCGACGAAAGCTGATAAAATCCCGAAAGGGAAATGGCAAAAGCATTTAAAAGTTGTAAAAGAAACGCTTGCTGTTGAAATTGGCGATGAAATCGTTCTATTCTCTTCTGAAACAGGACTTGGAAAAGAAGAAGCGTGGAAGGCAATTCATAAAATGACAAAAACAAAAAACGCGTGACGAATGTCGCGCGTTTTTTTCTTTATATAAGCTGTTAACGTACGTTTAATGTAACTTCAATATTACCTCGTGTTGCTTTAGAGTAAGGACATACACCGTGAGCCGCTTCTACAAGTTCTTGTGCTTCGCTATGTGAAACGCCAGCGACATGTACATCAAGCACGGCAGATAGGCCAAAACCACCATCTGTATCTTTTCCGATAGAAACGTGAGCGGTTACTTCTGTACTTTCTACTTTCATACGTTTTGTACGAATGACAAGTTGTAATGCACTATCGAAACAAGCTGCATAACCAGCTGCAAATAGTTGTTCTGGATTTGTTGCTTCTCCACCTGCACCACCTAGTGCTTTCGGCATTTTCACATCAAGATTTAATATGCCATCATCTGAAACTACTTTCCCATTTCTTCCACCTGTTGCTGTTACTGAAGCAGTATATAATTTATCCATATTTATTCCCCTTTTCCATCATTAATTGTTTTCATTGTTTCAATTAGTTTATTTAGTTGAATTAATAAAGAGCGATATTCTTGCTCTGTAATTCCTAAGTTTGTAGCCATTGTTGTCGGTAATGAACAAGCCTTTTCCTTTAAATTTTTACCTTGTTCTGTTAATTCAATACAAACTTTTCGCTCGTCTTCTTTGGAACGAACACGTTTTACAAGTGTTAATGATTCCATTCGTTTTAACATAGGTGTTAACGTACCGGAATCTAAAAATAGACGTTCTCCAATTTCTTTTACTGTTAGTCCATCTTGCTCCCATAGTACGAGTAAAGTAATGTACTGGGGATACGTAATACCCATCTCTTCTAAATAAGGTCGATAAAAACGAGTAACCTCTCTAGAACAGGCATAAATAGAAAAACAAAGTTGGTTATCTAGATGCAAAGAGTCCTCTGTCATACATAACTCCCTTCTTATTAAGTTGTGCACAATTTAATTTTGTAAAATCAATATAACGAAAAAGAAATAAAATGTCAAATACATTGTATTGAGAAAGTGTTTGCTACATTTTGGAACAATCATACATATTTTCCTTCATGATGAAAGAAGATAGGAAAGATGATGTTATAATTTATATGGAATAGTTTCCATCACTTGATTATGAGGACTTTTTTTGGTAACGTACAAATAGAGTTATTAATTTATAATCATTATAAAGTAGAAGTTTTTTTATTAGTTTGCTGAATCTCCTTTATTACATACGGAGAATAATTAAAAAATAATCGGTTGTTCACACGATTGTCAGATTCATAAGAGGAAAGTTGTATTATGATAGTAGATAAAGTGATAAAACGGGTGAAGGGGGACATGCTGCGTGCATATTCTTGTTGTTAGTGTAAATTATCGAACAGCCCCTGTAGAATTTCGTGAGAAACTCACATTTCAGGCAGCAGAGCTAGAGCGAGCGATGACTACATTACAAAATCAAAAGAGCGTGTTAGAGAATGTCATTGTATCAACTTGTAATCGCACTGAGATTTATGCTGTTGTCGATCAATTACACACGGGACGGTATTATATTAAGAAATTTTTAGCTGATTGGTTTCAGCTTGAAATAGAAGAAGTCGCACCATATTTAACTATTTTTGAACAAGATGGTGCAATAGACCATTTATTCCGCGTAACGTGCGGTTTAGATTCTATGGTAGTGGGAGAAACACAGATTTTAGGCCAAATAAAAGATAGCTTTTTAGAAGCACAACAAGTTAAAGCAACAGGCACAATTTTTAATGAATTGTTTAAGCAAGTCATTACATTAGCAAAACGTGCCCACTCAGAAACAACAATTGGTGAAAGTGCGATGTCTGTTAGTTATGCTGCTGTTGAGCTTGGAAAGAAAATATTTGGCGAGTTAACGGATTGTCACGTGCTTATTCTTGGTGCTGGTAAAATGGGCGAACTTGCATTGCAAAACTTATATGGAAGTGGTGCTCGTAAAGTAACAGTTATGAATAGGACGCTTTCGAAAGCAGAAGTAATGGCTGAGAAATATATGGGACATGCAAAATCATTAAGCGAATTACAATGTGCATTATTAGAAGCAGATATTTTAATTAGTTCAACTGGTGCATCTGAGTATGTCATTACGAAAGAGATGATGACAAAGGTGGAGAAAATGCGCTCTGGTCGTCCTTTGTTTATGGTTGACATTGCAGTGCCACGTGATATTGATCCAGCGATTGATGAGCTAGAAGGTTCTTTCTTGTATGACATTGATGATCTGCAAGGAGTGGTGGAGGCAAACCGTGCTGAGCGTTTGAAAGAAGCAGAGAAAATTCAATTTATGATTGAAGAGGAAATTGTTCTATTTAAAACGTGGTTAAGTACACTTGGTGTTGTTCCATTAATATCAGCTCTTCGTGATAAGGCACTTGCAATCCAAAGTGAAACGATGGTAAGCCTAGAGCGAAAAATACCAAACCTTAGTGATCGTGAGAAAAAAGTTATTAGTAAGCATACGAAAAGTATTATTAATCAATTATTAAAAGACCCAATTTTAGTAGCAAAAGAAATAGCTGCTGAAGAGGGAGCGAGCGAAAAACTAGCGTTATTTGCAAAGATTTTTGATTTAGAAACGGAAGAAGTAGAGAGTCGTGCGGAAGAAGTAGAACATAAAAGAGTGTGGACACCATCCGTTCCATCTTTATAATTTGGAAGGATGATCGGATGAGTTTTTTAAATAACAGTATTATTTATCATATTGCAATTATTTTATATGCTTGTAGCATTAGTTTATATTTTATAGATTATTTCCAAAGTAACCGAAAGGCGAACCGATTTGCTTTTTGGTTACTTTCGATTGTATGGGTATTGCAGTCTATTTTTATGTTGCTTAGGGCGACAGATTCAGAAACGAATCCCATTTTAACTTTATTATCAGGGATTTATTTTTATGTTTGGTTATTGATTACGATGTCGTTAGTCATAAATCGATTTATGCGCGTTGACTTTTTAGTCTTCTTTACAAATGTTGTTGCATTTGGCGTAAGCGCTTTTTCTATTTTTACACCGCTCGGAAAGATGTCGCCAGTACTTGCAGAGCAATTAGTTTCAGAACTTGTATACGTGCATGTTGGAATGGCGATTATTTCTTATGCAACGTTTACGGTATCGTTTATTTTTTCTATTATGTATTTACTGCAATATCGCCTATTAAAAAAGAAAAAGTGGAATGCGAGATTAAGAAGGTTAGGGAATTTACCGAAGCTTGAATCTACGTCTTACGGATTAAATTTATTTTCTGTTCCATTTTTCTTACTAGCAATTTTATTGGGGTGTATATGGGGATATACAAAATTGGACAATTTCCATTGGTATGATACGAAAGTAATCGGATCTTTTGTCGTTCTATTTGTGTATTGCACAGGTTTATATTTACGAGCGGCAGATGTGTTGCAAGGTAAGAAAATTGTACAGTGGAATATCGGATCGTTTCTCGTAATGCTAGTAAACATTTTTCTATTAAGCAGTTTATCCAATTTCCACTTTTGGTATTTATAATGAGGAGAGAGAATTATGCGCAAAATTATTGTAGGGTCACGAAAGAGTAAACTAGCATTAACGCAAACAAACTGGTTTATTGATCAGTTAAAAGCGCTAGGTCTACCATATGAATTTGAAGTGAAAGAAATTGTCACAAAAGGTGATGTTATTTTAGATGTTACTCTTTCAAAAGTAGGCGGAAAAGGCTTGTTCGTTAAAGAAATTGAGCATGCGTTACTTACGAAAGAAATCGATATGGCTGTACATAGTATGAAAGATATGCCGGCCGTACTTCCAGAAGGTTTAATGATTGGCTGTACACCAAAGCGTGTTGACCCTCGGGATGCTTTTATCTCAAAAAATGGAGCATCGTTTAAAGAGTTAGCGGAAGGTGCTATTTTAGGTACGAGTAGTTTGAGACGTAGTGCACAGCTACTCGCTGCGAGACCAGATTTACAAGTGAAGTGGATTCGCGGGAATATCGATACACGTTTACGTAAATTAAAAGAAGAAGATTACGATGCGATTATTTTAGCGACAGCTGGATTACAAAGAATGGGCTGGGATGATGAAGTTATTACAGAACATTTAGATGAAACGTTATGTGTACCTGCTGTAGGACAAGGTGCATTAGCGATTGAATGTCGTGAGGATGATAAGGATTTATTGCAATTGTTAGCGCATATTAATGATGCGATAACAGAAAGAACAGTGGCAGCGGAGCGAGTATTTCTTCATAAACTTGAAGGTGGATGCCAAGTTCCAATCGCTGGATATGCAACCCTTACAGAAAACGATGCAATCGAATTAACAGCTCTTGTTGGCTCTATGGATGGCTCTGTTTTATTAAAAGAGACAGTAGTGGGTACTAATCCTGAAGAAGTAGGATTAGAGGCCGCGGACCGTTTAATTAAACAAGGCGCCAAAGAACTCATTCTTGCTGCAAATAAGGAGCAACAATAAATATGAACGCTCTCGCTGGAAAAACGGTATTGATTACACGTGCCCAGCATCAAGCGAAACAAATGAGTGTAGCAGTGAAAGAAAAGAGCGGAATTCCATTGGAAATTCCGCTTTTGCGTATGGAAGGTATGTCTCATAGGCAAATTCAACATATTGAAGAGCAGCTACATTCATACGACTGGGTTATTTTTACGAGCAGAAATGGTGTAGCTTTTTTTCTAGATAGTTTAAAAAAGAAACTACCACTAACCATTAAAATCGCTGCGGTAGGTGTGAAAACAAAATTAGAGTTAGAAAAAAGGGGCTATCAAGTTCATTTTGTTCCGACTTCATTTGTTGCAGAAGCATTTGCCGAAGAGCTTCTAAAAGAATTAAATGGAAACGAACGTATTTTATTTCCAAAAGGCAATTTAGCAAGAGATGTAATACCAGTTAAACTGCGTGAAATTGGTGTTTCTCTAGATGAGTTGATCGTATACGGTACGAAAGTGAATGTAGAAAAAAAGCAAGAGCTTATAGCAGCGTTGAAGTTAGGAGAAGTAGACATTATTACATTTACGAGTCCTTCAACTGTTACTAGTTTTGTTCGTTTACTTGAGGGTGCAAACTGGAGAGAATGGACAAAAAAATGTACAATTGCTTGTATAGGACCTATTACGGAAAAAGAGGCAAGTCGTTATTTTCCGTCTGTTATTGTGCCGAAAGAGTACACTGTAGAAGCATTACTACAATGTGTTTGTGAATCTATAAAATGAAAGAATGGGGATAGAAATCTATGAACTCTTTACAATTTAATCGTCATCGTCGTTTAAGACAAAGCGGGGGCATGCGTGCGCTTGTGCGTGAAACGTTTTTACATACGGAAGATTTTATTTACCCTATTTTTGTATTAGAAGGTGAAAATGTTCGTAATGAAGTTCCTTCTATGCCAGGCGTATATCAAATTTCTTTAGATTTATTGCAAGCTGAAATGCAAGAAGTTGTTGATTTAGGTATTCGTTCTGTTATTGTATTTGGTTTACCTGCTGAAAAGGATGAAGTTGGATCATCAGCATATTGTGATCATGGAATTGTACAACGTGCTATTCAGCAAATTAAAGGTGATTTCCCTGAGCTAGTAGTAGTCGCAGACACATGTTTATGTCAATTTACAAGCCATGGTCATTGCGGTGTAATTGAAGATGGTATTATTTTAAATGACGAGTCTCTTGCAGTTCTTGCGAAAACGGCTGTAAGTCAAGCGAAAGCAGGAGCGGACATTATTGCGCCATCAAACATGATGGACGGCTTCGTAACAGCAATTCGCCATGCATTAGACGAAAATGGTTTTGGACACGTGCCAGTTATGTCGTACGCTGTGAAATATTCATCAGCATTTTATGGACCATTCCGTGATGCTGCGCACGGTGCACCGCAATTTGGTGACCGTAAAACATATCAAATGGATCCGGCAAACCGTATGGAAGCATTCCGTGAAGCAGAATCAGATGTAATGGAAGGTGCAGATTTCTTAATCGTAAAACCAGCTCTTTCTTACTTAGATATCGTTCGTGATGTGAAAAATAACTTTAATTTACCAGTTGTCGCTTATAATGTAAGTGGTGAATATTCGATGATTAAAGCGGCAGCGCAAAATGGCTGGATTAATGAAAAAGAAGTTGTTCTTGAAAAATTAATTAGTATGAAACGTGCAGGAGCAGACTTAATTATTACGTATCATGCGAAAGATGCAGCAAAATGGTTACAAGAAGGAGGCGCTAAATAATGAAAAAGTTTGATAAATCGATTGCGGCGTTTGAAGAGGCACAAGACTTAATGCCTGGTGGCGTAAATAGCCCGGTTCGTGCTTTTAAATCTGTTGGGATGAATCCGTTGTTTATGGAGCGTGGAAAAGGCTCTAAAGTATATGATATTGATGGGAATGAATACATCGACTACGTATTATCATGGGGGCCTTTAATTCATGGTCATGCAAATGATCGTGTTGTAGAAGCGTTAAAATCTGTTGCTGAAAGAGGTACAAGCTTCGGTGCACCAACAGAAATTGAAAATAAATTAGCAAAACTTGTTATTGAGCGCGTGCCATCAATTGAGATTGTGCGTATGGTTAACTCTGGAACGGAAGCAACAATGAGTGCACTACGTTTAGCTCGTGGTTATACAGGTCGTAATAAAATCTTGAAATTTATTGGTTGTTACCACGGTCATGGTGATTCGCTATTAATTAAAGCTGGTTCTGGTGTGGCGACTTTAGGTTTACCAGATAGTCCTGGTGTACCAGAAGGTGTAGCGAAAAATACGATTACAGTAGCTTATAACGATTTAGAAAGCGTAAAATACGCGTTTGAACAATTCGGTGATGATATTGCTTGTGTAATTGTAGAACCAGTAGCAGGAAATATGGGGGTTGTTCCTCCGCAGCCTGGATTTTTAGAAGGTCTTCGTGAAGTAACAGAACAAAACGGTGCATTGCTTATTTTTGATGAAGTAATGACAGGGTTCCGAGTAGCTTATAATTGTGGCCAAGGTTATTATGGCGTAACACCTGATTTAACATGCTTAGGTAAAGTAATCGGTGGTGGTTTACCAGTAGGAGCATACGGTGGTAAAGCAGAAATTATGCGCCAAGTTGCACCAAGCGGACCGATTTACCAAGCTGGTACTTTATCAGGTAATCCACTTGCAATGGCAGCAGGTTATGAAACGTTAGTACAGTTAACGCCAGAATCATATGTAGAATTTGAGCGTAAAGCTGAAATGTTGGAAGCTGGATTACGTAAAGCAGCTGAAAAACATGGCATTCCACATCATATTAACCGTGCAGGTTCTATGATTGGTATTTTCTTTACAGATGAGCCCGTTATTAATTACGATGCAGCAAAATCTTCAAACTTAGAATTCTTTGCGGCTTACTATCGTGAAATGGTAGAACAAGGTGTATTCTTACCGCCATCTCAATTCGAAGGTTTATTCTTATCGACAGCACATAGTGACGCAGATATTGAGGCGACGATTGCAGCAGCTGAAATTGCAATGTCAAAATTAAAATAATGTATTAGAGAAAAATCGCTCTCCATAAGGGGGGCGATTTTTTTTATTCATAAAGTAAGCTTTCTCTACATAAATCTGTAATGACATATAGTTTGGGAGGGGGAAAAGAAGTGGCTGCAGATCATTCGTTACGATTTTCATTAAAAGAATCTGTTTGGTTCCAAAAGGGACAGGAAGTCGATGAACTTTTGTCAATTTCGTTAGATCCAGACGTTGAGATAGAAGAGCTTGATCATGAAGTAATCGTGAGAGGGCAATTAGATTTAACGGGAGAGTATGTTGCACGAAAAGATGATTCGGCGTATTCATTAAGAGAACTATCGCCAGCAAAGTCAATTGATTATGTAGAAACAAGGGAAGATGGGGTTAATGAACTTGTTCATTCCTTTCCGCTTGAAATATCAATTCCGAGAAATCGAGTGAAAGTAATTGAAGAGCTATATGTATCAATTGAGGAATTTGATTATGAATTAAAGGAAAATGGTTGCTTACAATTATTAGCGGATATATCTATTAGCGGTTTGTGTGATGAAGAGAGAAACGAGGATGAAGCTGAAGAGGAAGAAACGGTGTATGCCGAGTTAGAAGAAGATTCAGCGCAAGAGGATGAAAATAGACCGGCGCCGCATGTAGAAGAACCAGCATATAAGGAATCAGATGAGTGGGAAGATTACGCATTTGAACCGTTCCAATTAGAGGAAAGAAAAGAGCAGGAATTAGAAGAAGAGAAGATAGAGGAACATGAATTTGTGGAGCGTGAAGAGGAGCAAGAAACAACGCCGCAATTTGAATTGTTTGGGCGAAAAGATTTCAAGAAAGAAAAAGCGAAAAAGCAGGAAGAACAAGAAGAAGAGTACTCACAGCGAGATGAAAATGCGCTTTATTTAACAAAACTATTTACGAAAGAACCGGAAGAAGAATTTACAAAGTTAAGAATGTATTTCGTGCAAGAAGGGGATACAATTGAATCTATTGCAGAACGTTATGAAACGTCTGTGCAAAATGTGTGCCGTGTCAATCAAACAGAAGATATATTTTTAAATACGGGGCAAATTATTTATATTCCGGTTTCAAGGGTAAAGGCGAAATAAGGAAGTGAGTGTTTTCACTCGCTTCTTTTCTTAGAGGCTATGTTTTGAATAGAAAGGGTTATTCGTATGGATATTGAATTACGAAATCACTATGAACCTATCGTGAGGCAATATAGATTGGATACGCAGCATATGGAAGAGCACGGAAGCGTAATGAAAATTTATACGAATCAAGGTCCATATGCACTCAAGAAAATAGAAGGCAGAAAGTTAGAGCGGAATAATTTTCTGCATCATATTCAATATTTGAAGGAGAAAGGTTTTTCAAATTATGTACCTATATACCACGCCACGGATGGAAATTATATTTTAAGTGACGGGACGTATAATTATTATTTAATGCCTTGGTTAGAACGTGCAGAAGGAAACGGCGAGGATAATGATCAATACCATAAAATGTTTCAGACACTTGGAACGTTGCATCAAAAAACTGTGAAGGAAGAAACATATACGGAAGAAGATTTAGAAAAACATTATACAACTATATCCGATCGCTGGGAAAATGATGGTGAGATGTTAGAAGAGTTTCTCGTAGAATCTGAATCAAAATGGTATATGTCCCCGTTTGAATTACAATATTGTACGTACTATCATCATGTAATGAGAGCGCGTGAATTTGCAACGAAGCAATTAAATGAGTGGAACGATGCGATGAAAGAAAAAGAGAAAACACGTATTACTTTTGTGCATGGTAACGTGTCACTTAATCATTTTTTATTTGACTATGAGCGAAATGGCTATTTTATTAGTTTGGAAAAATCGAAGTTTGCAACGCCTGTGCAAGATATAGTAGGTTTTTATTCACGGTCTTTAAACACATATCCAATCGCAAGAAGTGATCGGTTTGAATGGTTTCAAATGTATCAAAAAAATTTCCCTTTTACGAAAGAAGAGCAACTACTTATGTTTGCGTATATGACGTATCCATCGCAATTTATTCGGCAAATCCAGTCTTATAAGAAAAGAAGAGATAATCGCAACGAGGAAAATGAACTGCGCGGAGTAAAGAGTTTGCAACAATCGCATTGGCTCGTTAGCAATATAGAATATTTCCTGTCACAATTACAAGCTGCCCAGCAAGGGAACGGGTAAAGTAAAACTTTAATCAGCGGGTAGCGCCAACCTAACTTCTTTGCTTCAGCTGAATTTTGAGGTGGGGTCTTATTGCCCGCAAATAGCGGGATAAAGAAGATAAGTAGAGAATGCTACTTATCTTCTTTATATTCACCCGAAAAGTCATAGTTTTAAATTTATCTTGACGAATAAGGTTTCGTTTTTTACACTATTGTATATAATAATTAACAATCATATAAATGCCTTGAAGGGGAAGAGTATAACATGAAACGTCTTCAGAGAGGAGAATCAGTAGCTGGGAGATTCTCTAGATAGTTATGTTAGAAGGTAGCCCTGGAGCATCTTTTCTGAACAGAATAGTTCTCATTAGGAAAAGACGGATATGTCCGTTATCAAATTAAGAGTATAAGCAAATTATGAATTTGTTTGTAAATAAAGGTGGTACCGCGATGTCCCTCGTCCTTTTTGGATGAGGGACATTTTTTATTTTAAGGAGGGAAAATAATGTCAAACACGGAAAAGAATTTACCAACTAAATATGATCATATGTCCGTTGAAGAAGGCCTTTATCAATGGTGGCTTGAAGGCAAATATTTTGAAGCAACAGGAGACGAGAAGAAACAACCGTATACAATTGTAATTCCACCTCCGAACGTAACTGGTAAGTTACACTTAGGTCATGCTTGGGATACAACTCTTCAAGATATTTTAACTCGTACGAAGCGTATGCAAGGTTACGATGTGCTATGGCTTCCAGGAATGGACCATGCTGGTATCGCAACACAAGCGAAAGTAGAAGGAAAACTTCGTGAAGAAGGTATTTCACGTTACGATCTTGGCCGTGAGAAATTCCTTGAAAAAGCTTGGGAGTGGAAAGAAGAGTACGCTTCTCACATTCGTCAACAATGGGGGAAAGTTGGTTTAGGACTAGACTATTCTCGCGAACGTTTCACATTAGACGAAGGTTTATCTGATGCGGTTAATAAAGTATTCGTTCAATTATACGAAAAAGGCTTAATTTACCGCGGTGAATATATTATCAACTGGGATCCAGCAACACGCACAGCTCTTTCTGATATTGAAGTAATTCATAAAGAAGTTCAAGGTGCATTCTACCATATGAACTATCCGTTAACAGACGGTTCAGGTCACATTCGCCTTGCTACTACTCGTCCAGAAACGATGCTTGGTGATACAGCGGTAGCAGTTCATCCAGAAGATGATCGTTACAAACATTTAATCGGAAAAACAGTTACACTTCCAATCGTAGGCCGTGAGATTCCGATTATTGCTGATGAGTACGTAGAAAAAGACTTCGGAACAGGCGTTGTAAAAATTACACCAGCTCATGACCCGAACGACTTTGAAGTAGGTAACCGTCATGACTTACCACGCATCTTAGTAATGAACGAAGATGGATCGATGAACGAAAAAGCTGGTAAATATAACGGTATGGATCGTTTCGAATGCCGTAAAGAATTAGTGAAAGACTTACAAGAAGCTGGCGTATTAGTAGAAATCGAGCCACATATGCATTCAGTAGGTCATAGTGAGCGTAGCGGTGCAGTTGTTGAGCCTTACTTATCAACACAATGGTTCGTAAAAATGGCTCCACTTGCTGAAAAAGCAGTAGCGCTTCAACAAAAAGAAGAAGAAAAAGTAACGTTCGTACCAGAGCGTTTTGAAAACACATATTTACGATGGATGGAAAATATTCATGACTGGTGTATTTCTCGTCAATTATGGTGGGGACACCGTATTCCAGCTTGGTACCATAAAGAAACTGGTGAAGTATACGTAGGTACAGAAGCACCAGCAGATATTGAAAACTGGAATCAAGATAACGACGTACTTGATACATGGTTCAGTTCAGCGCTATGGCCATTCTCAACACTTGGTTGGCCAAATGAAGATTCAGCAGACTTCAAACGTTACTATTCAACAGATGCACTAGTAACGGGTTATGACATCATCTTCTTCTGGGTATCTCGTATGATTTTCCAAGGTTTAGAGTTTACAGGCGAGCGTCCATTTAAAGATGTATTAATTCACGGTTTAGTTCGTGATGAGCAAGGTCGTAAGATGAGTAAATCTCTTGGTAACGGTATTGACCCAATGGATGTTATCGAGAAGTACGGTGCAGATGCAATGCGCTATTTCTTATCAACAGGAAGTGCACCAGGTCAAGATTTACGTTTCAGCATGGAAAAAGTAGAATCTACTTGGAACTTCATTAATAAAATTTGGAACGCATCACGTTTCGTATTAATGAACATGGATGATATGAAGTATGAAGAAATCGATTTAACTGGTGAAAAATCAGTTGCAGATAAGTGGATCTTAACTCGCTTAAACGAAACAATCGAGAGTGTAACACGTAACATGGATAAATATGAGTTCGGTGAAGCTGGTCGTTCATTATACAACTTCATTTGGGATGATTTCTGTGACTGGTACATTGAAATGGCGAAACTTCCACTATACGGTGAAGATGAAGCAGCTAAGAAAACGACTCGTTCTATTTTAGCTTACGTATTAGATCAAACAATGCGTCTATTACACCCATTCATGCCATTCGTAACAGAGAAAATTTGGCAACATTTACCGCATGAAGGCGAATCTATTACAGTAGCTGCGTGGCCAACAGTTCGCGAAGATTTACAAGATACGGAAGCTGCGGCAGAAATGCACCTTCTAGTTGATATCATTCGCTCTGTTCGTAACATTCGTGCAGAAGTAAATACGCCAATGAGCAAAAAAGTTCAAATGCAAATTAAAGCAAAAGATGAGGCTGTACTTGCTCAACTTACGAAAAATAGCTCTTACATTGAGCGTTTCTGTAACCCAAGCGAATTAACAATTCAAACGGACTTACAAGCGCCAGAAAAAGCAATGACTGCAATCGTATCAGGTGCAGAGTTATTCTTACCGTTAGCTGATCTTATCAATCTTGATGAAGAGAGAGCTCGTCTTGAGAAAGAACTTGAGAAGTTCGATAAAGAAGTAGAACGTGTACAGAAGAAACTTTCTAACCAAGGTTTTGTAGCGAAAGCTCCTGCAGCGGTTATTGAAGGAGAGCGTGCGAAAGAGCAAGATTACCTAGAAAAACGCGAAGCAGTTCGTCAACGTCTAGCAGATCTTGAAAAGTAAAAATATTTTTAGAGACTCACTATATTGGTGAGTCTCTTTTCTTTGCGTATAATAGAACTATGAAAGTTGTCTTTTGAAAGGGGAAAAGCATACGTGATACATACATACGAAGAAGCGATAGGGTGGATTCATAGCCGATTGAAATTTGGTATTAAACCAGGATTAGAAAGAATGAATTGGATGCTAGAAGAGCTCGGAAATCCAGAGCGTCATATAAAATGTATTCATCTTGCTGGTACAAATGGAAAAGGTTCAACGTTAACATATATGCGTTACATGTTAGAAGGCGCGAAATATAAGGTAGGAACGTTTACCTCTCCTTACATCGAAACATTTAATGAACGCATTAGTGTGAATGGAACACCAATTGCAGATGAAGAGATTACTGAACTCGTAAATATGGTAAAACCAGTCGTGGAAAAACTAGATGAAACGGATTTAGGGGAAGCGACTGAGTTTGAAATTATTACTGTTATGGCAATTTGCTATTTCGGTAAAGTCAATTTCTGTGATGTTGTTTTATTTGAAACAGGGCTCGGTGGACGTTTTGATTCTACCAATGTTATACACCCTGTTCTCACGATTATTACGAATATCGGTCACGATCATATGCATATTTTAGGGAATACACTAGGAGAAATTGCATATGAAAAGGCGGGGATTATTAAGTCTGGTGTGCCGGTAATTACTGGTGTAAAAGATGAAGAAGCTTTGCAAGTCATTCAAAATGTTGCAAAGGAAAACCATGCAAACTTATACGAACTTGGCAAGCATTTTACAGCGTTACATAAACAGTCTAACGAAGATGGGGAACAGTTTGATTTTACTTGTCCTTTTACCGCATTTGAAGATTTGCAAATCTCAATGAAAGGTATTCATCAAGTAGGAAATGCAGCGCTAGCACTTATGGCAGTAATGTATGTAAAAACATATTTATCATTTTTAATTGAGGAAGAGGGAATAAGAACGGGATTACGGGAAGCGTATTGGATTGGGCGCTTTGAAAAGCTACAAAGTAACCCGGATATTATTATAGATGGTGCTCATAATCCAGAAGGTATCGAAAGCCTTGTGAAGACAGTAGAAGCGCATTACAAAGATAAAAATGTAATAGTTTTATTTACTGCCCTTGGTGATAAACAATTGCATAACATGGTAGGCCGATTAGAAACCATTGCAGATGAAATGATTTTTACAACATTCGCCTTTGATCGTGCTATTTCTGCAGACAAGCTTGCATCATATTCACAAAAAGAATCAAAATTAGTTTTTGAAAATTGGAAAGAGGCAATTGATACAAAAGTTGAAATGATAGGGGAAAATGATGTTTTTATCATAACAGGTTCTCTTTATTTCATTTCTGAAGTTCGAAAATATATTCGAGAGAAAAACTAGATAGTCTTTACTATCTAGTTTTTTTGTTCTACAAATGAAGTCAAATGCATACATATAAGATAAATATATAGGGTTATTTGGCGAATTCCTCTGACAAATATCTCGTTTTTTTGTGAAATGAATATGATATGATGCGGACAACGATAAGAGGTGAGGTGTGAGTGTATGGACAAGCAATCACGAACGATCTCAGTGAAAGTGAATGGAACAGAAGCGAAGTATGAGGAAAAGAAGAAAGATGAATTTGAATGGATGGTAGTAGAAAGTGAACGACCTAAAAATGTTGTTCCGTTTCAAAAAGCGAAATCAGTGTCTGTGGAAAAATACCGAAAGAAGTGGAGTAATACATTAATTGCAATCGTTGCAACCGCAATTATTATCGGTACGGCGTTTGGAATGGGGATGCTTCATTTACTTACTGGACAAGGAACAACAGGAGGAAGTGAAGTAACTGCTTCAAGGCCGACTGGAAATGGAGAATCAAAGGTGGGTGGAACGGCAGAACAAACACCAGCACCGAAAGAAGAAAAACAAAAGGCGCAGACAGGAACGTCATTGGATCCGATGAAATTATTCTTTGTTCAAGGGGGGCTTTATTCTTCTGAAGAAAAGGGACAGGCAGCTCTTGAAGAATGGAAAGGCAATGGGGGCATTGGTGCTTTGAGACCGAGCGGGGATAAGTATGCAATAGTTGTTGGTATTGCTAGCGATGAACAGGCTATAAATCAATTAATGACTAAGTATAAAAATGATGGTGTCTCCGTTTTAAAAAAGAACTGGGATATAACAGATAAAGCATTGCTGAAAGATGATAAAGAAGTAGGAACATTTTTAACAAAAGTGCAGCCATTATATACTCATTTAGCAAAATATGCTTCTAGCGTACAAGTTGGTGGAAAAAGCAGCGCAAAAGATATAGAAGTGATTGAAAAAGAATGGAAAGCGATTGAAAAAGAAGGGAAAAGTATGAAGCGAGAAGAAGCAAAGAAACTGTATATGTATACGTCGGTAGCTGTACAAACAGTAAAAGATGGGAAAATGGATAAGGAATCTTTGGCGAAATTAAATCAAGTTATTATTGATGGCTTACTCTCGTATGAAAAAATTGTTTCGTAGAAAGTGAAATGATAGGATAATAAAATGAGTAAGAAAGAAGTACATGTACTTCTTTCTTTTCTTTTGAATTTAGAGCAAAGTGCTTTCTCTATGACAGGAATATAATCGTATGCAATAAAGAAGTGTTATTTTTAGTTAGAGAAATTAATATTTCTTTCATTTGTGGGCAAACTATTCCTTTGATACGATTGATATAAATTGTTCTGCTTCATGTGAGAAAGGAAGGAGAAAATATGAAAAAAATAATTTTAGCTTCAGGGTCACCTCGGAGGAAGGAATTGCTTGAGTTAGCTAGCGTACCATTTGAAATCGTTGTAAGTGAAGTAGAGGAAACAATTGGTGCATATTCATCGCCTTCTGATATTGTAATGTCGCTTGCCTTGCAAAAAGCATCAGCGGTTGCAGAAAATAATAGTGATCACATTGTGTTAGGTGCAGATACAATTGTTACATATGAGTCGCGTATCCTTGGTAAGCCTTCTAATGAGGATGAGGCGAAAGAGATGTTACAATTACTATCTGGGAAAACACATGAAGTGTATACAGGTGTTGCGATTATATCAAAAGAAAAAACGGTTACTTTTTATGAGCGTACAGAAGTTACATTTTGGGAGTTAACAGAAGAGGAAATTGATACATACGTCGCGTCGAAAGAACCTCTTGATAAAGCAGGTAGTTATGGGATTCAAGGTAAAGGATCTATTTTCGTTCAACATATTCAAGGGGACTACTATAGTGTAGTTGGCTTACCAATTGCACGTCTCGTTCGGGAATTAAAACAATTTGATATTGATGTAACCCATGCGTAAAATTGCATGGGGTTTTCTTTGAGAGAACAAATAAAGGGGTGGAGAAATGAACGGTATTCGTGATGTTGTAAGAGAAGAACAGCCACGGGAGCGTTTATTGTTAGAAGGTGCTGGAAGTTTATCAAATCGAGAGCTTCTCGCAGTGTTACTCAGAACAGGTTCTAAAGAAGAAACAGTTTTAAAGTTGTCAGATAAAATTTTACACCAATTTGATGGCTTACGTATGTTGAAAGATGCAACATTAGAAGAGCTAATTAGTATACATGGTATTGGGATTTCAAAGGCATCGCAACTTATGGCAGCCTTTGAACTAGGCAGAAGAATGGTACGTTTAGAATATCAAAATAGATATAGTATTCGAAGTCCAGAAGATTGTGCGAAATACATGATGGAAGAAATGCGTTTTTTACAACAAGAGCATTTTGTTTGTGTAAATGTAACATAAACACTAATAAAATTCTATATCTAATACTTCTGTAACTCCGTCTTTTTTATCAATTTTGATATTCTCTATAAACATACTCATAAATTGTTTCTTTTCATCAGGAGATAGATGAAACCAATTCTTTTTGATATTATTCACTTTTTCTTTTATCACATCTACATCTATCTCTTGATGGTTATTCACCTCTAAAGTTTGTAACTTTTTTTTAGCAGAATTCAATAATATTTTTGTTTCATTCATCCGTTCTGTAAATTCATCGTCTGTCATTAAGTCGTTTGACCAAGCCTTTTGGTATTTTTCTCTTTGTTTTTCCACTTTTTTAACTTGTTTCTTTAGTATTTCTAATTCGTTATTTTCATTATTTATTTTAGGTACTTGTTCAAATTGTAAATTTGAAATGTAATTCATTAATGCAGATTCTACCTTTCTTTCACTAGTAGCAAAAGGTTTAGTTGTATGTTTATTCAATGCGCACGACTGGCATCGATATTGATTACACTCCACATGTTGCTCATCTTTTTTTCTGTAATATCTGGATCGTTCACTACTTAAACGATTCCCACAATTAGGGCATATTAATTTCATTTGATATATAAAAATTGAATGCGTTTGTCTCTTTTTTATGTTTTGTCTGCTAGATAATATTTTTTGTAATTGTATAAACCGCTCCTTAGTAAGGATTCCTTCATGTGCACCTTCAATTATTTCGTTAGACCACCTTATAGCCCCGTACATGGCGTTATTAGAAAGGATATCTAATATGGTACGTATATGCCATTTGTAGCCCCTTATAGGCTTAACATAGCTGTCTAGATGGATGGCGAGCTGTCTGATAGAGTAACCTTCTTCGATTTTTCTTACCATATCTAAAACCACTTTACTCTCAATCTCATTTATTACAAGTTTGTTATGTTTATTTTTATCGAATCCAAAAGGAGCTTTTGCTGAATATTCTCCTTGTCTAGCTTTTTCTAATTGCCCCATTCGTACACGTTCACCTAAATTTTCTCGTTCCCATTGAGCAAGTGCAGCAACAATTGTAATGAACATTCGTCCCATTGCTGTAGAAGTATCATACACCTCTGTTGCAGATTTAAAAGCACAGTTATATTTATCAAATGTATCAAGTAACTTGTACAAATCCATAACAGAACGAGTTAAACGATCTAAACGATAAACAAGAACAGTAGTGATTAAGCCTTGCTGAATATGATTTAATAAAATACTTAATTGTGGTCGATTGGTATCCTTTGCTGATACACCTTCATCCACATAAAACTTAAAATTATCCCAGTCTTGTGCTACACAATATGCTTTTAATTTCTCGCGTTGAGCTGAGATAGAAAAACCATCTCGTGCTTGTTCCTCTGTACTTACTCTTATATAAATCCCAACAGTCACTATTATCTCTCCTTTTAAAAAATAGGACAGCTGTACGGGCTGTCCATTAAATTCCTAGCGCTAAGGATTTAATTACTTTTGTATTAGTCTAATGAAACGAAGTACATTACTACTTTACCGTGTATTTTTATATTCGTGGCATCTTCGTAAGATACTGTGTAATCAAAGAAACAATTATCATAAGAATCTGGTCGGAATATTAAACGTTTATTATCCTTGTCATTAAAGAAACGCTTTACACAATAATCACAACCGTTACTAAAAACAACCATGTCATTATCATAAAGTTCTTCTAATGTCACTTCTTTTACAGCAATTAAAGAAGAATGAGGTATGACTTTATTCATTGAATCACCATTAACACGAGTCATAAAAATATCTTCTCTACCTGCCCATTTCCCCATTAATGAATCAGGAATACGTATAGTTTCCAAATCCATTTCTGTCATTCCGTCAACTTGTATAGGTAAACCAGCTGAAATTGAAGTTGGGAAATAAGTGTAATCAGATTCATTTACTAAAGAAATAATTTGATTATTAGTCTTATACACCTCATTTGTAGATGGAAACAGATCATTAATTGATATATCTAATGCTTGTGCAATTGCGAATAGCACATCTTGTTCAGGTTCATTTGTGCCATTTTCATAAGATGAAATTGTATTATGTTTTTTTCCTATTTGTAAACCTAATTCTTTTTGTGTCATTTTCTTTAGTTTCCTAAAGTTTTTAATTTGTTGACCAACATATTTAGAAACATCTTGTTTCATGAAGTTTCACCTCCTGTCTTATTTCATTATATCATATTTCATGAAGTTTTAAACTAAAAATTTCATATAACAAGAAAATAAATAATAAATTTCATAAAATATGAAAATAATTGTTGAATTATGTCATAACTTCACGTAATATGAAGTTGTCGAAAGTGAGGTGGATTATTTTGCAAAACAAACTAGTATCATTGCGTATGTATAATAGGTTAACACAACAAGATATGGCTAATTTAATAGGAACTGATAAAAGAACATATGTTAATAAAGAGCATGGAGTTACTCAATTTAAAGCCAATGAAATGTTCTTGATCGCTCAAAAGCTAGGCAAAGGTATTGAAGAAATTTTTTTACCAACAAACTTCATGAAACATGAAGTTTCAGAGACGGATGGTGCTATTAATGGAACGAACTGTATTGGATAATCCACCAAGTGAAGAAACAAAGTTAAGAATGGTGGAATTTTTCATGAAAACATCTATCCCTCGTATTTTAGAAGAAGAACGTAAAGAAAAACTAGATAAGGAAGGTGAATAATCATGAAAAACGGTAAAAATCCAACAAAAAAGGAAAAAATGCATATCGAATCATACAATTTAAATCCTGAACATTGGTTAATCTTTAAAAAAGTAAGTAACGAATTACATTTATTACATCGTTATACAAATACAACTAAAGTAATTCCAAAAGTATATTAATTAGGAGGAACGTAGCATGAATCAATTAACAGCAGCAAACGAACAAGCATTAGTATTTGAAAACAACGGAAAAGTAGTAACAGATAGTTTAATGATTGCTGAAATGTTCGAAAAGACACATGACAATGTATTAAAAGATATTAGAAAACAAATTGAATATGCGGGACCTGAATTTTCACTCGTAAATTTTCACGAGTCAAATTATGAAAATGAGCGTGGGCGAAAATACCTTAAGTACAACTTAACAGAAGAAGCTTTCACGCTAGTTGCAATGAGTTACAACACAAAAGAAGCTGTTCAAATGAAAATTAAGTTTATTGAAGAGTTTAAACGAATGAAACAACACATACAAAATCAGCAACAACTTCCTAAAGATCCGATGAGTATTCTGAAACTCACATTTAATGTTTTAGAAGGTCAAAAACAAGAAATTCAAGATATTAAATCAGATGTGAAGGATTTAAGAGAAAACGCTCCTTTATATGCTATCGAATGTGATGAAGTATCAAAGGTTGTAAGAAAGTTAGGTGTTCTTCTATTAGGTGGTAAGGAATCTAATGCTTATAGGGATGTTAGCCTTAGAAAAAAAGTATATAGCGATATTTATAGTCAATTACATAGAGAGTTTGGAATTAGTAGTTATAAAGCTATTAAACGTCATCATTTAGATAGAGCGATTCAAATCATTAATGAAGAATATTCACTTCCAATTATTTTAGAAGAAGAAATTACAGCTACAAATGCACAAATAAATATGGCGGAAGTTCAGTAGGAGGAGCAATCATGCAACAACAAATTTTAGTAATTGTTACGAGTTTATCCAGTACACCAAATGTTTTTGGATACAAAACAAAGGATGCCGCAAAAGAAGGAGTTCAAAAGTTGATTAAAAAAGGAACGAGTCCTAATTCAATTATTGTAGCTCAAGAACTACCTATGAACATCGATATTCAAGTGGATGTTGAATTTTAATAAGAAAGGTTTAGGTGAGCAAAGTAATGGAAGTCATGATTGATTTAAATACATTTGCTGATGGAGCACTTGCTGAAAGGTTTCATCAAGAGTTTGAGCGTGTAATGGAAAATATGGCGGATTTAAATACTGATCCTAAAAAAGCAAGAAAGATTGTTTTAACCCTTTCATTTGCTGGTGATAAAAAACGTGATGTATGGAATTGTCAGGTTCAAGCCACTTCGAAACTAGCACCAACAGAAGCGGTAGAGTCTAAGATTCTATTAGATATGGATCAAAACGGAAATTTAGTTGGTCAAGAGTTAGCTTCCGGGATCCAGGGACAGTTTTATATGGATCTACAGGGTGATGTGAAAACAGATGTTGGCCAACCTGTAGAAGAAGTAGAAGAAAAAGAACAAAATCAGGCTGCTGAGAAGCAAACAGTAGTAATCGATTATATGAAAAGTAAATCTAATTAAGAAAAGGGGAAATAAAAATGACTATGACAAGAGAAGCAATTGAAAAAGTATTAGAGATTGGAACGATTGAAACACATAAAATTGGGGAACAAACTTATTCAACACAACGATTACATCTTGTGCAAGAACCAACACCAGCAGAGATTATTGTTCGTAGTTTATCTGGTTTAGTAGGTTACGTGAAATCAGAATTTGACACAACTGAACCTGTAATGATTCATATTGTAAATCCAACAACGGTAAGTTGCTTTACTGCGGTTAATGGAGATAAGGCTAGAAGTACTTATATCGAAGCACAAGCATCCATTCCACGTTTTAATTTTGGAAATTTTTATGACAGAGAAGAATTTAATATTGCATTGCAATCAGGTTTTGTACAAAACAATCATCGCGACATCGTTTTACAGGTAGTTGGTACCGTTGTAGAAGAAGATGTAAAGGAAATTGGAGATGACGGTGTATCACAAGCTGTAACTGTGAAAACAGGGGTCGCTAGTAGAGGGAATGCAAAAGTACCAAATCCAGTTCAATTAAGTCCATATAGAACGTTTGTTGAAGTAGAACAACCAGAAAGTAAGTTTGTATTCAGGATGCGTGAAGGTGCTCGTTGTGGTTTGTTTGAAGCTGATGGTGGGGCTTGGAAATTAGAAGCAATGAATAACATTAAAGAGTACTTAAATAAAGCATTATCGCAAGAAGTGGAATCTAAAAAGGTGTTTATTTTAGCCTAATGGACATTATAACGGTAGAAAGTACAACGAATGTCTGTATCTTTGGATTAGGGATAGCGGTACTTGCGTATGGAGTTTATAAAGGCGGTACTTTCATTGAACGAAAGTTTGATGAAAGTGATCGTTTAGAAAGGGAGCGTTTAAACAATGGGAACCGAAAGCAGAGTGCTTCCAGAACATTTGATGATGGCATCAGAGTTAGAAAAAGAGCGTAAGGAATGCATACAGAACCGACAACTTTTATATAAACAAATGGAGCAAGCCAATAGAAACGGCGACAAAATTGCTTATGTTGAACTTCATGATTTATATCAAAAGCAAAATAGCAGAGATTTAGAAATATCAAAGGAGTTATCAGCCATGTACTTCAAAAAAATAAAAAACGATTCTTCTAAAGAAAGAAAAAAGGTTTTACAAGTAGCAGATCGTTTGGAAGAAGTGGGAGGAAGAAAAGAAGTTGTCGATAGTATTCGACGTAATTCATAAAAAAGAACCCGCTGCAACGGGTCCTATTAGAAAAAAATTTACTTGATAAGTATAGCATTAAATATAGTTCTTGAGAATTTATGAGGTGGCTTTTATGGGAATTATCCGAGTGAAAAAAGACAGCAATTATTCTGTCATAAATAATACCGGTTTAAAAGATGAAAGGTTGTCTTGGAAGGCAAAAGGGATTTTAGCTTATGCGCTTACATTACCTGATAATTGGACTTTTCATATAAGTGAGTTATCTCAACACGCCAAGGACGGGGAAGACTCGTTACGTTCAGGGTTTAAAGAGTTAAAAGCGCTAGGGTATATAAAGCGTTACCCTGTTCGTGATGAAAAGAGCAAGAAGATAACAAATTGGGAAACTGAAATTTATGAAACGCCAGATATGGGAAAGCCATATATGGAAGAGCCACTTATGGAAAAACCACATGTGGAAAAGCCACTTGTGGGAAACCTACATGTGGAAAATCCGACACTACTAAATACTAATATACTAAGTACTAATAAATTAAATACTAATATACAAAATACTAATTATTATCATGATGATAATAAAGAATCGAAATCACATGTATTAGTCGATGAAGAATTTAAGATCAGTTATAACTTTTTAAAAGGTGAAGGAATTCCGTTAAGTGAAATTGCCATTACGGAATTAGGAGAGTTTTGTGATTCGTTTGGTAGCGAATTAATTAAACATGCTGCTCACAAAGCTATTGATGAAAATAAGCCAAAATGGAATTACATTAAGGCCATTTTGAAAAGCTGGGAAAAGCAAAAAGTAAAAACATTAGATGATGTTGCTGCATTAGACAGACGCTTTGAAATGAGTAAGAACAAGCGATTGAATGGCTCGGGACCAGGTCATTCAAATAGAAAAGAAATTGTTCCAGATTGGTTACGTGAAGATGTTGAGCCAACTAAAAAAGAAATTGAAAAGCAAAACTCGCAATCTATTGATGAAGAGCGTGAGAGATTGCAAGAAATGCTAAACAAATATAAATCATAGGAGCGATTTACATGTTAAATCCATTTGAAGATGTAATTGGAGAAGAGTGTTATAAATGCGAAAATCCTTTTCCTGAGTCTGATATGAGTAAAATATATATTTCTGGTTTGGAAAGGACTTTATGCAAGCAGTGTAGAGAGCAGCTTGAACAGAAAGTAAAAGTGTTAGATTTTCGTGTCATTCATGATGTTCTAAAGGAATTAATAAAAGGATTCGGCCGCGAGAAAGTCCGTCAATTTGATTTAGTAACTGCAAAAAGATACGTGATTGACAACGGAGTAGATCTAATGATTGAAAAACGTGGTGGCAAGTTTAATCAAGAACCTTTAGGTGAATGTGTTTCCTTATCTACCAAAGAGTTAATTACAGTCATCGAATTTTTAATGAGAAAAATGAATCCTAATCTATGGATGAATGCGGTGATAGGGAATGTGTTAGATCAACAAATGATTATTACGCTTTCACCGATAGAAGGTGAATCAAATGACTGAACAAATCACAATAGATCATGATTTTATTTATGAGCCACTTATAGATACATACATGGTGGATATTGTTACAGAATCAGGATTTAAATTAGAATTTTGTGAAGCTGAAACGAAAGAAGAAGCGGCGTTAAAAATTCGTGAAAAATATCGTAAGAATTATAGTTTTAAGATTCGTAGTATTGAAGTTTCGAATAGATCGTTAAAAGAAATTCAAGAACTTAACTAACAATTGAATAGGAGAAGATACTCATGCGGAATCCATATGATTATTATATAACTCCAGAAGAATATGAGGCGGCTGCAAAGAATGGAATTAGTAATGAATTACTGACACGTAGGATTAGAAACTTGGGATGGGACAAAGAAATTGCAATGACAAAACCATCAAGATATAACGCAAATAGATGGAAAAACATTAAAGAAATAGCTTTGAAAAATGGTATCTCTCATTCAACTTATACAGCAAGAATAAAAAAAGGTTGGAGATTGATTGATGCAATCAGTAAGCCACCTATAGATAAGTATCAGGCATTAAAATTGGCGGAACAAGCCAATTCAAAATGTAAAAATAAAGTGTTAACTGATGGACAATCGGAACAAGCTGAATTAAATGGTATTAGTTATAGTACGGCACGTGACAGAGTTAAACGTTTGAAGTGGACTGTAGAAGAAGCCATAACAACTCCAGTGTTAACACGATCAGAATGTGGAAAGAAGGCAAAAGAAGCTTCACCTTGGTCAAAGTTGGTTATACCAGCAAGAGAAGAAATAATGAAGCGTAGAAAGCTAACTTATATAGCAAATTAGTTTGAATTCATAAATCTTTAATTAAGGAGAGATAGGAAATGAATTTACAAATTGATGAAAAGAAAGTAACTGCTGGTCAATGGATTGTATGTGAGTTGAAAGATAACAAATTCATCACACAAGTGAAACGAGTAATTAAGGATACCTTTAACAACAAAGTAGAGTTATGGGGATCGTGGGGATGTGAAGGAGCGATACATGGTGAGTGGGGCTACAATCATGCGAATGAATGTAGATATGCCACAGTTGAAGAAATCAATAAAGAAAGTGTGAGACGTGTATTTGCCCGAAAGGGACGTAAGCCGAATGAGTATCGTTCTGGTGATATTGTAACTGATGATGTGTATGCATATCGTGTGTTACATGTAATAGAAGATAGAGCAACTGTAGAACTCATGAATTCAAATCAGATGTATGAAGTTGCAACAGCTAATTTAGAAATCCTTTTCTTTGATGAGGATATGGCTGGATAAAAATATAAATTTTATTTTTTGAATGTTCTATATTTAAAAACAGAATAGAGCAAGCGCATAAATAGTTTGTTCTATTCCAAATAAAGGGTAAGGGGATTAATCTAAAATGCGATATGCAAGAGGCACTCAATATGGTTTATATGCATGCAAAGGTAACAATAAAGATTACAAACGGTTTAAAAAAGCTAGGAAAGGTATGGGGAATATAACTATTGAAGAGAACAAAACGTTATGGCCATACAAAGAAAAACTTGATCCAACGTTTAATTGGGACAGAATGATGCGAAGAGTTTGTTGGTCATTTGTGAATGGGGATACGGAAACTACTATGTTTGCACTCTTAAAATATACAAAAATGCCACGCTGGATTGCTGTGAAGCTAAAGAGAAAGGAGTGATGCAATGTTCTCGTTATTTGTAGGAATTATAGTGTTTATCATGGTGTTGTCATTTTTATGGATTGTAGCAGGTAAATTAGGAGTTTTTGAGTGTATTGGAAACGTAGTATTAAAAATTAAAAACATGTTCAAGGAGGAAAAATAAAATGAATACAAAGAAAATCGTAGGTGCGGCATTAGTAGGATTCAGTCTTTTAACAGGTGGAATTTTAACTGCAATGAGCGTAAAGGTGATTGACCAGGGACATGCAGGTGTTGTTTATAACAGAAGTACAGGAATTGAAAAGGAGACCTTAGGACAAGGATGGCACTTAGTTTCACCATTTAAACGTGTAACAGCTTATCCTATTTCAACAGAAACGGTTAAAGTGGATAAATTCAGCGTACAAACCAAAGATGGTAAGCCTCTAACAGTGAGTCTATCTTATGATTACATGAATGATGCAGAGAAACTTCCTAAGATTTATAACAAGTTCAAAGGACAAGCTCCAGATGTAATTGAAAATGGTTGGTTACAAACTCGACTTAAGAAAGCTACATTAAACGTTTTCTCTAACTATTCAGTTCTTGAGGTATTTCAACATCAAGGGGAGATTAACGGATCAATAGAAAAAGAGTTTAGAAAAATGGTAGACACTACTGGATTCTTAGTAGATTCCGTTACGTTAGAAGCACCTAAACCAGACGCAAATACAGCGAAAGCGATTCAAGGAGTAGTAGACGCTCAACAAAACCTTGAAAAAGCAGAGATTGAGAAAAAGCAAGCTACAATCAATGCAGAGAAAGCCATTGAGGAAGCAAGAGGAAAAGCTGAAGCAAATGAGATTATTAAGAAGTCTTTAACACCAGAAATTGTAGAAATTAAAAAGATAGAAAAATGGGATGGTAAGTTACCGCAAGTGAGTGGAGAAGCTAATCCATTGGTTCAAGTTAAGTAAATAATTCAATCTGGACTTCTTGAAATGTAGGAGTCCAGATATTTATACAAAATAATTATTTTAGTGGAAAGAGACGGTGTATCATGGGTTACGCAAATAGAGGAATGTCATTTGAGCTTTTATTAAACAATACATGCCGTATGTATAAAGCGGCGAATGTAGGAGTATTTAATAAGCGCCCTACACCAATAAAAGTGATAAAGACAGATAAGAAAGGCAATATAACTAAAAGTGCATGGGAAAGTAAATCTACAGTAGATTATGACGGTGTGTACAAAGGAAGAGCTGTTTATTTTGAAGCGAAATCTACTGAAAAAAGCACGAGCTTCCCGTTAGATAATATAAGTAGGCACCAGATTGACTATTTAAAGGATACACAAGAACAGGGAGCACTTTGTTTCTTTTTAATAGAATTCAGAACGGATCAGGTTATTTATTTTGTTCCTGTTTCTGTAGTAGCAGAATACTATGAAGCTATGCTGTATGACGGAGGAAGAAAGTCTATTCCAAGAGAGGAATTTGAGAAAAGAGCGTATGTAGTACCACAAACTAATAGAGCACCTGTTGATTATTTATATCATGTAGATAAGTTAGGAATGGTTACTATATGAGTCCAAAAGAAGCGAGAATGGAAGTAATAGGATTAACAGATAATCATTGCCGTCAGTGTGACAATAAATGTTCTCGCGATTTTGTGTATTGTTGGACAAAGTGTGAAGTAGGGAAGAGATTGAATGAAATAGGGGTTGTTTTGGGTGGTAAAGTTTTTGTTAAAACATCCATACAGAGAACAGAAGATGAATGGAATGAAATTTGTGAAGAAACCATGAAACTTAAAGAACATGGAATGAAATATATTGAAATTGCTAAAAAGTTTAATGTGAGTTACGGGCATTTAAGAAAACAGTTAAATAAACGTAACGTGAAGAAATGAGTTTACATGGTAAAAGAGGAAGCAGGTGAACCAACCCTTGTTTGAATGGTTTAAAGATTATAAAAAGTTGGAAGATGAAATCATTTATTTAGAAAATAAATTGCATAGAAGTAAAAGAGAATTAATGCGTTGGAGTGTTGGTGATTTATCTAAGTATAAGTTAACTGCTGAATCGGATGGTGCGAAATTAGAAGAGCACATAGCCGCTATAGAATATGAACTAGCGAATAAGATGAACGATCAGTACGACCTCAAAATATTAATTAGTAAGTTTGAAGGGCTAGAAAATAAAATTCTATTTGGTAAGTATGTACAACGAAAAACATTAGAATCTATAGCTAGGGAATTGGGCTATAGTAGTAGTTATGTATATCAGAAGCATGCTGAAATTTCTAGAAGGATAAAGCTTGCTGAAGAACTTACACTTTTCTTACAGTAAGTTTTACATATGGTATCTATTGAAAAAATGAATTATAGTAATAGCATAGAATTTTACGTAAGAGCGACTGGTGCATGGTTGCTCTTTTCTATTTTTAATAGTAACTGTAAAATTTTAATGGGTTGGTTACCGAATAAAGCTTTATGGATGTCTGTTTGAATGGACTGGCGTTTATAGGGCAAGTACATAATTACAAAGATAACTTTCGAATCTAATTGTGATTATGCAGGAATACAAAAATAATTAAACGGTCCATAAGGAGAGCTTTTGCTCTTCTTTGAGCTGATACGTGCCTATCTATAGTGTCGGTTCAAAGAAGAATAAAAAAATGAATATGAGTAACAAATAGCTTATATAAAAAAGAGGACGCTCATGGCGTCCTTTATGGTGTATTCTTTTTATCTTTAATGCCCAAATGCATTTCCAAACCTTCTACAAGGATCTCGGAAAAATTAACGCCTTTATGAGTTGCGTATTCTTCTAACCAAGAAGGAAGAGTTACATTTTTTCTTTTATAAGTTGTTTTGTCTTTATTTCTAAGTGGTGGCATCCAAACATCAATTAAAAAAGAATTTTCGTCTTTATCTAATTCTAATTTATCAATTGGTGTCGGTTCGGGAATTGATTCATTATCCTTTTCCATACCATATAAGTGAAGTCCTAATGCTTCTCTACCTTCCTTTAAAGCATCTTCTTGTGTATCTGCATGAGAAACGCAACCAGGAAGGTCTGGAAAGTAAATACCGTAACCATCTGAAGACTTTTCAAGGATAGCGGGATAAACGTAATAGTCTTTTTTCATAATTTGTTTTTATAACGATTTCTTGTATAATTAGGGAAAGCAAGGGGTGGTTTATCACCAACCCGCTTGCTTATAGATTGAGCGAAGTGTACCTTTTGGAATATCCTTGCACGGATGTTTCACAGTCACTTTGCCAATCTTAGAAGGATGTTTGAACTGATGGTGGCTGCCTTCAATGTTCACTATAAACCATCCTTCTTTTTTTAACCTCTTAATTACTTCCCTACTAGAAATCGTTATTACCTCCTTTCAACTTTCTATATTTATTATAACACGCATCGCGATGCGTATAAATAGATAAAGGTGAATTACTCTGTTTTTTTATATGTTTTTTATGAATATATCAGTATATCGAGCACCCAAATTGGGTGCTTTTTATTATGTAAAAATTTCATAGGTGGTGGATATCGTGGACGTATACAAAAAGCGTATTGAATCCTTAGAGGAACTACATAAAGTTATGGAAGCGCTGGATACATTAGGAAAAGAGTACATAATGCAAAAGAAAATTGAGTATAAGACTGTACCAATTAATAAACACAAATATCCGGTTAATGTTTGGTTTATTGAAGAAGTTAATACATCTAAAGTTATTTCTGATGGTAATGAAATAGTGAAACTTGTTTGTAATGATTGTGGGACATCGTTTAGAGGAGAAAGAAAAAGATTGGAAGGGAGAAGTTGTATTTATTGTTTTAAACACAATACAACAATCGTTTTATTAGATAAGGAGTGAGTAAGATGAATGAAGGGAAAAAGTATTTTAATAAAGCTAAATGTTTAGTATGTGGTCATATGGATAAAGTTTATCATCCATCTAAAGAAGAGTATCGAGAAGTAACAGTTTGTCCAAAATGTAATGGTGCTTTTGTAGATGTGTGGGTGATTAATAATTATAAACGACAATCAAATGATACAAAAAAGAATATTCAAGGATTAACAATTGAATTAAATGTTGAAACAACTGAAGCATTAAAAGGAATTAAAGAAGTAACGGAAGCTGCTAATGAATGTACGGCTGCATTGGAGAAGTTGGAAAAGGTTATGAGTAGGTTTAAGGGAAAGAGCGCACTGAAAGATATTACAGTAGAATGTCCCATCGTTTTAAATGGTAAGAAGATGGCTTCAGAAATTGTCAAACGTATTAATGATAGTGATTCAAACATTCAGATATAAATTATATTTGTTGTTAAGGAAAGATAAGCGCAAACGTGTTGCATTTGATAGAGAAGGAGTGAGGTAGATGCAATTAACTAAACTTGAGAAGATAGGTATTGTTAGCTCAATCCTCGTAGCGGTAGGTGAGGATGCACTTGCTAAACATATTGACTTACAACGATTAGAAGAAGAGTTCGGACCGATAGTAAACGGTGCAACAGAGAAAGAGTGTGGAGAAGCGACATTAAGTGTACTAAATAAAATGATTGCTAGTTTATTAGAAGATAAGGGGTGAGGGTAATTGGACAGCGTTTTAAATGGTAAGATTGCTGCGCTTGGTCTTATGCTCATTGATAAGAAAGCATATATCAAATACCTTAAACCTCTTGAAAAAGCACATAAAAAAGCTGGAATAGATGTTAAGTATTACAAGCTATATGACGGGAAACCTATGTTTTATTCCGTGGAATACCTGAAACAAACATCAATAAAAGAATTACTAGAAAGAGACAGACGGAGAAAGGATTTAAACATAAGGGGTGAGGATAGATGCAACTAACTAAGCTTGAAAAAGCAATTGCAATTAGTACGCTTATACATTCGGTTGGGGTAGATGATATTGAAGAGTATGTAGATGTAGAGAAGTTGCCAATCTTAATTGAAGTAATAGAAGGATTTCATAACAATCTAACACCAGCAGCAAAGAAAGAAGCCGATATAAGTTTAATGAATAAACTAATTGACGATCTATTAAGAAGTAAAAGGGTACAAAAGATTGTACAGTTTAGGTGTGAAGCATGTGGATATACGGAACAGTATAGTGAACGAATAGCGAAATCAAAGGACGGATTACGCTGCAAGTGGTGTGTAGATGGTGGTGTAATGTGTAATGAAGGAATACAAAACTAAACAGCAGAAGCGTAAGTTCTATGACAGTGGTGAGTGGAAGAGTGTACGTGAACAAGTAAAGAAGCGTGACAACTATGAGTGCCAAGAGTGTAAACGAAATGGTCGAGTACAAACAGATACCAATGAGTACAGTGAGAGTGCAAAGCGTAAGAAGATTCAGTTGGTTGTCCATCATATAAAAGAGCTCGAGTATCATCCAGAACTTGCATTAGAAATGGATAACTTAGAAACAGTCTGTGTGGATTGCCATAATAAAGAACACGGTAGGACATTCAAAAAGAAACCGAACAAATGGGAAAACGATGAAAAGTGGTAAAAATGGTTCGATAATAATACCCCCCCTTAAAATATTTCATCAAAAAATGCTCTAAGGGGCACCGGAGGAGGGGGTTAACTGTCAGGTTTTTTTCGAAAATACGCGCGTAAGGGGGGGTGGGTAGATGGCTGTTAGTATTGTAAGGTTAAAGGAACAGTTAATGAATAGTATTGATACGAAAGATTTAGTTGAAGTTGAAAAGGTGGAACGCTATATTGATCTAGTTAAAGCATTTCGAAAAATTAATAAAACGATAACCAAAGAAGGGGAATCCGTAACAATCAAAAATGGAACCCAAGTTTTCGTTAAGGCCCACCCTCTTATAAGTGAGAGGAATAAAATTAACAGTTCTTTAATTGCGTTAGGGAGAGATATAAAGTTTGTTGTTAAGAATACTATCCCTGATACAGGATATAACAAAAGTGATCTTACATGATTAAGCAAAAATATGTAGAAGAATATATTGAACTTTATCGAAGTGGGAAAGTGAAGTTCAATAAAGAAAGAGAACTGTTAATTGGATATCTAGAAAAATACGTTTTAAATAGAGACGATTTGTATTTTGATGATGAAATGATTGAGGATTGTATTAACTTCGGTGAGAAGTGGTATTTTCCGATGCAACCATTTCAAAAATTCTTAATAGCATTCGTCTTTTTGTTTTATAAGAAAAATGGACGTGTATTTTATCGTAAATTCCTATGGATGTTAGGGCGTGGCGGCGGTAAAAATGGTCTGATTTCTGTTATTATTCATTTTTTAATTAGTGAATTACATGGCATTCCAGAGTATAACATTTCAGTTGTTGCGAATAGTGAAGAACAGGCGAAAACAAGCCCTGATGAAGTTCATAAATGTGTGAAGAAGAATGAGGTCTTGAAAAGAGCCTTTAAAACAACGTTAACTCAAACGGTTTCAAAGGCTACTGAAAGTGTACTGAAGTTTAGGACTTCGAACGGTGATACAAAAGATGGTTTGCGTGATGGTGCGGTTGTATTTGATGAAATACATCAATACGAAAGTAATAAAGATGTCCGCGTTCATATCAGTGGTTTAGGGAAAAAGAAAAACCCACGTGAATTTTACATTGGTACAGATGGATATGTTCGTGACGGTTTCTTAGATAAGCAAAAAGAAAAGGCAATGAAGGTATTGAACGGTGAAGCACGTCCGAATGCTGTCTTTCCTTTTATCTGTAAATTGAATGATGAAACTGAAGTGGATGATATTGATAATTGGGAACTTGCTAATCCTATGTTATCTAAACCATTGAGCGAATATGCTGAGGGGTTACTTGAAACTATAAAAGAAGAATACGAAGATTTAGAAGATGACCCAAGTAATAGAGAAGAGTTCATGACAAAACGAATGAATTTACCTGTTACAGATTTAGAAAGGTCAGTTGCAAAATGGGAAGAGATTGCAGCAACTAATCGTGAATTGCCAGATTTACGAGGTCATGAATGTATTGGTGCGCTTGATTATGCAAGTATTCGTGATTTCGCATCATGTGGATTACTTTTTAGAAGTAAGGGTGATTATTTATGGAATTCTCATTCGTATGCTAGAAAGGAATTCGTTGATAAATATTATAGTTATTCGAAAAAACAGGATGCTGAAATAGCTGGTAAGAAGAAGTTTGCACCAATTCGAGAATGGGAAGAGCAAGATCTGCTGACAGTTGTGGAAGGCGAAACAATTGATCCAAATACCATCGTTGCTTGGTTTGTTGAAATGCGAAACTATTATGATATCAAAAAAATCATAATGGATAATTATCGTGCAGATTTATTAAGAACACTTTTTGAGGACGCTGGATTTGAAGTTGAAGTAATTAGAAATCCGAGAGCTATTCATGGTTTGCTTGCTCCTAGAATTGAAGTTGCATTCGCACATCGTCAAATTGTATTTGGTGATAATCCGTTAATGCGTTGGTATACCAATAATGTACTCGTTGTTATTAAAAAAGATGGAAATAAAATGTATGAGAAGAAAGAACCAGTTCGTAGAAAAACAGATGGATTCCAGGCGTTTGTACATGCTATGTATCGAGCGGATGAGGTAAGAGAAACAGATGTTGGCGCAGCGCTAGACTTGCTGAATGCATTAAACTTTTAAGAAAGGGGTGAGGAGGAAATATGAGTTGGTTGTCGGATGTACTTGGTAAAAATAAAGAGATTAATACAATGCTAAATGATTTTGATTTCTTTGGTATTGAAACGAATCAAAGAGCGTATTTAAAAAAAGTAGCTTTAGAAACTTGTATTAATTTTATTGCTCGAACCGTTTCGCTGTCTGAATTTCGGATGATGAAAAAGGATACACGTCAATATAATGATTGGCATTACTTATTGAATATTAGACCGAATACAGATCAAAGTGCCGCTGACTTTTGGCAAGATTTTGTGTACAAATTGATACTTGATAATGAAGTGTTGGCAATTCTTACAGATCAAAATGATTTACTCATTGCTGATCATTTTGACCGTGTTGAATATGCAGTATACCCTGATGTATTTAAAAATGTAACCGTAAAGGATTACACGTTTCAAAGGTCATTTCAAATGGATGAGGTTATCTACATTACTTATAACAATGAAGAATTGACAAAATTCATGAGTGGAATATTTAAAGATTACACTCAACTGTTTAGTCGTATGATTGAGACAAATATGTTTTCTAATCAAATACGTGCAACCGCTGAGATGGAATCTGCACAGAATTTGGAAGGGGAAAACCTTACTAAATTACAAAGCTTTATGGATAAATTGTTTGGGGCGTTTCGTAAAAATGCTTTTGCAATTGTTCCAAAGATAAAGGGTTTTAATTATACGGAAATTGCCGATGGTTCAAATAATGGAAGGTCTGTAGAGGAACTATCTAAATTAAAAAAAGATTTAATAGATCATGTGGCTAATATTTTAGGTATTCCTACGGCATTAGTTCGTGGCGATATGGGAGATTACGAAACATCAATTAAAGCGTATATAAAGTTTTGTATTAGTCCTCTGATTAAAAAGATTGAAGATGAATTAAATGCGAAATTAATTGAAAAAAAGAATTTCCTATCAGGAGAAAAAATTGAAGTAACAGGCGTGAAAGAGAAAGATATTATAGATCATGCTGAGGCTGTTGATAAATTAGTAGCCAGTGGTGCATTCACTAGAAATGAGGTGAGGAAGTTGTTTGGTGCTGAACGCTCTAATAATCCAGAACTAGATGAATTTGTAATTACGAAGAATTATCAATCTGCAAATTCAATTGAAGGAGGTGATAAGAATGAAAAATAAAATACAACATATTCCTTATCAGTTTTCTAATGCAGTTAATCCAGAAAATGATGAGCACGAAATGGTGTTATCAGGTTATATCGGTAGTAGCAGTTGGTGGTACGATGCTATTAGTGCTGAAAGTGTAAGAAGCGCTTTGAAAGAAGTTAGAGCATCTACAGTTAAAATTAAACTAAACAGTGGTGGTGGGGATGCCGATCAAGGTGTTGAGATTTATAATTACTTAAAGGACTTAGATAAAAAAGTCATTGTGGAAGTTACATCACTAGCAGCTTCTGCTGCATCGATTATTGCAATGGCTGCTGACGAGATTGTTATGCGCACAGGCTCACGAATGATGATTCATGAAGCGTCAACAATAGCTTATGGGAACAAGCAGGATATTCAAAAAACATTGAATGCACTCGAAGCGTATGATGAGTCGATAGTTTCAATTTATCAGCAAAAAACAGGTAAAAGTCGTGAAGAGATTACAGATTTATTAGAAGCTGAAACGTGGTTTACTGCTGAACAAGCAGTACAAGAAGGTTTTGCTGACAAAGTAGAATTTGATAATCGAGAAAGTGATAGTGGTATTACTGATGAACAGTTGGAACAGATTATTAATAGGGTAACGAATAACTTACAACAAAATATGAATTTATCAAATAAACCTAATCCAGAACCACCACATTTACAAGTGGAGGGCAATCAAAAACGTAAAAGGTTTTTTTAATTCTCAAAAATTAGGAGGAAACAATTATGGTTATGAAAATTAAAGGTACAATGGAAAACTTTGAAGCGAAAAAACAAGCATATATGAATCTGGTGAAAGCGGAAGATACAAAAATGGAGGATTTATCAGCTGCATTTGATGATATGTTTGATACTCTTGTAACGGATTTATCAGAAAAAATTTCAGCACAAGCACGTATCGAAGCGCAAGACGCTCAAATTTTGACGTCACGTGGACAAAACGTTTTAACGTCTGAAGAACGTAAATTCTTTAATACAGTTGTACAAGATGGGGGATTTAAGGATGATTCAATTCTTCCATATACTACACAAGAACGTGTATTTGAAGATTTAGTAACTGAACATCCATTACTTGAAGCAATTGGAATGCAAGATTTAGGAGCAGTAACGAAGTTTATTTATTCTGACGCAACAAAAGCATATGCATGGGGAGAATTATTCGGTGATATTAGAGGGCAAATAAATGCAGCCTTTAGAGAAGAACAAATTGGACAACTTAAATTAACTGCATTTAGTGCTATTCCAAATGACATGCTTGAATTAGGACCAGTATGGGTAGAGCGTTACGTTCGAACATTATTAGTAGAAAGTTATTCTGTTGGTTTAGAGTTTGGCTTTGTAAATGGTGGTGGATCAGTAGCACATCAACCTGTAGGTTTAATGAAAGATGTAAATGCAACTACAGGCGCGGTTACTGATAAAAAATCATCCGGTACACTAACATTTGCTCCTTCTGAAAATGGTGAAGTAATTGCTGGTGAGCTTTATGAAGTAGTAAAAGCTTTATCTGTTGATGGAAAAGGAAAATCTCGTAAAGTGTTAAATAAAATTGTGATGGTTGTCAATCCTGTAGATGCAATTGGTGTACAAGCACGTAACACAATTCAAACTGCTAATGGCCAATGGGTAATGGCATTACCTTATAACATTCAAACTGTTGAATCTGAAGAAGTTCCAGTTGGAAAAGCGTTATTCTTTGTGAAAGGACAATATATCGCAGCAATAGCAGGTGGATACAAACTTAAAAAGTTTGACCAAACATTAGCGATTGAAGATGCTACGCTTTATACAATCAAACAGTTTGCTAATGGTAAACCAAAAGATAATAAAGCAGCTCTTGTTTATGATTTGAAAATTTCTTTCACACCACCAACTCCACCAGCAACTAAATAAGGAATGATGTGAATGGATAAGGTAATTTCAAATGAAATATTACAGCAATTCAAAGATAGGATGCGATTAGGTGATGATGAAGATGCAAACCTAAGACGCATCCTATTTGCATCCAATAAAGATTTAACTAGGGTTTGTGGTAATTATGATCTTAATATTGACGAGGTGTTCAAGGAATTAGTCTTTGAACGCTCTCGTTATGTTTATAACGATGCCTTAGAGTATTTTGATAAGAATTTTTTAAGCCAGATTAATAGTTTAAGCATTGGAAAAGCTTTAGAAGAAATTAAGTTGGACGGTGATTAATATGCGTCCTTTTCAGTATAAAAAACCGCTGAATACAGGTGATTTCAGGAATCGAATTAGCATTGAGCAACCTGTAGTAATAAAAGATGAATTAAATCAAGTAATCGAAACATCTTGGCAAGAATTAAAGAAAGCCTGGTCAATGATAAAAACGATGAAAGGTTCCGAGTACATTGAAGCTTCAGCTTCACAAGCTACACGGGTTTATCGTTTTGTGATTCCTTATACTTCTGATATTACAGAAGAAATGCGAATCAATATGAAAGGCCGTATCTTTGATATTATCGAACCGCCAATGAATGATGATGAAATGTATCAAACATTGACTATTATCGCAAAGGAGCATGTTTAATATGAACGATTTTGCGGGAGAGCTTGCTAGAGAATTACAAAGATATGCAAATGTTGTGGAAGAAGAATTACTGACAGCGCAAGAAGATGTAGCTGATATCGCTGTAGATAAGTTAAGACAAAATAGTCCTAAAAAAACAGGTGGTTATCGAAAAGGCTGGCGTAAGAAAAAAGTTGATAAAGCTGTTGTTATCCATAATACAAAAGGGCAATTGACGCATCTTTTAGAAAATGGTCATGCGAAAGCTGATGGTGGACGAGTACCAGAGAAAGTACATATTCGTCCAGTTGAAGAGTATGTAATTGATGAATTGCCAAGACGTATTGAAAGGGCGCTTGAATAATGATATTAGGTGAATTAACAAAAATTCTTGAAGCTACAGGTTATCCTGTGGCTTATTCGCATTTCACAGCAACACCTGGTAATCCAGTTCCGGAGCCGCCTTATATCTGTTTTCTTGTGGATGGTTCAGCAAATTTAATGGCTGATAACAAGGTCTATCACAAGATAAATGATGTAAATATCGAACTTTATACCACAAAAAAGGACTTGGTTGCAGAAGCCAAGCTGGAAAAGGCCCTAGACGATCATGAAATACCTTATGACTCGTATGGGATTTTTATTGAATCTGAGAAATTATTTCAAAAAACATATGAAACGAGGTTGTTGTAAATGAATGAAAACAAGGTAACATTCGGTTTGAAAAATGTACATTACGTGCCATTTGATATTAAAGATTTCTTAGTTACATTTGGGACACCAATGCCATTACCTGGTGGAGTTGAACTAACATTTGAGCCACGCGGTGATTTAATTGAATTCTATGCAGATGACATGCTTTATTACGCGGCAAGTAATAATCAGGGTTACGACGGAACATTAAGTATTGCTACTATTCCAGAAAAGTTTGCTATTGATGCACTCGGTGAAGAATTAGACGAAACGGATGGCGTATTAAATGAATTAGCTGATGCAAAAGGAAAACCATTCGCTTTATTATTTGAGTTTGATGGTGACGTGAATGCAACTCGACATGTTATGTATAACTGTTCAGCAAGTCGTCCAACACTTGCATCTAAAACAAAAACAAGTTCGGCTGAACCAAATACAAATGAACTGAAGTTTGTTTCTAGCCCAATTGTTTTAGTACCTGGTGGAAGACCAATGGTTAAAACGAAAACGACTGCTAAAACAACACAAGCAATTTATAACGACTGGTACAAAAAAGTATATGTAAAAACACCAGCAGCACCAAAAGGAGCGTAATAGTAAATGGAAAAGACAATTACAATAGACGGGAAACAAGTCCGATTAAAAAGTACAGCAGCTACTGTTAAACGATATAAAGCGCAATTCAGACGTGATTTATTTGCTGATATGTTTAAGTTAGGGATTTTGTCTCCTTCAAATCCTCAAGAGGGTTCACTAGCCACTATTGATTTAGCAAACGCAGATTTAAGTAAGCTAGATTTTGAAGTTGTATATGATTTAGTTTGGTTATATGCGAAAACAGCAAATCCAGAAATTGATGATCCAATTACATGGTTAGACGGTTTTGATGAATTCCCTATCTCAGAGATTATTCCAGAAATTATGGATATGATTCAAAGTACGATGGGCGCAAAAAAAAAATAAAGAAAAGTAATGGAGAGCAAGGGATGTTCAGTGATGAAGAATTAACCACTGATACGTTCCTTGCTCTTTGTTATAAAGCGAAATTAACGCATTGGGATTTGGAAGTCATGACAATTGGAGATTGTTTTGATTATATTGCAGAATTCGCTGAAATGGAGAATCCAGACAAAGAAAAAGTCAGAAAAGCAAACCAAAAAGACTTTGATTCATTCTAAGAAAGGGGTGAAAGAATGGCTGGAGGAAAAATCAAAGGGATTACGATTGAAATTGGTGGGAATACGCAGCCGTTACAAAACGCTTTAAAAGATGTAAATAAACAGAGTGATAGCTTAGCGACCGAACTGAAAGAGGTAGAGCGCCTTTTAAAATTTAATCCTGGTAATGTGGAAGCATTAGCCCAAAAACAACAGTTGCTTACACAACAAATTGAAAACACTACACAAAAGCTCGATAAATTAAAAGAAGCGGAGCAGCAGGTTCAAGCGCAATTCCAAAACGGAAAGATATCGGAAGAACAATATCGTGCATTTAGACGTGAAATTGAATTTACACAAGGGTCACTTGATGGTTTGAAAAATAAGCTTGGTAATATGAAAGCTGAACAAGAAAATGTGGCAAGTTCAACAAGACAATTAGAAACGTTTTTTAGCGCTACAGGCAAAAGCGTGGATGATTTTGCAGGTGCATTAGGTAATCGTCTTGTAAATGCAATTAAAAGTGGATCGGCTACAAGTCGACAGTTAGAACAAGCAATTGGTCTTATTGGTCGTGAAGCTTTAGGAACTGAAGCTGATATTGAAAAGTTACAACGTGCGCTACGATCTGTGGATGCTGGGAATTCAATTCAGCAAGTACGGAATGAACTGAGAGATTTACAACAAGAAGCTGGGAGAACTGAGAAAAAGTTTGAAGGACTCAAAGTAGGACTCGAAAACGTCATTGGTGGAATGGCAGCTGGTGGCGGAATCGCAACAGCAGTTGAAAAAGCAATGGATATGTCAAAATTGAAAACTAAGATTGATATCACTTTTGATGTTCCAGAGTCTTCGAAAAAATCAGTGGAAGAAGCTATTAGGGGCGTTAGTACGTATGGTATTGATGCTGAAGAAGCATTAGAAGGTGTTCGCCGACAATGGGCATTAAATAAGGATGCTTCTGATGAAACAAATGCCGCTGTGGTTAAAGGGGCAGCGACTATTGCAGCATCCTACGCTGGAATTGATTTTAATGAACTT
Organism: Bacillus sp. 196mf; assembly: GCF_003217275.1. Lineage (NCBI taxonomy): Bacteria > Bacillati > Bacillota > Bacilli > Caryophanales > Bacillaceae > Bacillus > Bacillus sp. 196mf. Next base: position 56,429 of record NZ_QJTG01000023.1, read on the forward strand.
ATACAAGAAACCAATGAGGTTGGTGCAACGCTAGGTATTACGAACGAGGAAGCATTGGGGTTAGTGAATACATTATTAAAAACGGGATTTCCCCCAGAACAATTAGATATTATCGCAGAATATGGGGATCAGATGATTCAAGCTGGATTTTCGGCAAAAGAAGTCCAAGGAATTATGTCAGCAGGAGTAGATACTAAAAGTTGGAATATAGATAACCTATTGGATAAAAAATTGTCCCTATGAGTGGTGACATTCATAGAAAACTCCCTTAATTCAGTGGAACTCTCAAAAGAGACAATACTGAGCGAAGCCTTTAACAAAGGAACGTGCAACGACTAGCTGAAAAGCGTAGGGTGTAAGCCAATGACATCCGAAATGGGGAGCATCTTATATAAAAGATGATGATATAGTCTGGTCTGTATAGTGATGTACAGAAGTTCATAAGAGAACTGGCAGGATGTTGCGAATCCTGTTGAACATATCGGGTGTAAAAGAAGGTCGTATTAAAATGGCCGAATTTGGTGCGGGTGTAGATAAATCTATGCAAGAGGTTTTAGATAAAACAAAAATCTCGGCGGATCAGTTTGAAAAATGGGGTCAGGCAATTGCTGGCGGTGGTGAAAATGGACAAAAGGCTATGCTTGAAGCAACTAAGGCTTTAGCTGGTGTTGAAAATGCAACAGACAGAAATGCACTTGGCACGAAGATGTTCGGTACTCTTTGGGAAGACCAAGGGAAGAAAATCATCGATACCATTTTGAAAGCGGAAGGTAAACAAGTCGATTTAAAAAAAGGAGTAGAAGACTTACAGGGTGCTACTTCTAAAATAGATGCATCTCCAGCGGTTAAATTTCAACAAGCAATGCAAGATTTACAAGTTGCTCTTCAGCCTGTTCTTGCAGTTATAGCAGATCTTGTCTCTAAATTCTCTGAATGGATTTCTAGTAATCCTGAATTAGCAGCTACTTTGGCAGCTATCGCAGTTGCTATTGGTGTCATTTCTGGCGCGGTTATGGCTCTTGCTCCGATCGTTATGGCGGTCATGAGTTTGTTTAGTATTGGAGCGGCTGCAGCAGCAGGAATTGTTGCTGGTATTCCTCTTATCATAGCCGCTATAGCAGCTATAGGAATTGCCATCTATAAAAACTGGGATGATATCCAAAAATGGACCATCGAAGTTTGGAATTCCATTATAGAATTTCTAACAGGAATTTGGGAGGGAATATCCCAATGGGCAACTGAAATGTGGGAAAGTATGAGTGAATCTACTTCTTCAGCTTGGAATGCCATTAAAGAAATTTTAACAGAACTATGGAATGGAATCGTGGAGTCTCTATCTGAAACATGGAATTTGATTGTTGAAACGACTATGGAAACATGGAATGCCATCGTGGAGTATTTGACTGGGATTTGGGATGGAGTAGTTGAAACACTATCAGAAGTTTGGAATGGCATTAGTCAAACTACTTCTGAAGTGTGGACAGCGATTAGTGAGTTTTTCATTACTACTTGGAATGGACTAGTTGCCTTTCTAACTCCTATTTTACAAGGAATTGCTGATTTCTTCTCTATGATTTGGAATGGTATTTCCACAGTGATTCAAACTGTATGGGGTTTTATTACTCAATACTTACAAGCAATTTGGACGGCTATTTTATACTTTGCTACGCCGATATTTGAAAGTATCAAGAATTTCATTTCTGAATGTTGGAATACCATTAGTTCTACTACAAGTTTTGTATGGGAAACAATTAAGAATTTCTTAGTTTCCTGTTGGAATGGACTTGTAGCATTTGTTATGCCGATTTTTGAACAAATCAAGTCATGGATCATTGCTGTGTGGGATACAATCAGTTCAGCAACAATGTCTGTATGGAATGCTGTTAAGAATTTCTTACAATCATGTTGGAACGGTCTAGTAGCTTTTGTAACGCCAATATTCACCTCAATAAAAGATTGGTTTGTGAATACATGGAATACGATTAGTTCCACTACAAGTGCTGTATGGAATGCAATTAAAAGCTATCTTTCTAGTTTATGGAACTCAATTGTTTCTACAGCAAGTTCGGTATTCAATAACATCAAACAAGCTATCTCTACGGTTTGGAATATGATCAGTAGTACAAGTAGTAGTATCTGGAATGGTATTAAATCCACACTTTCAAACATTTGGGAAGGTATTAAATCAACCGCATCTTCTGTATGGAATGGATTGAAAGAAGCTATTATGACTCCTGTTCGTTGGGTAACAAACGCTGTTAGTGGGGCATTTGATGGAATGAAGTCAGCGGTATTAGGCGTTTGGGATGGAATTAAGAGTGGTATTCGTACAGCTATCAACGGAATCATTCGTATTATTAATAAATTTATAGATGGCTTTAATACACCAGCAGAATTGTTAAATGAAATTCCAGGAGTTAGCGCGCCGACTATTCCGCATGTACCAATGCTTGCGAAAGGCGGAAAACCTGTAGGAGATGGCTCATTTATTACTGGAGAAAAAGGACCCGAACTGTTTACTAAAAGAGGGAATTCTATCACAGTTACACCGTTATCTTCAAAAGAAAGATCCCTCGGTATTACTGGAACTATGAATCAATTAATGGGTGATATGAGCCGTATGATGGCTAGTTCTATGAATGAGTTATCCGGATTAAAGTCTGTCATGAGTGGTGTGTATGGAAGCATGTCAAATAGTAGACAAGCTATGGCAGGCAGCGTATCAAATCAAGTGATTAATTACGGATCTGGTTCATCAGGTGGTGGAGTAATTCCAATGCTTGGTGGTGATTTAGTTGTGGAAGTACCTGTTAGTTTAGAAGGAAGAGACGTGGCGCGCGGTACTTATCGTTATACAACCGAGTATCAAGAAAGAGAAGCAAAAAGAAACTCAGACTTTTAGGTTTGGGTTTCTTTTATAAAGAAATGAGGTGTCAAAATGAGCTCTTTCAAATTTAACAATGAACGTAAAAATTATATTCAAATTGCAAAAAGTTGGAAAAGACCAACTTGGGCACCGTTGAAACGGAATTTTCTAAGTACCCCAGGCTATCCAGGAGCAAGATTATTAAATACTCAAACAGAAATGCGTGTTTTATCAATTCCTGTAGGGGTCATAGTTCCTGATGATGCTGATTTAGAAATGGTAAAAGAAGAAATTGCAAGTTGGTTAATAACGGATCAACCAGTAGAGCTTATTTTTGATGTAGAACCAAATAGAACATATTTAGCGGTTGTGGATGATAGTTTTGATCTAGATGAATTTGTAACACTTGGGACAGGAACTCTTACGTTCATTTGTCCAATGCCATATAAGTTAGGTCCTGTACAAAAGAAAACCTTGGCTATCGCAAATGGTGACTTAAAAACTAGTTTTCTTAATAAAGGTTCTGTAGAGTCAAATCCAATTATTGATATAAAGGTGGGCGCACAGAGTCCTTATCTCGATGTATGGAATGATGATGAATATTTTAGGATTGGTTATCCCACAGGGGTAAAAACTCGTGTTGTGAAACAAAATGATCGTCTCATATGGGACGAAATGACTAATTTAACCATTTGGGAAGCGATAACTGGAAAAATAGGAATTTATAAAAGTTCAGGGGCTATGAAAGTTTGGCAAGGATACGCTTTTACACCCGATTCGTATGGAACAGGAGCGAATGATGAGTGGCATGGTCCATTTATGAAGAGAACAATTCCTAATACAAGTGGAGTTATTCAAGATTTTAAACTTGATGTACAAATGAAATTTCAGTCTGAACATTGGAACAGAATGGGCAAAACGGTAGTAATGCTTTTAGATGCTAATGACAATGTGATAGTTGAATTAGCAATGGCTGATGAATATATGAGTCATGAAATGACAACAGCGCAAGCAATTATTGATCCAGGAAGTTCTAGAAAGTGGATTGCTGACGAGAGGGGCATGTACTCTGATACATTTAACGACTTTAGAGGACACGTTTCAGTAGCTCGCAGAGGGAAAGAATGGAGCTTCTATTTTGCTAAATATCGTAAGAACACCGAAATAGATGATGCTAGTTTTGTTCGTACATGGCGAGACAATTCTGACAGTAACCCTATGACAGCTAGACCAGTAGCAAAAATAGCTGTAGGGTGTATTGCTTATGGTGCAAATCCGCCAGTTGATGTCGCGTTTATTGAAGATGTTAAGTTTTGGAAGATTAATACTTTAACAATAGACGAGACTCCTTATATTTTTGATATAGGAGACAAAATACAGATAGATACAGAAAGATCATTAGTAACAATAAACGGTACAAATGCAATTGCATTAAAAGATATATTTAGTTCATTCCCTGTTATAAAGCGAGGGCAAAATGCAGTCATAATACGACCAGCTAATGTAGGAATAGCGGAATTAACGTATAGGGAGCGGTTTAGATGAGAACACCAAGTGGAGACTTACATGTCGTTGATTTTAAAACAAATCAAATCGTTTCAGATATACAACCGAAAGACTATTGGGATGACAAACGACATTGGGAAATCAAAAATAATATCGATACTCTAGAGTTTAGGGTATTCGAAAATACAGATCATGCAGCAACACTTGTACAACAAAATTTAGTACTAAAGGAAGTACGTGGTGGTAGAATCGTTCCTTATGTAATTACAGAAACGGAAAAAGATTCTAAAGATAGATCATTAATGGTTTATGCATCTGGTGAATGGATTCAGCTTGCTAAAGCAGGAATTATTGAGCCACAAAAACTAGAAAGTAAAACATTGAAACAATGTATGGAAATAGCTCTTAAAGGGACGAAGTGGACAATAGGTAAAACCGAACATGATGGAGCGCATTCAATGGTAATTGAAGAATTTACAGATCCATTGGATTTACTTAAGAAAATTGCCGCTTCATTTGAATTAGAACTTCAATATCGTGCTGAAGTTGTTGGTTCTAAAATCGTTGGACGCTATGTGGATATGGTTCAGAAACGAGGAAGAGATACAAGAAAAGAAGTAACCTTTGGTAAAGATTTAATAGGAATTAAACGTATTGAGAACTCTCAAAGCATTTGTACAGCTTTATTAGGTTTTGTAAAAAAAGAAAATGGGGAATTCATTACAATCTCATCCATAAATAAGGGGGTTCCTTATCTTGTAGATGATGCAGCTTATCAACGCTGGAATGAGAACGGAAAACATAAATTCGCTTTCTACACTCCACAAACAGACGATCAAAATATGTCTCCTGAGAGACTTTTGACTTTAATGAAAACGGAAATGGGTAAGCTTGTGAATGCTTCCGTTTCTTATGGAGTCGATGCACAAAATATAGCAAGAATACCTGGTTTATCACATGAAGAAATCAATGAAGGAGATACAATTCGAATTATAGATGAAGGGTTTACACCTAAGTTGTATCTTGAAGCGCGAGCTATTGCTGGTGATGAATCTTTTAAAGATCTTACACAAGATAACTATGTATTTGGTGATTATCGTGAAATCGTCGATCAAAATGATGAACTACGTAGATTATACCAAAAAATACTAAGTTCATTGTATGACAAGGTTCCGCAAGAGTTATTTGACCAATTAAATAATAAAGTAAAGGAACAAAACAAAGACATCATTGATGCTAAAGATAAAGCTGATCAGGCACAAAAAGAAAGCCAAACAGCAAAAGATTTGGCAGAAACAACGCAGAAATATATAGAGCAGAACATGGTTGATATTATTGAACAACCAACAGCTCCTACTGAGAATTTACGTGATGGGAAAACTTTGTGGATAGATAGTTCTGATCCTGAAAATAAGGTGCAGAAACTTTGGAAAGGTGGTCAATGGCAAAGGGTTACTCCAGATACAGGACCATTAAAGCAAAGTATTAAAGAGGTTAAGGAAGATATTGAAACAGCTAAAACAGAATTGAATCAAAAGGTTCAAAGTGTGGAAGGTAAAGCGCAAGAAATAGCTGGACAAATAGTGGATGTTCAAAAGCAAGTTAATGGAAAAGTGGATCAAACATGGATTAATACACAGTTAAAAGATAAAGCTGATAAATCTGGAGTGTTTACAAAAGAGGAAATTAACAATGGATTTATTGGTAAACAAATCTATGAAACTGATAAGAATGGTAACGTTAAAAAGTTCCAAGATATTAACACATCTATGAGTCAAACAAATGAGGCTCTTAAACAAAAAGCAGAGAAATCGGAGCTAACGAAAACGAATGAAGGCTTGTCACAGTTGGAGCAGAAGACAAACGAGATTAAGACAACAGCTGAGGGGACGAAACAGACTCTTACAGAACTTAAAACGCAAGTAGATAATACAAAACTAGATGGACGAAATTCGCTTAAAAACTCTAATTTTTCTAGTTATATTGTTAATGATTCTATAAGTTGGGACAAATCGTTAAATGGGAACCTTCAGGCATCTGGTTGGGGAAGTGGGTATAACGGTGGTGTAGCAGATCCAACAAAAGGTTATCATGCCCATCTAGATATAACTACTTTCGGTTATCCAGTTGTAGCGTTTATTAATAAAAACAGTATCATCGGTCAAAAAAATAGATGGATGGGTATAGCTGAAGATGTGGTTGCAGAATTTGCGAGAAATAATGTCGCGGGTAAAGAAATTACTATTAGTATGGATATTTGGTCAGATACAAAAGGTTTCCGTATAAACGGTGGTTTACATCATTTTATTGAAGGTAACACAGCACAAAGCTTTCACAGTGGTCAGTATGTGTTTAATGTAAGTGAAGTTAATAGATGGGAACGCTATACGTTTACCATGAAACTTCATGAAAAATTTGACGGTACTAAAGTTTCTAGATTGTATATATATGGTGGCGAAGGTATTGAAGGTACAGCGTATGTAAAAAACGTCAAACTTGAATTAGCTAACGTTGCTACAGCATGGACACCAGCGCCAGAAGATCAAGTAACAACAACTGATTTTACTAAAAAGACAGTGGAGATTGAAAACAGTATTAAAGGTGTAAATACTACTGTTAGCAATATTCAAAATGAACAAGGAAAGCTTACGGAACGTGTAACGAAATCAGAGCAAACCGCAGATGGGTTTAAAGCTTCTATTGAATCGTTAACAAAAAAAGATACTGAAATCAGTAACAAATTAAATACAGTTGAACAAACTGTAGAAGGTACAAAAAAGACGATAACTGATATACAATCCGATACAAACGGACTAAAGAAAACAACAACCGAAATTAAAGAACAAGCTGGGAAGACTAGTGAAAAATTAGAGAGTGTTGAGAAAAAGTTTAATGATATGAAGTTTAGCGGACGTAACCTTCTGTTAAATACAGGTGGCACACTTAAATCTGATACTGGAACGAACATTTCAAATACTGATTTAAAATCTTTTAAATTTGTTCCTGATACTTTCGAAATGATTAGAGGTCAAGAAGTTGCTCTTTCTATTACGGCTAGAACACAAGCTTTTTCGAAGGGAACACCTAGCCCTTGGATTGGTATGGAATTATCAGTGACATATGAAGATAATGAGCAAGTTTGGCTACCTATTCGTATAGAAGACAAAGTCGCTACCTCTCAAGGTTGGGTTCGTTATTCTGCTGTTGTTACAATAAAAAATAAAGCAATTAAAACTGGTTATCTAAATAGTTTAATTCGAAATGTAAAAGGTATGGTTGAACTTAAAGAATGGCAAATTGAAATTGGAAATAAAGCAACTGAATATAGACCAGCGGCAGAAGATCAAGTAACAACCGATGAATTCACCAAGAAAACAACCGAAATTGAAAAAAGTGTGGATGGTGTAAAAACTACTGTATCAACTGTTCAAAAAGATCAAGGTACAATGCAAACTACCTTGAATCAAGTTAAACAAACAACAGATTCTAATGCACAAACCATTACAACTCTATCGCAAACACAGGGCAAACAAGGGGGAATTATTCAACAAAACACGAGTGATATCACACAGTTGAATAATCAAATCAAATCCAAAGTAACAGATACTCAAATGCAAGAGTATGTGGGTAGATTAGGAAGTACTAACTTACTATTTAATGCTGCATTTGAAGACCGAGTAATAAACGCTACTACAGGAGTTGTAACGAGTAGAAAACCGAGTATTTCTAAATGGAGTGTCGGTCCAAACGGCAGTAACTTTACAGCTGTACCAGAAACAGCGAGAAACCATGACGGTATGAATTCCGTTAAATTAGAATCGTCCGGGCAGACAGTAGACAAAAATGCAGCGTTCTATCAATCATTACCTGTATCTCCTAACTCCGGTGATTATGTGTTATCTGCATGGTTCTACACAGATGCAGTTGCTACGATAGATAATACAGCATTTGTAATGATTGAATTTTACAATGGTTCTACTTGGGTTACGAATAAAGTTGTACAACTTGTACCGTTACTGACTAATGGATCATGGAAATTTATTAGTGTAACTATGCCGGCTCCTGCATCAGGTGTTACTACGATACGTTTCATGGTGGTTATTAGAAAAAACGGTAGACTTTGGGTATCGCAACCACAACTACAACAAGGTATTACACCTTCTAGTTTCATGGAGAATCCGAAAGACTATGCTAACTATGACCAACTTGTAGGCGAAATCGGAAAGAAAGTGGCTACTTCTGATTTTGATAGTAAAGTTTCTAAAATGGAAACAACTATCAATCAGCAATCTAATCGTATTGACTTAAAGGCTGAGAAAAATGATGTTTATACGAAAACAGAAGCAAACGGTCAATTTGGAAGTAAGGCTTTAGTGGATTCGCATACTTCTCAGTTATCTGTAATGAGTAATGAAATTAATTCTACAGTCAAAAAGGGCAATATTATCTCATCTATCAATCAAACTGCAGAACAAATTCAAGTCCAGGCTAATAAAATCAACCTTGTAGGATACGTTACAGCCGAACATCTTAAAGGGGATGTTTTGGAAGGGATGAATATTAGGACTTCCCGGCAATCGAATGACCCTAGATGGGTAGAGATAATGAAATCTAATGTTCGATTAAAAGAGGATGGGCTTGTAAGAAGTTATTGGGGATTTTATACGCGTAATGATGGTGGGGTTCAGCCTTCTTTATTTTTGGGGAAAGATTCAACAGATACTGTAGGTTCTATAGCAATTACACAAGTGACGCCGAATAAAACAGATTTTGCAAATGCTTGGGGAACAATTGGTATGGTTAATGAAATTAGTAATAATATGTTTAAAACAAATGCTACTGTAGGGTTCTTTAGAGATAGTGGTGGTAGGTTAGAGTTGAGTGCGGGTGGACATGTTCTCATAGATTCTAAGGGATTAATTAACGTAAGAAGCGATGATTTTCTGTTATTAAGAGCTAAGAGAACAATGAGGTTGGAAACTACATGGGATAATGGCGGTACTAATATTAACATGGAAGCAACAAAAAGTTTTAATGTTATGGCTCATTCTCAAATTTGGCTAGCTTCTAATGAGGAACATTTTTACGATAGTAATGCAGGTAAGTTTTATTTTAGAAATAGAAATAAACCATCTGATCAGAATAGTGTCTTAATTGATGATGATAATGCTAATGCTGATATAAGACTAGCATATATACGAGTGAGAGCATCTCATGTTTCGGGATATCAAAATTCTCTTCAAGTTAAGAATTATAACGGTACTGAATTTAGGGATTTGGAATGCCGAAGTCTAACTGTTAATGGGAACTTTTACAATAAATCAACTAAGAATATTAAAGCTAATATTAGGGATTTGCCGTTTGATCCTGTAGAAAAAATTATGGCTTTGCAACCAAGGAGTTACAACTTAAAAACGGAAGTAGAAAAGTTGTATAAGATGAGAGAAGGAAAAGAAGAAGGAGAAGAGCCGTTCACAACAAAAGATATTGTAGCGAATTATGGTTTTATAGCAGAAGAGACCGATGAAATATTCAAATCAGAAGATGGTAAGGCTGTTAATATATATGGAACTTTGGCAATTCATATCGCAGCCACTCAAAAGATGCATATTGAATTGAAGGAAGTAAAGGAAGGAAATAAACAATTAAAAGAGCAAGTTTCAATGCTTATAAATGAAGTATCCACATTAAAAGATTTAGTTCGAAAATTAATAGACGAGAAACCAGAGCAGCCATAAGCTGGTCTATTTTTATTATCTAAAAAAGGAGAGGAAAAGATGGATCGTATTGATGTATTATTAAAAACTTTTATTGCCACTTTTGGTGGCTTCTGTGGGTATTTTTTGGGAGGATGGGATGCAACATTGAAAATCTTATTGACGATGGCAGTTATTGATTATTTAACTGGCATGATTGTAGCAGGATATAACGGAGAATTAAAAAGTAAAGTTGGTTTCAAAGGCATCGCCAAA